>CAZQEJ010000092.1:0-8707 GCA_964592165.1 uncultured Ilumatobacteraceae bacterium | reverse complement strand
GGAGCCCCGTACCCGCCTCCACCGGGGAGGTCGAGGCGGACCAGGTCCCCCGGCTGGAGCGTGACCCTCGACTGGGTCCGCACCGGCTCACCGTTGACGGTGAACGATCCGGGCTCACCGGAGCGGCCGCCGAGGATCCCTTGCGGCGGATCGGCGAGCCGCGAGGTCACCGCGTTGAGTTGCCACGGGCGGTCCGTGTCGACGGTGAACTCGATCGTCTGGCCCATCCCCCCGATCTGCGCCCCGGCGCCACCCGAGCCACGGCGGAGCTGCTTGCGCCGGAAGCGGATCGGGGCGGAGACCTCGACGACCTCGATCGGCACGGCGGACACCCCCGTCGGGTAGGAACAGGCGGACAGGCCCGGCTTGTGCGCCCGGGCGCCGACCCCACCGGCATAGGTGAACATCGCCGTGATGAACGGGCGGCCGTCGGGGTAGTTCCCGCTGACCTGCATCGTCCACACCGCGCCGGAACCCTCGGCCATCACCTGCTCCGGCTCGATCTGGGCGAGCGCCTTGAGCAGCGCGTTGGGCAGGAACATGCCGACGACGTGGCGCGCCGTGCAGGGCTGGGGCGACACCGCGTTGACGATCGACCCTTCCGGCGCCTCGAGCTTGATCGGGGCGAGGCTGCCGAAGTTGTTCGGCAGCTCGGGGTTGAGTACGGAGCGCACCGTGAACGTCGTGTACGCGTGGGTGTAGTTGCGCACCACGTTGATCCCGCTCGAGCTCGCCCCCGACGAACCGGTGTAGTCGACGAGGATCTCCCCCGCGACCGGGTCGACGGTCACCGCGCAGACGATCTGGATCTTCGACCCGTCGGCGAGGTCGAGAACCGCGTCGGAACGGTACGTGCCGCCACGCAGCTGACGGATGCTCGCCCGGGTCGCCTCTTCCGAACGCTCGATGATCTCCGAGGCGAGGGCGTCGATGTCCCCCAGGCCGTGCTGGTCGCACAAGGTCAACAGGCGCTGCGTGCCGACCTCGGCCGAAGCCATCTGGGCATGCAGGTCACCGGCCATGTGGTCGGGCTGGCGGACGTTGGACAAGATGAACTTCCACACGTCCTCGTTGCGTTCCCCGGCCCGCATCAGCTTGCAGATCGGGATCCACAGGCCCTCTTCGAACACGTCCCGGGCCCCAGCGCCGATGCCGTAGCCACCGACGTCGGTGTGGTGGATCGTCGAGCCGAAGAAGGCGATGATCTGCCCGTTGCGGAACACCGGGGAGAGCACCGTGACATCGAGCAGCTGACCGGCCGTCTTGTACGGATCGTTGGTCACCAGCACGTCGCCGGGAACGAGCGACTCGGCCGGGTAGACCTCGAGCATCGCCCCCGCGGCCCGGGCCAGGGAGTTGATGTGCCCGGGTGTACCGGTGACCGCCTGGGCGACCATCCGCCCGTCGCGGTCGAACAATGCGTTGGCCAGGTCACCCGCCTCACGCACGATCGGGGAGAACGCCGAGCGCTGGAGCGCCTTGGCCTGCTCGTTGACCGTTGCGATCAGGCTCTGCCAGAGCACTTCGAGCTCGATCGCGTCGAAGCGGCCAGCGCTCGCCGCGGTCGCCTTGGCCGGCTGGGCACCGGTCTCCACCCGCCGGGTGGCGACGATCGAACCGTCGGCGAAGACCTCCACGTCCCACCCGGGACGGATCACCGCAGTCGTCTCTCGCTCCTCGACGATCGCCGGGCCGGAGAAGCTCTGCCCGGCGGCAAGGTCGGTACGTCGGTAGACGGGCGTGTCGACGGCCTCCGCATGGCGGCTGAAGCGGACGCGGCGGGTGCCGACCGGCGCCCCGGGCGTCGCCGCCAGGCGGGCAACCGGGTCCACGTCACTGACCGGGGAGTCGGTCGACAGGCGCCAGGTGACGACCTCGATCGGCACGTCGGGGATCTTCAAGCCGTAGATCCGCTCGTAGTCGGCCTCGAACCGGGTGCGCACCTCGTCATCGGTCGCCGGCCACGTCTCACCTTCACCGAGCCAGATCGTGATCTCGTTGCCCTGACCCGCGTAGCGAGCGTCGATCCCGTAACGGAAGCGGACGCGGTTGCCGTCGACGCCGGCGGCGATCAGCACCCGGCGTCCCTCGGCGCGCAGCTCGTCGAGGACCGCATCGCGCTCGGCAGCGTCAATCTTGTCCAGGGTGCGGACCATGCTCCGGGCGAGGTCGATGCGCACCGGGGTGACCAGCGTGCCGAACGCGGACAGCACGCTGGCGTTGACCGGGAAGACGACCCGCGGCGATTCGAGCAGCTCGGCGACACCGCAGGCGTGGACCGGGCCGGCACCGCCGAAGGCGAGGACGGTGATCCCGCGCAGGTCGACGCCTTGCTCGACGGCGTGCATGCGCGACGCGGCGGCCATGTTCTGGTTGACCAGTTCGTGGACGCCGGCCGCAGCCTCCTCCACCGACAGTCCGAGCCGATCGGCGGGCCCTCCGAGCGCAGCCCGGCAGCCGTCGAGGTCGAGGGCCATCTCGCCGCCGAGGAAGTACCCGGCGTCGAGCATCCCGAGGGTCAGGTCGGCGTCGGTCACCGCCGGCTTGGTCCCGCCGCGCCCGTAGCACACCGGGCCGGGATCGGCGCCGGCCGACTCGGGCCCGACCTTGAGCAGACCGAGCGAGTCGATGCGCGCCTGGCTCCCACCACCGGCACCGATCTCGACGAGGTCGACGGAGGGGACCGATACGGGGAAGCCGGAGCCCTTCTTGAAGCGGTAGATGCGGGCGACCTCGAACACGTTCGTCAGGTCGGGCTCGCCGTTGTCGATCAGGCAGCTCTTGGCCGTCGTGCCGCCCATGTCGAAGCACAGCAGGCGCTCTTCGCCCAGGCGGCGGGCGAAGAACCCACCGGCCAGGGCACCGGCGGCCGGGCCGGACTCGACGAGGCGGATCGGGGCCCGGGCCGCGTCGTCGGCGGAGACCACACCGCCGTTGGAGAGCATCATCAACACCGAGCTGCCGAAGCCCTCGCTGCGCAGCCACTGCTGCAGCTCGTCGAGGTACGGCCCGATGACGGGGATCGTCGCCGCGTTGCACGCAGTGGTGATCATCCGCGGGTACTCGCGGATCTGGGGGGAGATCTCCGCGGAGATGCACACCGGGACGCCGAGCTCCTTGGCCAGGTGCTCGGCGACCATGCGCTCGTTGGACGGGTTGGCGTAGGCGTTGATCAGGCAGACTCCGATCGCCTCCACGTTCGCCTCGCGCAGCTCCTCGGTCAGCGCCTGCAGGGCGGCCATCGTCGGCGGCTCACTGGCCTCGCCCGTGGCCGTGGTCCGCTCGGCGATCTCGAACACCCGGTCCCGGGGCACCGGGGGCTCGGGGAACTCGATCTGCAGGTCGTACATGTCGTAGCGGTGCTCGCTACGGATCTCCAACGTGTCCCCGAAGCCGGCGGTGGTGACCACCGCGGCCCGGCCGATCTTGCCCTCGATCAGCGCGTTGGTGATCAGCGTCGTCGCGTGGACGATTGGCGCGGTGATCTCGGCGGGCGTGACGCCGACTCGGCGCAACAGTTGGAGCACGCCGGTGCGCACGCCGTTGAGCGGCGCGGAGGGCGTGGTCAGGGTCTTGTCCACCTCGACGGCGCCAGTCGCCGCGTCGAGCAGGACGATGTCGGTGAAGGTGCCACCGATGTCGACGGCCAGTCGCCAGTCGTGAGTCACGCGTTGTCTCCTTGTTCAGTGCGCCGGGGGGAGAAGATGTCGAGGATCCAGACCTCGTCGAGTTCGTCGTCGCCGACGAAGATGCTGTCGCCGTGCCAGATGTTGACCGGGGCGAGGTACACGTCGCCGGCCCCGAGTACGACGCGTCGCTGGTCGTCGGGGTCGGGGCCGATGCGGAAGTCGAGGCGGCCGCGCATGATGATCCCCAGTTGCTCCTGGCGGTCATGACGGTGGAGCACCGAGCCCCGCGCGCCACCGGCGATCCGCCAGAACCACAGCTCCAGGTGGTCGCCGAGGATCGTCCGGCGGCGGAAGCCGGGCCGGTCGGTCTCCTCGAACGCGGCATCGTCGAAGAAGTACAGGTACCGGGCGTCGGAGGTGACGTCGTTCATCGCTGTCACCTGCGGACCGCCCTGTCGATTACGCGCATCACCATTCGCCTCGGTACCTCCTCGCACACCCGGGCGCCAACGGTCCGGGCTCACCCTGTTGAACCCGACCTCTGTCGATCTGGGATCAGGTTGGCCTGATGGTCAGACCATAACACGATCTTGCCAAGCTCCGGCCCGTCCGCGCCAGTCCACAGCGCACAAGCCCGTCGGATCGGTGGTTCTCGGGGTCGGCGGGGGTTCGGCAACACACCCGGGCGCGGTCTACGTTTGTGATGGTCGGACCAAGATCGGAGCATGCCATGAAACGGATCGCCCCCGTCCCGGTTCCGGGAACCAGATGAGCGACACCGCTGCGGAACTGCTCGTTGCCGGAGGCGACCTGCTGACCGTCGACGCCGAGCGGCGGATCATCCTCGACGGCGCCGTAGCGATCGCCGGTGGACGCATCCTCGCCGTCGGGACCACTGCCGAACTGCGCGCCGCCTATCCGGGCACGCCGGAGTTGGACGCCAGCGGATGCGTCGTCACCCCCGGGTTCGTCAACACGCACCAACACATCACCGGCGATCCGATGACGCGCAGCTGCATCCCCGACGACCTGCCCCCCGGGGAGTCGATCTTCAGCTGGACGATACCGATCAACGAGGCGCACACCCCCGACGACGACGGCCTGGCGACGACCCTGACGATGGCCGACAGCCTGCTCAATGGCGTGACGACGGTGATCGAAGCGGGAACGATCGCCCACCTCGCGCCCGCCGCGGCCGCGGCCGATGCGGTCGGGATCCGCGCCGGGCTCGGCGTGTGGGGGTGGGACATCGAGCACGGCCCGTTCGCCGCCCCGACCGAGGAGACCCTCGCCCGCCAGGCAGCGACACTCGACGCGTTGCCCCCGGCGACCGCACCAGGACCACAGGGGTGGGCACGCGTCGAGGGTTGGGTCACCCTCGTCGGGCACAACCTCGCCTCCGACGCCCTGCTGTCCGGTGCGGCCGAACTCGCCCGCAGCCGCGGGGCGCGGATGACGATGCACATCTCCCCGACGAGCAGCGATCCGGAGGCGTACCTGTTGCGCACCGGCCTACGCCCCCTCGTCCACCTCGACCGGCTCGGTGTGCTCGGCCCACATCTGCTCCTCGCCCACGCGGTGTGGCTCGACGCGCAAGAGGTCGAGCTGATCCGTACGAGCGGTACCGGCGTCGCCTCCTGCCCGTGGGCGTACCTGCACCACGGCCAGGGAATGGCGAAGATGAGCTCCCACCTCGCCCTGCACCGCTCCGGGGCGCACGTCGGCCTCGGCTGCGACGCGCCGAACGCGTGCGACGGCGTGGACATCCTCGACGCGGCACGCCTCGCCGTCGCGGTGGCCAAGGACGCGGCGATCGACCCCCGCATCGCCAGCGCCTACGACGGGCTGGAGATGGCCACGATCGGCGGTGCAGCGGCTGCCGGCATGGCCGACCGGATCGGATCGCTGAGCGTCGGCAAGGCCGCCGACATCGTCGTCCACGACGGCACCGCGCCCGAGTGGCGACCGCGGGGCAACCCCGTGCAGCAGCTGATCTGGAGCGCGCAGGGACGGGCCGTGCGCGACGTCCTCGTCGGCGGGCGGGTCGTCGTGCGCGACGGGCGATGCACGACGGTGGATGCCGACGAACTGCGCGCCGCCGCTGCCGAACACCAACACGACGTGCTCGATCGAGCAAAGCTCGTCATCCCTCAGCGCTGGCCGGTGATCGACGGTCGGGCCACGAACTAGGACCTCGCCCGGGTTGGTCGGCCGACCGATCGACCGACCGACCGTCACGAGCTCAGCGGGTGTGCCGGGCAATCCATTGGGTGCGCGCTTCACGCCATGGGTGAACGGGTTCGTCCGGCTCAGGCCTGGTATCGATCCCTCGGTCGAACATCGTCGAGAGCAGCGAGATCAGCACCACGAAGAACAGGGGATCCTGGTCGGGCAGACCGTCGCGCAGGAGGAAGTCGGGGAACAGCCCGACGATCACGACGTTGACGGCGAGCACGGAGAGGAGCTCGGTGAAGAACGAGGACCAAGTGCGGCGACGACGCCGCCACTCGGTGACCGCGGCGTTGAGGACGACGAGGAGGGCGACCGCGACGACGATGTGCCAGGTGGGCGTGTTCAGCCCGGGGAGCATGTGCGCGAGCACGACGCCGATGAGGGTGAGGAACACCAGCTTCTCGATCAAGATGGCGTCGAACAGCCGCTGCGCGTAGAGCCCGAGTGGAGGGCGCGGCGGAAGATGCCGGTGCGCGTCGATGGTGAACGCCCAGTCCGCGCCGGGGGCGCGCCGAACCGCCGCGACCCCGCCGACGGCAGCCGCGACGACGAGCGCGGCGACCACGATGAGAAGTGCTGGATGGTCGCCGAGGACGTCGGTGACGTCGAGTTGGAGGATATGGATCCACGTCTCCTGCGGAACCTTGATGACGAGCGTGATCGCCACGGCGAGACCGACCAATGCGACCGCGGTGAGCCGCTCCGGGTTCCAACGAGTACGGATCGTCTCGTACGCGACGAAGAAGTACTCGAACGCGTTCGGGAAGATCAGGAGCAGGAACCGCCAGCCCGTGATCTCGAACAGCGCGGCGCCGATCAGGCGCCAGTAGAAGAGCGAACGAGACAGCCGGAAGGCGCGTTCATCGGGCCACGCGCTCATCGTCGAGATGTAGGCGATGGAGAGATAGAAGACGTCGAGCGCCTTGTCGTAGGCCTGATACCAGTCGAGCGGTTGGTCGGTGAGCGCCTGGAAGACCGTCTGGTCGGCCGCGTCGACGACGAGGCACACGAGGATCGCCGGCAACGGGAAGCGCAAGATGAACAGCGGGGCGAGGAAGCGCACCGCGACGGTCGCCACCCCTACCCACTGCCCCACGGACCTCGATCGTAGGAGTGGGTCGCCCCCCGGGAGCCACCCACCATCCGGCGCCAGGAACGACCTCGATCGGCATGCCGCGTGGAGGTCCGTAGGCTCCGGAGGAATGGGTTCGCACGACTCGACCCTCGGGTCCCCCGTCGTGGCCGCAGGTCCCACGACGAGCGCCACGCGCCACGGCGCGGCCTCGCACGTCCGCTGGCTGGGTCACGCGAGCACCGAGATGGTTCTGGGCGGTACTCGCGTGGTCACCGACCCCTTGCTGCGCGACCGGATCGGCCCACTACGCCGGCATGCCGGAACCTCGGAGCTCGGCCCGTCTCCCGTCGATGCCGTGCTCATCTCCCACCTGCATCACGACCACCTCGACCTGCCCTCGATCCGCCTGCTCGCCGCGGACACCACGATCGTCGTCCCTCGCGGGGCGGGGCCGATGGTCGCCCGGGCCGCTCGCGGCGAGGTGGTCGAGGTCATCGCCGGCGACGAGATCGCCGTCGGCGACGTCACCGTCACCGCTGTCCCGGCGGAGCACTCCAGCGGGCGCACGTTCGGCCGTGCCCGCGCCGAGCCGCTTGGGTACGTCCTGGGCGGCGGCTTCGGCACGGTCTACTTCGCCGGTGACACCGACCGCTTCGCGGCGATGACCGATCTGGGGCCGGTCGACCTGGCATTGCTGCCGATCTGGGGATGGGGACGGCGGCTCGGGCCGGGTCACCTCGACCCGGTGCGGGCAGCCGAGGCCGCGGCGATCCTGCGGGCCCGCGCAGTCCTCCCGGTGCACTGGGGCACCTTCGCCCCGGCCGGACTGCGCAACGCTCCGCCGGCATGGCTCGACGCACCGGGCGCCGCGTTCGCCGCCGAGTTGGCCCGCACGGCCCCGGACGTCCGCCTCCACCTCGTCCGCCCGGCCGGCGAGCCCGTCGAACTCGACGCCGCGGCCACCTCCGACGGCGCGGACCGTCGCTCTCCAGCCCCTACAGGAAGTAGCCGGTGACGTCGATGATCACGTGCGTCGAACCGGTACCGGAACCGCAGAACAGCTTGACCTGCCGGGAGCCGTCGAGCTTGACGATCGAACCGTTGGCCAGCGACTGGTCCGGGCCCGACCAGTTGATCGTCGAGGTGGTGTACCCCGACGCGTCGCCGGGCACGACGCTGAGGAAGTTCGGTCCGGTGGTCCCGGTGACCGTGACGTTGTAGGCGATCGCCGTCGCCCCGGCGGGGACGGCGTTGGCCACGGTGACCGCCCCGGCCTCGTCGTGGCCGTCGGCGACGGACACGACCCTGTTCGACCCCGCGGCCATCAGCCCCTTGACCGCGTAGGCGGCCACCCGGGAGTCGTAGGCGCGGACCGGGTCGATTGCGTGGAACGCGCCCGCCGTGCCCACCCCGGCAAGCTTGCGCCACTTGTTCGCCCCGTAGCTCCACCACAGGCTGAGATCCGCGTCGCGGGCAAGGATCGCTCCGTCACCGGTGGCGCCGGGTGTCCCACCTTGGCCGACCCTGCCGAAGGCGATCCGCCCGTTGCCGTTGGCGAACACGTCGTAGATCGTGCCCATCGCGATCACACCCATGCCGAGACTCGATTGGCCGACCACCCCGATGCCTTCGAGCGTCGACGAGTCGTGGAAGCCGAAGACACCGATGCCTTTGGTGGTCGTGTTGTGGCCATAGACGCCTATGCCGGCGCTGCTACCGCTGGCGTCGCCGTAGACACCGGCGCCTCCGCCGTTGTTGTCGCCTCGCACCC
>CAZQEJ010000091.1:0-13507 GCA_964592165.1 uncultured Ilumatobacteraceae bacterium | reverse complement strand
CCGCCCGCCTCGACCATCATGATCGCCACGTCGCCGTTGTCCAGCTCGCGGCCGGCGACGACGAGTTCGAACGTCGAGCTCTCCTCACCTTCGGCGTAGGTCGGGTGGGGGATCCACTCGCCGTCGGTGCCGTAGGCGATGCGCACCGCGCCGATCGGCCCTTCGAAGGGGATCCCGGAGACCATCAGCGCCGCCGACGCGGCGTTGATCGCCAGCACGTCGTGCGGGTTGGACTGATCGGCACCGAGGACGGTGATCACGATCTGGGTCTCGTTGCGGTACCCGTCGGGGAACGAGGGGCGCAGCGGACGGTCGGTCAGGCGGCAGGTGAGGATCGCCGCCTCTGTCGGGCGGCCCTCGCGGCGGAAGAACGAACCGGGGATCTTCCCCGCGGCGTAGGCCCGCTCCTCGACGTCGACGGTGAGGGGGAAGAAGTCGATCCCCTCGCGCACGTCACGCGCCGCGTTGGCGGTGGCCAGGACCGTGGTCCGGCCGATCGAGGCGACGACCGCCCCTTGGGACTGGGGGGCGAGCTTGCCGGACTCGAACGACAAGCTCTTGTCGGTGCCCGCGATCGGGCCCGACACGCGAATGGCTTGGGCCACTGCGTCTCCTTTCGGTGCAGGGCACACCGTGGCGACCTGCTCTCGGAGCGGACGCCGGTTCCCAGTCGACGGCCTCCCGGTTCATCGCTCGACGTGGCGCTGTGTGCACCCATGGCAACCGGGCTGTCAGCGACTGACAACCGACGCAGTCCGCTCAATGGCGTTCGTCCGGTCTCCCGGACCCTGCGCAGTCTAGACGACCACCCCGGGAAACGGGCGGCACCCCCCGCTACGATCGAACAGGTGTCCAACATCGCCCTGCGGGTGACCGCCGACGCCGCCCGCCGGTTGCGCGCCGGGCACCCCTGGCTGTTCGACGGGTCGGTCACCCACCAGAGCCGTTCCGGCGAGGCCGGCGAGCTCGCCGTGGCCTTCGACCCCGAGCGCCGCTTCGTTGCCATCGGCCTGTTCGACCCAGCCTCACCGATACGGCTGCGGGTCCTCCACCACGGCCGCCCGGCGACGATCGACGAGCACTTCTTCGCCGGCGTGGTGCGCGCTGCGGCCGAACGCCGCGCCGTCCTGGTCCGCCGGGGCACGTCCACTGGGATCCGCTTCGTCCACGGGGAGAACGATCATCTACCCGGCATCGTCGTCGACCGCTACACGTCACCGGCGGGGCCCGACGGCGACGTCGCCGTGCTCAAGGTGTACAGCTCGGTCTGGTTGCCCCATCTGGCGCTGCTCACCCGGGTGATCGGCGAGGTGCTCGGCCCGGCGAACCTCGTCGTGCGCTACGCACGCACGGTCCGGCCCCGGCCGGGCGACCCGTCCCCGGGCTCCGCCCTGATCGGGCGCGCCCCGGCCGGACCGGTGCGCTTCTCGGAGAACGGGTTGACGGTCGAGGCCGACGTCGTCCACGGTCAGAAGACCGGTTACTTCCTCGACCAGCGCGACAACCGGGCCCGAGTGCGCGGATTGTGCACCGGGCGGCGAGTGCTCGACGTGTTCGCCTGTACGGGCGGCTTCTCCCTCGCCGCCGCCGCCGGTGGGGCGACGGCGGTCCACTCCGTCGACCTGAGCCCCCAGGCACTCGCCGGCGCGACGCGCCTCTTCGAGCTCAACGCCGAGCGGCCGGCCGTCGCCGCCTGCGAGCACACCACAACCGTTGGAGATGCGTTCGCGGTGCTCGAGTCACTCGAGCGGCAGACGGAGAGCTTCGACATGGTCATCGTCGACCCGCCATCGTTCGCCAACCGCCAGGCACACGTCCCCGGAGGCCTCGCTGCCTACCGCCGGGCGACCCGGCTGGCGCTCGCCGTGCTCCGCCCAGGTGGGCTGCTCGTCCAATCGTCGTGCTCCAGCAGGATCATGGCAGCGGACTTCTTCGCCGCGGTTCACGCCGAGGCGGCAGGCACCGGACGGCCACTGCGCGAGCTGGAACGCACCGGGCAACCTGTCGATCACCCCGTGGGCTTCGCCGAGGGCGCCTACCTGAAGACGCTCTACGCCCGCGCCTGACCCGGGCGCCGTGGCTGCCTCAGCGCCGCAGGCCGAGCTTGGCGATGATCGTCCGGTAGCGCTCGACGTCGATCTTGCGCACGTAATCGAGCATCCGCCGGCGACGGCCGACGAGCATCAACAGGCCACGGCGGCTGTGGTGGTCCTTCTTGTGCGTCTTGAGGTGCTCGGTGAGCTGGTTGATGCGATCGGTGAGGAGCGCGATCTGGACCTCCGGCGAACCGGTGTCGGTGCCGTGCAGCTTGTGCGCGTCGATCGTGGTCTGCTTGGACATCTCGTTGCCGTCCCTTGCTCAGGAGTCGGTCGCCCCGGGCGTCGTCGCCACGGCAGCATCCGCCCCAGCAGCCACACAGCTCCGCGACGGACCGGGCAAGGTTAGGGGTGTCCGGGCATGGTCACCAACCACGGGGGCCGCGCCCTCCTCCGGTACCGTCGAGACCCGTGACCGGACTACCCGAGCTGCGCGCCCGCATCGACGAGCTCGACCGCGCCCTGGTCCGGATCGTCGCCGAGCGCCTCGCCGTGTGCGAGGAGGTCGCTGCGTTGAAGGCGCTCAGCGCCACCCCGGTGATCCAACCGGCGCGGGTCCGCGACGTGATCACGACGCGCCGCCAGTGGGCGATCGACGCGGGGGTCGACCCCGACTTCGCCGAGCAGCTCTTCCGTGCCCTGCTCGCCGAGACCCACCGTATCGAGGTGGCCAACGAACGGGTCGATCCGGCACCGGACAAGGAGGCGACCTCCCCCGGGGACCGCTCCGCGTTGGACACCGTTGCGGCCCGTGTCGACCACGTCGTGGTCGCCGTCGACGATCTCGGTGCGGCGCGGGCGTTCTTCGTCGACCGGCTCGGCTTCCACGCGCAAGATCTCGCCGACGGCGAGCTTGCCGGGATGCTCGCCGTCGGCGCCGGCGGCGTGTCCGTCGTCCTCGTCGGCCGTGAGGCGAGCCCGGCCGTCGGGTACTACCTCGACACCCACGGCAGTGGGGTGCAACACGTGGCGATCGAGGTCCTCAACGCGGGCTATGCCCGCCAGGCACTGTCCGACTCCGCCGTCCCCCTGCTCACCGAGATCGTCGTCGACTCCCACGGGATGGAGCAGTTCTTCACCGTCCAGGATCCGGCGAGTGGCGTCCAACTCGGCTTCGTCGCCCGCACCGGCCACCGTGTCGGGCTCAGCGGAGCCAACGTCCTCGCCCTGTTCGACGCGCTGCACGCCGCCCACTGAGCGACGCATCGCCGCGTCCCGCTACGCGTCCCGGCGGTCCTCGGCGAGGCAGGCGAGCACCTGCCCATCGGTGGTCTGGGAGAAGTCCCCGTAGAACTGCCCGATCGCCGTGAAGTGACGTGGGGTGTCTACGCAGACGAACTCGTCCGCCGCCCCGGCGAGGCGCGCCGTCCAGTCCTGCGGCGCAACGGGAACGGCGAGGACCACCCGCTGAGCGCCCTCGGCGCGGGCGACCTGGCACGCGGCGCGGGCGGTCGAACCGGTGGCGATCCCGTCGTCGACGACCACCACCACTCGGTCGCGCAGCGAGATCCGCTCCCGGCCGCCGCGGAATCGCTGGGCACGGCGGGACAGCTCGACGCGCTCGTCCGCTTCGACAGCGGCGATCTGCTCCTCGGTCACACCGGCGAGGTGGACGACCTCGTCGTTGATCACGCGCACGCCGTCCTCCCCGATCGCCCCCATCCCCAACTCGGGTTGCTGGGGCACACCGAGCTTGCGCACGACGATCACATCGAGCGGCGCACGGAGGACCCGGGCGACCTCGGCGGCGACCGGCACCCCACCACGGGGCAGGCCAATGACGACCACATCCGGGCCAGCGAGGTGGCCCAACCGCGCCGCCAGGCGCCGCCCGGCGTCGATCCTGTCGGTGAACGTCGTCACGGTTCCGTCCCGTGAAGCTTCAGGTCAGCCGCCGATCATCCGGCGGGCGTGGTCGGTGTCCTGCTTGAGCTGGGAGATCAGCGCGTCGATCCCCTCGAACTTGCGTTCCGAGCGCAGGAAGTGAGTGAAGCGGACACTGGCTGCCTCCCCGTAGAGGTCGCCGTCGAAGTCGAGCAGGTGGGCCTCGAGCAAGGAGTGGTCGGCGTGCTCGTAGAACGTCGGGCGGCGACCGAGATTCATCGCGCACGGGTGTGCAGACCCGTCCGGCCGTTCGTACCAGCCGGCGTACACCCCGTCAGCGGGGAGGCAGATCGCGTTGGGTACTTCGACGTTCGCCGTCGGGAAGCCGAGCAGGCGACCGCGCTGGTCGCCACGCACCACCACACCCCGAGCCTCGAACGGCCGCCCGAGGAGCGCGGTGGCCAGTTCGACGTCGCCCCCCGCCAGGGCGCGGCGGATCGCCGTCGACGTCACCGGTTCGTCGATGCCGTCGGTGCGCGAGATCAGCTCGACGGGGCGCACCTCGAAGTCCTCCGCCCCGCCGAGCTCGCGCAGGAGCCCGACGTTGCCGTGTCGTTGGTAGCCGAAGTGGAAATCGTCACCGACGACGATCAGCTTGGCGCGCAACGCGTCGACGAGGACGCGGCGGACGAAGTCGACCGGTTCCTCATGGGCGCGGGCCTCGTCGAAGGTGAGCAACACCGTCGCGTCGAGACCCGTCGCGGCGAGCAATTCCAGCTTCTGAGGCAGATCGGTGAGCAGCCGGGGCGCTGACTCGGGACGCACGACGCTGGCCGGGTGACGGTCGAAGGTGAGCACCACCGAACGCGCTCCGAGCTGTTCACCGAGCTTGCGGACCTCGGCGATCACCGCCTGATGACCCCGGTGTACGCCATCGTACGCGCCGATCGTGACCACGGACCGCTCCCCCGGCCACAGCGGAGCGGTCAGGTCGCTGATCACTTCCATCGGGCGTGACGCTACTGCCCGGAACCGCCGGCGAGCACGACGGCGGGCTTCGCCCGCCCACCAGCAAACGGTTCGTAGACCGCGAGCAGGGTGCCGTCCGGACCGAGAAGGACCCACGGGGCGGACCCGGGGAACGGATCAAGGACGCGGCCCTGGGCGACGAGGGCCACGGTCGCCTCGTCGACGGCGACGATCGTGTGTCCACGCATCGCCTCGACGGGGGGGAGCAGCACGCACTCCTCGGGGGGCGCGGCCTCGGCGATGCGGAACGGTCCGATCGCCACCCGGCGCAAGTTGCGCAGATGAGCGCCTCCCCCGAGCAGGCGGCCGAGGTCGGCGGCGATCGAGCGGATGTACGTCCCCCCCGAGCAGTCGACCTCGATGCGCAGCACCGTGTCCTCGTCTCCGGGGGCAAGGTCGAGGCGATACACGGTCACCGGGCGCGGCGCCCGGTCGACCTCGATCCCCTCCCGGGCGAGCTCGTGCAACCGCCTCCCGCCGACCTTCAGCGCGGAGACCATTGGCGGCACCTGGAGGATCTCGCCCGTCAACGACCTCGCCGCGGCGCGCGCCGCGGCGAGGTCGACGTCCATCTCGTAGGTCGCGGTGACCTCCCCGGCCGCGTCGAGAGTCGATGTCTCCACCCCGAACACGACCTCGCCGACGTACGACTTCCGGCCCTCGCCGATGAAGCGGAGCAAGCGCGTCACCTGCCCGACGCCGACGAGGAGCAAGCCGGTCGCATCCGGGTCGAGCGTGCCGGCATGACCGACCCGCTGTTCCCCGAACCTCCGGCGAAGCTGGGCGACGACGTCGTGGCTGGTCACCCCGGCCGGTTTGTCGACGATCGCCAACCCGTGCACGGCCGGCGGCTTGCGCCGGGCCATCAGGTCGGCTCGTCGGGTGCCGGGGGACGTTCCGGGATCGGGTTGGCCCGCAGGATCTCGTCGATCCGCTCCGCCGAGCGGAGCACCTCGTCGGGGCGGAACTCGAGCACGGGCGTCTTGCGCGCCCTCACCTGGCGGGCGATCACCGCTTGCAGCTGGACGCGGTGCTCGGCGAGCGCGTCGAGCACACTCCGGTCGGCGTCCGCCCCGGCGAACGAGTCGAAGTAGACGATCGCCCGGTTGAGCTCCGCGTCGACGTCGACCGCGGTGATCGCGACGAGCTCCAAGCGTTCGTCCTGGCGACGTTCGAGCTCCTCGGCAACGACCTCGCGGAGCAGCTCACCAAGACGGGCGGTGCGCGCTACGCGTGGTGTCCCGGTCGCTGCCGGACGGCGACGACGGCTCACTCCAACCACCTCCGATCCGTTCCGAGGACCTCGAGCTCGGGGAAGGACCAGATGAACCGATCGACGGAGTCGATCACCTCGGTCGCCTGGCGCGGCGAGGAGCCGACCGCAGCGAAGCCGAGCGTGGCCCGCTGCCACAGGTCCTGGTGGTCGATCTCCGCCGCGCTGACCCCGAACCGGCGGCGGGACCCGTCGAGCACCGAGGTGAGCACCTGGCGCTTGTCCTTCAACGAGCGGGACTCGGGGATCTGCAGCTCGACCTCCAACGCGAGCAGGAACATCTGCGCCACGCTATTCGATCGCGGCGCGAACCGGCGCCGGGAAGCGGCGGCGACGACGCTGCGCCGATCGAGTCGCTACCGTCGGACCCGCAGTGAGAGCAGAGCCGCACGTCGAACCCGCACCCAGCGGGCATCCTCTCGTCCGTCTGCTGCCGTTCGTGCTCAGCTCCCGGCGTGACGTCGCGATCGCCGTCGGGGCGTCGGTCGTCGGCCAGGGGGCGGGCGCGCTCGCCCCCCTCGTCCAGCGGCGCGTCGTCGATGGCGCGGTATCAGCCCGTCCGGGATCGGTCGTCGCGCCCCTCGTCGTCCTCGCCGTGATCGCCCTCGTCAGCTTCGGGCTCGCCTATCTCCGCCGCTGGTGCGGAGGGCGGGTCAGCCTGCGCGTCCAGCACCTGCTGCGCACGGCCATCTTCGAGCGCCTGATGCGCCTCGATTTCGCCGGCCACGAGCAGCTCCGTACCGGGCAACTCGTCTCCCGCGCCTCGGGCGACCTCGGGTTGATCCAACAGCTCCTGGCCTTCTTGCCGATCATGCTCGGCAACCTCGTGCTCCTCACCGTCGCTCTCGTGGCCATGATCGTCCTGTCGCCCCTGCTCACCGTCGTCATGGCCGCGGCCCTGCCGCTGATGCTCGTCGTCGCTCTCCGCCTACGGACGACGGTCTTCCCTGCGTCCTGGGATGCTCAGCAACGCGCCGGCGACGTCGCCGGGGTCGTCGACGAAGCGGTCAGCGGCGTGCGCGTCGTCAAGGGCTTCGGTGCCGAACGGCGAGAGATCGAACGCCTCGCGGCGAGCGCCGGGGAGTTGTACAGGGCGCGGTTGCGGCTCGTCCGCCTGCAGTCCAAGGCAACCTCGACGCTCGCCGCGGTCCCCGCCTTCGCCCAGGTCGGTGTTCTCGCCCTCGGCGGGTGGCTCGCCCTCCACGGCCGGATCAGCCTCGGCACATACCTCGCCTTTTCCGCCTACCTCGTCCAACTCGCCGCGCCGGTGCGGATGTTCTCGATGGTCGTCGCCGCCGTCCAGCAGGCCAAGGCCGGTGCGGAGCGGGTCTTGGACATCCTCGACGCGAACGCGGAGGTCATCGATCTCCCCGGGGCACGTCCGATCGGGACAGTGCGCGGGGAGGTCGCCTTCGACGGCGTCACGTTCGGCTACAGCCGGTCCGAGCCGGTGCTGCGCGGCCTCGACCTGCACATCGCCGCCGGCGAGGTCGTCGCCCTCGTCGGGGGCAGCGGCTCGGGGAAGTCGACGATCACCGCCCTGCTCCCCCGGTTCTACGACCCGAGCGCGGGGACGGTGCGGATCGACGGGTACGACGTGCGCGAGGTCACGCTCGACTCGCTGCGCGCCGCTGTCGGCGTCGCCTTCGAAGAAGCGTTCCTCTTCAGCGACACGGTGCGGGCGAACATCGCCTACGGGAAGCCGGACGCAACCGACGCCGAGGTGTGGGCTGCGGCGCACGTCGCCATGGCCGACGAGTTCATCCGTGCCCTTCCGGAAGGGATCGACACTGTCGTCGGCGAACGGGGGATGACCCTCTCCGGCGGTCAACGCCAGCGGATCGCCCTCGCCCGGGCGGTGATCACGGACCCGGCGATCCTCGTCCTCGACGACGCCACCTCCGCCGTCGACACCGCGACGGAGGAGTCGATCCACGACGCGTTGCGTTCGGTGATGGCCGGGCGGACGACGATCCTCGTCGCTCACCGGGCCTCGACCGCTCGTCTCGCGGACCGCGTCGTCCTCCTCGCCGGCGGCCGCGTCGCGGACGAGGGAACGCACCGTGACCTGCTCGCCCGCGACGCCGGCTACCGCGCCCTCGTCGGCGACGGGGCCGACCAGGACCAGGCCGCCGCAGCTGCCCTCGCCGCGCTCGCCCCGCCGGGCCCGGACGGGATCACCGCGACCGCCTGGCCGGACGCACCCGTCGCTCTCGACGACGATGGTATGGGCATGGCGCGGATCACGACCCCGACGGGGCGGGCGGCGATCGGAGGGATGGGGACGTTCTCCTCCTCGCTGGCGGGGACCCCGGAACTGCTCGCCGCGCTCGCCAAGCTGCCGGCCTACGACGACACGCCGGAGGTCGAGCTCGAAGAAGCGATCGGAGAAGGCCCCGAGGCGTTCCGCCTGCTCCGCTTCGTCCGCCCCTGGCGCACCGGCCTGTATCTCGGCCTCGCCCTCGTCGCGACAGACGCGGTGCTCACCGCGATCGGCCCGGTGCTCATCCGTCACGGCATCGGTGGGGTGGAGAGCGGTACCGGTGCTGCGCTGCGGACCGCGGCGATCCTCTACGCGATCGTCACCGCAGCCGACTGGGCAGCGACCTGGGCGGGGGCACTGATCACCGGGCGGACCGCAGAGCGGATCCTCTACGCCTTGCGCTTGCGCATCTTCGCCCACCTCCAACGGCTCGGCCTCGACTTCTACGACACGGAGATGGACGGGCGGGTGATGACGCGGATGACATCTGACGTCGAAGCTCTGTCCCAGCTCGTCCAGACCGGGCTGGTCAGCGCCGTGGTCGGGATCGGGACCTGTCTCGGGGTCGCCGTCCTGCTCGCCGTCCTGTCCCCGCTGCTCGCCCTGGCCACCGCCGCGGTCCTCCCCGTGCTGGCCGTGGCGACGTGGGCCTACCAACGGATCTCGTCGCGCGCCTACCGCGACGCCCGGGACGCGATCGCCACCGTGAACGCCAACCTCCAGGAGAACCTCTCCGGGGTGCGCGTCGCCCAGGCCAGCGGTCGCCAGGAACGCAACACCCAGGGGTTCCGCGATGTGAGCGGCACCTACCTCTCGGCCCGGCTGCGCGCCCAACGGGTGATGGCCATCTACTTCCCGTCGATCGGCCTGCTCTCCGACCTGAGCGCGGTGCTCGTCCTCGGTGCCGGCGCGGCGTTCGTCGCCCAGGGTCGGGTCGGCTCCGCGGTGGTCATCGCCTTCCTCCTCTACCTCAACTTGTTCTTCGCCCCCATCCAGCAGCTCTCCCAGGTGTTCGACACCTGGCAGCAGGCCGCCGCGGCGACAGCCAAGATCACCGAGCTGCTCCGCACGCCGTCGTCGACGCCACCTCCGGACTCTCCGGTCGACCCGGGGCGGCTGCGCGGCGAGATCGTCCTCGACGACGTCCACCTGCGCTACACGGGCGCGTCGAGCGACGCGTTGCGCGGTGTCTCGATGCGCATCGCCCCGGGGGAGACCGTCGCCCTCGTCGGGGAGACCGGCGCAGGGAAGTCGACGATCGTCCGCCTGGTCGCCCGCTTCCACGACCCGAGCGCGGGGACGGTGCGCGTCGATGGGATCGACCTGCGCGCGATCGATCTCGAGGCCTACCGCCACCAACTCGGCGTCGTCCCCCAGGAGCCGTTCCTGTTCACCGGGACGATCCGGGACAACATCGCCTACGGCCGCCCGCACGCGACGGACGCCGAGGTCGAGGCGAGCTCCCGGGCCGTCGGGGCGCACGGCTTCATCACCACCCTCCCCGGCGGGTACCTGACCGAGGTCAGCGAGCGAGGCCGTTCCCTGTCGGCCGGCCAGAGACAGCTGATTGCCCTGGCCCGAGCGCAACTCGTCGACCCGGTGATCCTCCTCCTCGACGAGGCGACGGCGAGCCTCGACCTGTACAGCGAGGCAACGGTCAAAGAGGCGATGGCCACCGTCGCCGCCAGCCGGACGACGATCCTCGTCGCCCACCGCCTGGCCACGGCCCGCTCCGCCGACCGCATCGTCGTCGTCGACGGCGGACGGATCGTGGAGCAGGGCACTCATGACGAACTGATCCGTGCTGAAGGTCCCTACGCGCTCTTGTGGGCCGCGTTCGTCGGCGCTGCACCCGCCACCGGCTGACGCCAGCCGCCGCGGCGCGTTCTAGGAGAAGTCGAGCGGCTCGCGGGTGGAGCGCTTCAGTTCGGCGAGGCCCGACGTCGTGGCGATGAACTCGACCGCGTCCCACAGTGCGACGGCCTGCTCGCCGCGGGGGATGCGGGAGATCACCGGTCCGAAGAAGCTCGCTTCGTCGGGCAACCCAGGGTGGAACGTGATGATCGGCGTACCGACATCCTTGCCCGTGCGCTCGAAGGCGAGAGCGGTCTCGGCGCGCAGCAGAACGTCGTGGGAGAGGTCCTCCCGGGCGGCGGCGAACGTCGCCGGCAGTCCGGCCGGGGCCAGCGCCTCAGCGACCAGCGCCTCGTTCTCCGACCAGAACTCCTTCTGCCGGTCACCGGAATGTACGAGCGTGCCGAGGGCGGTGTAGAACGCGTCGACCGCGTCGTTGCCCCGCTCGGCGCGCAGCGCCGCGGCGACGCGCAGCGCGTTCGTCCCCGCCCGGTGCCCGGCACGGTACTCCTCGGTGTACCAGTCGCTCGTGCGGTCCTCGTTGACGAACTGCAAGGAGATGAACCGCCAGGTGACCTCGTAGTGCCGTTGCGCCTGGACCTCTTTCACCCAGCGCGAGGTGATCCAACAGAACGGGCAGACGGGGTCGAAGAAGAACTCGAGATCGGCCATGCCGACGACGGTAACGGGCATTGCCCGTTCAAACCCGGGCGATCTCCCGCTCTTCGAACGTCTCGATCAGATCGCCCTGCTTGAGGTCCTGGAAGTCGGTGAGGCCCACTCCGCACTCGAAGCCCTCGCGCACCTCGCGGGCGTCCTCCTTGAACCGCTTGAGGGAGGAGATCGCGCCCTTCCAGATGATCACACCATCGCGCAAGAAGCGGACCTTCGAGCCACGGGTGATCGTTCCCGAGCGCACGTAGCACCCGGCGATCGCCCCGACCCGGGGGACACGGAAGATCTCGCGAACCTCCGCCTCGCCGGTGACCACCTCTTCGAACTCCGGGGCGAGCATCCCGACCATCGCCCGCTCGATGTCCTCGAGCAGCTTGTAGATGATCTCGTAGGTGCGGATCTCGACGCCTTCGGCTTCGGCGAGCTCTCGTGCCTTGCGGTCCGGGCGGACGTTGAAGCCGATCAGCGTTGCGTTGGAGATCGCCGCGATGTTGATGTCGTTCTCGGAGATCCCGCCAACAGCCCGATGGACGAAGGCGAGCTTGACGTCGTCGCGCTCGAGGCGGCGCAGTGACTCGGTGACCGCCTCCAGCGACCCCTGCACGTCGGCCTTGAGGACGATGTTCAACGTGGCGATCTCGCCGGCCTGGATCTGGGAGAAGACGTCCTCCAGCTTGACGCCCTTCTGCACCCGGGCGTCGCCGCGCTGGGCAGACAGTCGTTGTCGCTCGGCGCGGGCGTCGCCGACGATGCGCGCCGTCTTCTCGTCGGGGGCCGCGCGGAACTCGTCCCCGGCGCCGGGGACGCTCGACAGGCCGAGAACCTGCACGGGCATCGACGGACCGGCTTCCTTGACCTGCCGGCCCTGGTCGTCGATCATCGCTCGTACCCGGCCCCAGGCTCCGCCGGCGACGATCGGGTCACCGATCTTCAGCGTTCCCTTGTCGACGAGCACCGTCGCCACCGGACCCCGGCCCGGATCGAGGTTCGCCTCGAGGACGATCCCCTTGGCCCGGCCGGTCGGATTGGCGGTCAGCTCCTCCAACTCGGCGACGACGACGAGTTGGTCGAGCAGATCGTCGACACCGAGGTTCTGCTGGGCGGACATCTCGACGACGATCGTGTCCCCGCCCCACGATTCGGGGACGAGCTCGTGTTCGGCGAGCTGGGACAAGACCCGCTGCGGGTCGGCGTTCTCCCGGTCGATCTTGTTCAGGGCGACGACGATCGGCACGTCCGCGGCCTTGGCGTGGTTGATCGCCTCGATCGTCTGGGGCATCACCCCGTCGTCGGCGGCGACGACGAGGACGACGATGTCGGTCACCTGCGCGCCGCGGGCGCGCATCTTGGTGAACGCGGCGTGACCTGGGGTGTCGATGAACGTCACCCGGCTGCCGTCTTCCCGGGTGACCATGTACGCGCCGATGTGCTGGGTGATCCCCCCGGCCTCACCGGCGACCACGTTGGCGTGGCGGATCCTGTCCAACAGGGTCGTCTTGCCGTGGTCGACGTGGCCCATCACGGTGATCACCGCCGGGCGCGGCTCCTGTGCGGCCTCGTCGTCGTCGTCGCTGTCGTCGAACAGCGCCTGGAGCTCCATCTCCTCCTGCTGGCCGGGCTCGACGAGGAGGATGTCCGCGCCGACTTCGAGAGCGAACACCTCCATCTGCTCGTCGGACAGGGTCATCGTCGCGGTGACCATCTCGCCGTTTCCGAGCAGGAAGCGGACGACGTCCGCGGCGGTGCGGTTCAGCTTGGGAGCGAACTCCTGGGCGGACATCCCCCGCTCGATGACGACGGTGCCCTCGGGCACCGGCGCATCCGTCGGGGTGTAGCTCGACATCAGGTGCGGCTGCAGCTCCTCGCGGTTGCGGCGGCCACGGCGCTTCGAGCGGCGCGGTGCACGGCGCTGGCCACTCGGGCGCGGCCCACCGCCGGGACCACCCCCGGGTCGACCACCCGGGCCACCACCAGGACCACCGGGGCCACCCGGCCGGCCGGCGAACCCGCCGCCAGGGCCGCCACCGGGACGACCGCCAGGGCCACCCGGCCGGCCGGCGAACCCGCCGCCCGGGCCGCCACCGGGACGACCGGCGTAGCCCCCGGGGCGCGGGCCTCCGGGGCCGCCTCGCGGGCCGCCACCACCCGGACGGGGACCGTACCCGCCGGGACCGGAGGGGCGTCCGCCGGGACCAGAGGGGCGTCCCTGGCCGGGGGGCAGGGGGCGCCCGCCGGGCGGCGGGGGGATCGGCTTTCCGCTCGGCGAGAGCATCCGCCCGCCGGGCGGCGGGGGGATCGGCTTGCCGCTCGGCGACAGCGGTCGGGCCCCAGGGGGAGGCGGTGTGCCGGCCGGACGGCCCGGGGGCGGCCCGGCGGGGCGTGGTCCCTGGGCCGGCAACGGACGCGCCGCGACTCCCGACGGGGGGCGCCCCTGTTCGGCGGCCGGCGGGCGCGGTGTCCCCTCGACCGGCGCGGGCCGCGTGCTGGAGATCA
>CAZQEJ010000090.1:10553-13706 GCA_964592165.1 uncultured Ilumatobacteraceae bacterium | reverse complement strand
GCGTCGATCCGCTGCTCGTCGATCCCGGCCTCGACGACCGCCCGGGCGACCACCGGGTTGAGCAACTCGAGGTGCGCCCGGCTGGCGATCTCGGGGACGACGCCGCCATACGCGGCGTGCAGGTCGACCTGGCTGGAGACGACCGAGGAGAGCACGTCGTGACCGCCCATGACCAGTGCCGCGGCGGTCTCGTCGCAGCTCGTCTCGATGCCGAGCACGACGGTGGAGTCGTCGACGTGCATGCCGTTCATGCCCCCAGCCGGCGAAGTTCGGCGGCGAACTCCGGGGTGTCGATGTCGTGGCGCCACATGACGATCGCGTCCTCGGTGTTCTCGTAGTACTTCGGCCTGATCCCGGCAGGGGCGAAACCGAACAGCCGGTACAACTCCTGCGCGGCGTTGTTGGAGACGCGCACCTCGAGCGAGAGGTGCTTGGACCCGTGCTCGCGGGCGACCCAGGCCAACTCGGCGAGCAACCGCCGGCCGAACCCGTTGCGGTGACGGGCCGGATCGACGGCGACGTTGGTCACGTGCGCCTCGTCGAGCGCGTAGAGCATCCCCGCGTACCCGACGAGCACGCCGTCGTCACGGGCCACGAGGTAGCACCGCTCGCCGGCGGCGACACCGTCGAGTTCGGAGTGGAAGACCCCCGGCGACCACGGGCGGGGATACACCTGACGCTCGATGGCGAGCACGGCACGCAGGTGCTTGCGGCGCATCGGTTCGATCACCAGTCCGGCCGGGCGCGGGGCCGGGCGCCGTTCGAGGAGGCGGGAGACGATGCTCACGAGGCGCTCCGGCCGCGCGTCGACCAGTTGATCCGCGCGTCGGGACGGCGCAGGTACATCGGCTGCAACTCCCACGGGTTGACCCACTCCTCGCGCAGGGCGCGGGCATGGGCGAGTTGGACGAGCGGCGCGGCGGAAGGCAAGGAGAGCCACTGTTCGGCGAACTCGACGCGCACCGCATCGGCGATCTGGTCCCGGTAACGCAGCGCGCCGTCGCCGACGCAGACGACCTCCTGGCCCCGGGCGAGAACGTCGGCGACGAGGTCCTCGACGGGGCCGACGCGCGGTTCGGTGACCCGCTGCACACCGCCGGGGACCTGACGATAGAACGCGGAGAAGAGCTCGCCGCGCCGTGCGTCGACGACCGCCGCGATCGTCCGCTCGGTGTGCCGCAGGGGAAAGGCGAGCAGGTCGAGGCTGGACACGCCGATCATCGGCAGGCGCAGGGCGTGGGCCAGCGCCTTGGCCGTGGCGATCCCGACGCGCATCCCGGTGAACAACCCAGGACCCACGTCGACGGCGATGCACCCGATCTCGCCGAGGGTGACGTCGGCTTGGCGGCAGAGGAAGTCGATCGACGGGGCGAGCGTCTCGACGTGGCGCCTCCCACGGGTGATCTCGACCAAACCGAGCACGCCCTCGTGCCCGCCGACGGCGACGCTGACCCTCTCCGTGGCGGTCTCGATGCCGAGGATCAGCACGTCCCCGCGCTCCCGCGCTCGATCCATTCCCCGACCGCCGCGCCGAGCGCCGGCCAGCGTGCCGCCCAGGCCCTGCCACGGGGGTGCAGTTCGATCCGCCGGTGTCCGTCGTCGGCAGGGTCGTCGGCAATGATGCGGACCTCGAGGTGGTCGCCGAGCGCCGATCCGGCGACGTCGCCCCACTCGACGAGGACGATCCCGTCGGATTCGACGAGCTCGCCAAGGGCGAGATCGGCAACCTCGGCGAGACGGTCGAGGCGGTACAGATCGGCATGGTGGAAGCGCGTCCGGTGCCGGGGTGCGGGCAGGTCGTAGGTGTGCACGAGGGTGAACGTGGGGCTGGTGATCGGCTCGTCGACCCCGAGCGCGGCCCCGAACCCCTGGGCGAAGGCGGTCTTCCCGCTGCCCATCTCGCCGGAGAGGACGAGGAGGTCCCCGCTGCGGACGAGCCCGGCGATCGCCGCGGCGATCCGATGGGTGTGCGCGAGCGACGAGGAGGCGAGCACGAGCACGGGCGTCGATCCTAGCGACGCAGCGTGATTCGCTCGATTCGCTTGGAGATCCCGCAGACGATCTCGTAGGGGATCGTCCCCAGCTTGTCGGCCCACTCCGCCGGGGTGATCCGTTCGTCGCCCTGGGCACCGAGGAGGACCACCTCGTCGCCGACGACGACCGGGTCGTCCCCGCAGTCGACGAGCAACTGGTCCATCGTCACCACCCCAGCGATCGGGCGGCGGCGCCCGCCGACGAGCACCTCACCCGCGCAGGCCGCCAGCCGGCGAGGGACACCATCGGCATACCCGAGGGGAACGGTGGCGATCGTCGCTGCGCCGCCGAGCGAGTAGCGCAGCCCGTAGGACAGGCGCGCCCCGCCGGGGAGTCGCTTGACGTGGGAGACCCGGGCGACGAAGCGCAGCGCGGGGCGGGACGCGCTCGGCACGACGGCCTCTGACGGGGGCACGCCGTACATCGCGATCCCGGTGCGGACCATGTCGTAGCGCGCCCGCGGGTGGGCGAGGGCACCCGCCGAGTTCGCCGCGTGGACCATGCCCGGGTCGATCCCAGCGGCGCGCAGCGCGTCGAGCGCTTCGTCGAAACGCTCGAGTTGCCCGGCCGTGTACGGATCGGCGGGTTCATCGGCGACGGCGAGGTGGGTGAACACCCCCCCGAGACGCAACGCAGGGGCTTCGGCGAGAACGGCCCGGGCGAGGGCGACGGCGTGCCCCGGAGGGGCGCCGACACGATGCATCCCGGTGTCGAGCTTGAGGTGCACGGCGACACCGGCACCCCCCGCAGCTCGCGCCGCGGCCCCGAACGCGGCGATCGATCCCAGCGTGTACAGCGTCGGTGTCAGGCGGGCCGCGACCATCGTGGCGAACTGCCCGACGGGCTGCTCGGACAGCACGAGGATCGGGGCGTCGATTCCCGCGGCGCGCAACTCCCCCCCCTCGGAGGTCAGGGCGACGGCGAGCATCGACGCCCCGCCGGCAAGTGCTGCGCACGCGGCGCGATGCGCTCCATGGCCGTAGCCGTCGGCCTTGACCACCGCACACAGGCGTGCCGGGGCGGCGAGCGCGGCGAGCGCGGCGACGTTCTCCCGGATCGCGTCGGTGTCGACCTCGACCCACGCCCAGCGACCGTCGGACGCGGTCATCGCTCCTCGGC
>CAZQEJ010000090.1:0-10453 GCA_964592165.1 uncultured Ilumatobacteraceae bacterium | reverse complement strand
CCCTTGAGCAGCACCACCGACCCCGTCGACGCGGCCAAGCGACGCGCCGCGGCGATCCGGTCGGCGCCGACGCGCTCCCCGGCGAGGAGGGCGAACTCCCCGTCGTGGGGGGTCAGGACGGTCGGCGCCGGGCGCGCCCGGAGGACCATCTGCGCCCCCTGCCCGCTCCAGGCCAGGGCGAACAACCCGTCGCCGTCGACGACGAGCGGGAGCGGGCAGCGGGAGGCGACCTCCCGCACGTCGAAGGTCGTCGAATCGCTACGGCCCATCCCGGGGCCGATGACCATCGCGTGGAAGCGGTCGACGTCGCCGAGCACCTCAGGAGCCCAACCCTGGGCGGGCAGCGGCCGGCCGACCACCTCCGTCGGGGCCACGGGGTCGACCGCCACCCCTGGGGTCGACAGGCGGACCATCCCCGCTCCGGCGCGCTGCGCGGCGGAGGCGGCGAGGTGCGCCGCGCCGAGCATCCCGCCCGAACCGGCGACGATCCACAGCGCGGCGCGCCACTTGTGCGCATCGGTCGGCCGAGGCAGCACCCAGCGGGCGACGTCGCCGCGCTGGACGAGGTGGATCGTCGCCGCCGAGGTCGCGTCGAGCCCGATGTCGGCCAGCTCGATCTCCCCCGCGTAGACGCTTCCCGGGGGGTACAGCAGGCCCGGCTTGAGCGCGGCGAAGGTGACGGTCCGGTCAGCGGGGATCACCCCGGGCGCGCTCCGGCCGGTCAGCCCATCGACCCCGCTCGGGATGTCGACGGCGAGCACCGGGGCCCCGTTCGGGTCGGGGCCATCCCAGGTACCGTGGAACCCGGTACCGAACGCGGCATCGATGACCAAGTCGCATGGGGGTAGCACGGCCGGGCACAGCGCCGCGTCGACGATCTCGACGCGCACACCGCGCGCGGTCAGGCGACGGGCGGCGACCCGGCCGTCGTTGCCGTTGTTGCCCTTCCCGGCGATGACGATCACCCGGCGGCCGTAGGACCCGCCGAGCATCGCCAGCGCGGCTCGGGCGACCACCGCGCCGGCGCGCTCGATGAGCACCTCGACGTGCTCGGTCGCGGCGGCGTCGATCGCCTGCATCTCGGCGGGGGTGACGATCGGCAGCACGGTCCGCAGCGTAGGCAGCCGTGGCTCAACTGCCGAGCACGACGGCGGTGGCGACGAGCGCGCTGTGGGTCAGGGTGACCTGCCAGTCGGTGAGCCCCGTCGCGGCGACGAGCGTGGCGGCCCGGCCGGTGATCACCAAGCTGGGCACCCCGCTGTCGGCCCGGGCGACCCACGCGTCATGGAAGCCGAACGCGCCGAGACCGACACCGAGCGCTTTCATCAACGCCTCACGGGCCGCGAAGCGAGCGGCGAGCGAGGGGACCGGATCGGCCTTGGCGGACACGTAGTCGAGCTCGGCGGCGACGAACAGTCGGGTGCGCATCGACGGGGTGCGCGCCAAGGACTCGCGGAACCGCTCGATGTCGACGTTGTCCACGCCGATCTTCACGGTTCGCGCTCCGTCCCGCTCCGCTCGCCATCGTCCCGGCATGCAGCTCCGGCCCGGCGCGTCGCCGTCACCCGCCGGGTCATCGGCGCCAGCGGTCGGCAATCTCGGAGATCGGGGTGATCAGCGCGTCGGCGACGGGGATCTCGGCCAACAACGCGTCGCGGAACGCTCCCTCGGTCTCCGTGACCCAGTCGACGAGGCGGTCGTAGCGGCGGTCGTAGCCCTGGAGCACACCGCGCATCGCCTCCGCGCCGAGCCGCTCGCGGAAGCGGACGTGGACGAGGGTCAACCCGGTCGTCCGGTTCGCCTTGACCTCGGGGACGAGGATCACCGTCCGCCCGTCGCGCCGGCCGCGGGCGACGAGCACCTCGCGCTCGGTCGCCACCCGTCGCTTCGTCCCGACCAGACGATTGTCGTTCTCCACCCGGGACGCGACTTCGCGGCCGAGGCCACCCCGGTCGACGATCTCGATCGTCGCCGCCCCCGACGCCGGATCGCCCTCGATCCGGTAGCGGGTGAAACCGACGACCGCGTCGACCGCGGGGTCGAGGTCGGCGAGGATCTTCAACGTCCGGTAGGGCAGCCGGTCGCGGCTCGCCCCGGCGGTGATCACCTCGCGTACCAGGGCCCGGTCGAGTACGCCTTCGTCGCTACGCGAGATCCCCACGGTGACCGTCTTGGCCTGATGCTTGATCGCGTCGATCGGCCGGGTCAGTTCTTCGATCGCCCGGGTCAAGGCGGTGGTCAGGTCGTCGATCAGGGCCTCGGGGGTGCCGACCTTGCCGGTCGAGGACTGGAACGACTCGAGCGGCGAATCGCTGGCCAGGTCGCGCAGCAGCGAGGTCAGGCGTACCGCGGTCGAGGCCTCCAGGTGACCGTCGTAAGCGTTGGTCCGCATCGTGTCCCAGAACTGCTGGGTGGGCCCGGCCAGTGAGGCGCTGATCGCCCGCACCGCGGCCTCCCCCGTCGCTTCGCAGGCAGCGGCGTGCTCGATCGCCTCCCGTGCCGTGCGCAGCGGACGAGCCAGCGCGTCGATCGCCAGCGCCGCCTCGTAGCCGAACAGGTGACCGACCATCGCCGACAGGACGAAGGCGAGTACCGGGTCGACGGCGGGGACCTCGACGAGTTGGGCGGCAGCGGCGAAGCGTTCCTCGCCCTCGGTGGCGACGACGATCGGCACCGCCTTGTGCGCCTTGTAGATCGCCACCTCCTTGGCCACGTCGTCGGCCGTCCCACCGACGAGACCCGCCGCGCAGACGAGGATCAGCGGCTCGGAGGACAAGTCGATGTGCTTCTTGTCCTCGGTCACGTCGCAAGCGATCGACTTGTAGCACAGCTCGGAGAGCTTGATCCGCACCTCTTCGGCGGCGATCTTGTTCGGTCCGTTGCCGACCACGGCCCAGTAGCGCTTGTGCGGGGCCAGCCGCTGCGCGGCCTCGGCGATCACCGGCCGGCGGGCGATCACGGCGCGCATCGCCTCGGGCAGCTCGCGCAACGAGGAGAGCAACTCGTGGCGGCGCCGGTCGTCGCCGGCACCAGCGAGGTCGGTGATCCCACAGGCGAGGATCACCCCCGCGGCGACCTGGGCGTAGAACGCCTTCGTGCTCGCCACGCTCATCTCCACGTCTCGACCGTCGGAGGTGTACAACACCCCGTCGGCCTTGTCCGTGAGGTCGCTGTTGCGCCGGTTGACGATGGCGATGACGACCGCCCCGCGGCTGCGGGCGAGGTCGACGGTGCGGTTCGTGTCCGTCGTCGTCCCACTCTGGCTGACGGCGATGATCAGTGTGTCGTGCATGTCGGCGCGCAGGCCGAAGCCGGACAGCTCGGTGGCGGTGACCGCCTCGACGCTCAGCTGCCCACCGGCGAGCTCGGTGAGCACCGCCGCCGCGCTCTGCCCGGCGACCGCCGCGGTTCCCTGCCCGATCACCAGCACCCGGCGGATCGACCCGGCGGCGAGCCGTTCGCGCACCACGGCGGGGAACGTCCGCCCGCCGAGGAACACACTGAGCACGCCGTCGTGCTCGGTGATCTTGCCCCGCAGCGTCTTGCGGAAGCTCTCTGGAGCCTCGCCGATCTCCTTCAACAAGAAGTGCGGTTCGGACCCCCGGTCGATGTCCCGGGTCGTCACCTCGGCGGTGACGACGTCGGTCGCCGCGACAGGGAGCTCGCTGCCGTCGTAGGCCAGCCGGCGGATCCCTCCCAGCTCGCCGGCGTGGGTCCCGTCGAGGACGAAGATCTGGCCCCGGCTGTTCGGGTTGCCCGGAACCGCGGCGACCTCGCCCTCCATCCGCACGTAGCGGTTCGTCTCCTCGACGACGCCGTACGGCTCGCTGGCAACGACGAAGCAGTCCTCGGCGAGCCCGACGTACAGCGCTTGGCCACTGCCGCGTAGGGACAGCAGGAGCGTGCCCGGATCGCTCGCCGCCGCGGCCCCGACGGCCACCGAGCCGTCGAAGGAGGCGACGCTGCGGCGGAAGCCCTCGACCAGGTCGCCGGCGGCCACGCTGTGACGGGAGACGAGGGCGGGGATCACCTTCGCGTCGGTGGTGATCGGACCGGGGATGCGTAGCCCGTGCTCCGCCTTCAAGTCGGCGTGGTTGTCGACGTCGCCGTTGAGCACCCCGACGACGTACGGGCCGTCGGCCGCAGCGCCCTCCTCCTCGGCGTTGAGCGGGTGGGCGTTGGGCTCGGAGATGATCCCCACGCTCGCCCAGCGGGTGTGACCGAGGAGCGACAGCCGCGCCGCCGGGGTGCGCAGCGCGAGGCGGAGCAACGAGTCGCTGCGCACCGCGGCGCGCAGGGCGCGGGTGTTGTCGCCCAGCTCCCCGATCTCCGCCGCCGCCTTGTAGACGAAGCTGAGCACACCACCAGCGAGACGGACCGAACCCGAGGTGAACAACCGATCCGCGCCGCGGGTGCGCAACTCGGCCGCGACCGCCGGGTCGGCAGGATCGAGCCCGTGGTCCCAGACGAACAGGTGGATCCCGGCCGAGTCACGGCCGCGGACCTCCAAGCGATCGATCGCGGAGAGCGCCTGCTGGACGGTCGTGTACCCGGCCAGGGCGGCCGGGCCGGTCTCCCCCCCGGCGAGAGCCTCGACCTCGCGGGCGGTGCGCAGGCGGTCACGGCGGATCGCCCACAGCGCATCGCGCAGGCGGATCAACGCGGCGTTGGCCTGCTCGACGATCTCGCTCTGCGTCCCCTCGAGCTCCTCGATCCGGCGCTCCTCGGCGAGCGCGACGGCGTCGAGCAGCTCGAGGCGGGCCTCGAGCGCGGCGACGAGTTCGGTATTGCCGACGAGGGCGCGCACACCGGGCACACCGTGCAACAGCGCGTCGACCCGTTCGGCGGCGGCGGCGACCGCGTCGATGCCCGACAACTCGGCACCAAGCGCCGCGTCGAGCCCGGCGATCACCTCGGCGGGAGCCGGTACCGGGCGCGTCGAGGGTCGGCTGACGATGGCGACGATCCCACACATGCCTGACGACGCTACCGGCGCGGCATTCGGCGGGGATCGCGCCCCCTCTGATCGGGCCGGCCGACCCGGTCGCCGACCTGGGGGAAGCTCCCCACCCCCGGCCAAGCTCAGTGGCAGGCGATCTCGGCCGCCGCGACCAACCGCTGAGCAGCAGCGTGGGCCGTGGACTCGTCGCGTGCTTCGACCATCACCCGCACGAGGGGCTCGGTGCCGCTGGCGCGCACGAGGACCCGCCCGTCGCTGCCCAGCTCGGCTTCGACGGCGGCGATCTCCGGGGCGATCCGCTCGGCGATGTCCGTGATCCGCTGGGCGACACGCACGTTGCGCAGCACTTGGGGGTAGACGACCATCGCCTGCCCGGCGAGGTCGGCGAGCGGTGTTCCGGCACGGCGGACGAGATCGGCAAGGAGCAGCCCGGCGAGCAGCCCGTCACCGGTCGTCGCCAGTTCACGCAGGATCAGATGCCCGCTCTGCTCCCCCCCGAGGGAGAGCTTGTCCGATTCGAGCGCCTCGAGCACGTACCGGTCGCCGACCGCGGTGGTGATGACGCCGATCCCCGCCTCGGCCATCGCCCGGTGGAAGCCGAGGTTGCTCATCACGGTGACGACCACCGTGTCGGCGGCGAGACGGCCCTGGGCGCGCAGGTCGAGCGCGAGGAGGGCGATGATCTGGTCGCCGTCGACGATGCGCCCGGTGTGATCGACGGCGATCACCCGGTCGCCGTCGCCGTCGAAGGCCAAGCCGAGCTCGGCGGACTCGGCGAGCACCGCGGCGGCGAGCGGCCGTGGGTCGGTCGCCCCGCACGCCGCGTTGATGTTCGTCCCGTCCGGCTCGGCGTTGATCACGACCACGTCGGCGCCGAGGCGGCGCAACCCTTCGGGGGCAACCGCGCTCATCGCGCCGTTGGCCGTGTCGAGCACGATCCGCCGGCCCGATAGCGCACCGGCGGGGAACAGTCCGGTGAGACGGTCGAGGTAGTGGACCCCGCTGCGCGGGATCCGGCGGATCGTGCCCACCCGGGAACCGACGCGGCTCGGTGAGCCGAGCCCGCCGAGCACGGCGCTGATCTGCTGCTCGGCGTCGTCGGTGAGCTTGTACCCGCCGCGGGCGAAGAGCTTGACGCCGTTGTCCGGGAACGGGTTGTGCGAGGCGGTGATCATCGCCGCGGCCACGCCGTGTTCGGCGGCGAGGGCGGCGATCGCCGGCGTGGGCAGGACCCCGGCGATCTCCACGTCGACACCTTCGGCGGCGAACCCGGCCGACAGCGCCGCTTCCAGCATCGGCCCGGAGTGACGGGTGTCCCGAGCGACCACGACCCGCTCGCTGCCGAGCACACGACCCGCGGCGCGACCGAGGTCGAGCACGTAAGAGGGCGTCAACTCGGCGTTCGCCAGACCACGTACCCCGTCAGTTCCGAAACGCATCGCCACCTCAGCGTCCTGCCCGAGCGTCCGGCCCGCCGTTCCGCCGGGCCGCGACCAACGCCAGGGATCAGCGCTTGGTGTACTGCGGCGCCTTGCGGGCCTTCTTCAGACCGTACTTCTTCGACTCCTTGGCGCGGGCGTCGCGAGTGAGCAGGCCGGCCTTCTTCAGCGTCGGGCGGAGCTCCTCGTCGAGCTCGGTGAGGGCACGGGCGATCGCCATCCGCAGGGCGCCGGCCTGGCCGGTCGTGCCCCCGCCGTGCATCGTCGCGTCGACGTCGTAGGTCTCTTCGGTGGACGTCAGGCGCAACGGTTCGGCGACGACCATGCGTGCCGTCGCCGTTGGGAAGTAGTCGTCGAAGGCGCGCCCGTTGACGGAGATCTGACCGGTACCGGGGCGCAACCGGACACGGGCGACGGCTTCCTTGCGGCGGCCGGTGGACTGGACGAGCGGCTTGGACACTGTTCCTTCTCCCTGGCGCTCAGCGAGCCTTGGCGCCGGCGATCTCGAGCGAGGTGGGCTGCTGGGCGGCGTGCGGGTGCTCCGGCCCCGCATACACCTTGAGCTTCTTGATCTGTTGGCGGCCGAGCGGCCCCTTGGGGAGCATGCCGCGCACCGAGCGACGGATCGCGTCGGCGGGCTTGCGGCCGAGCAGGCTGCCGTAGCTCTCGCTCTTCAGCCCACCCGGGTAGCCGGAGTAGCGGTGGACCATGCGGCTGTCGGCCTTGCCGGAGGTGAGCACGATCTTGTCCGCGTTGACGATCACGACGTGATCACCGGTGTCGATGTGCGGAGCGAAGATCGGCTTGTGCTTTCCCCGCAGGAGGCGGGCGGCCTCGGTGCACACCCGGCCGAGGATCATCCCTTCGGCATCGATCACGTGCCAGGCGCGGGTGATCTCGCTGGCTTTCGGGGAGTAGGTCGGCATCGGCGGACTTCCTTCGTCGGGGCGCCCCCTTCGAGCGGGGCTGCCTCCGGGAACCGGGAAAGGATACGGGACGGGGAGCGATTCGACAAACGCCGCCACACCGTCTCCGCCAGCGGACGCGGCGCAGGTCAGTAGCCGACCTCCCACAGGACCAGGCCGTGTGGGGGGGCGACCGGTCCGGCGGCACGGCGATCCCGGGCGTGCAGGGTGGCCAACGTGTCCCCCGCGCTGCGCTTGCGCAGCCCGACGTCGACGAGCGTGCCGACGATCGAGCGGACCATCTGGTGGCAGAACGCGTTGGCCCGGATCTCGAAGCGGAGCAGATCGGTCTGCGGTTCGCTCCACGCGGTGAGCAGGACGCGGCGCACGAGCGACACAGCCGGTTGCCCGGGGGTGGGCTTGGGCCGGCGACAGAACGAGGAGAAGTCATGCTCGCCGACGAATGCGTCGGCGGCGAGTTGCATCGCGTCGACGTCGAGCGGGCGCCCGACGTGCCACGCGCTGCGAGCGAGGAACGGATCGGCCCAGTCGCTGGTCATGATCTGGTAGCGGTAGTGCCGCCAGCGTGCCGAGAAGCGGGCGTCGAACGCGTCGTCGGTCCACTCCGCCGAGCGGATCGCGATGCGTTGGGCGAGCATCCGGTTCAACCGGTGACGGAGCCAGCCGAGATCACTCCCGGCGGGCAGGTCCAGGCTGACCACCTGACCCCACCCATGGACCCCGGCGTCGGTGCGCCCCGCGCAGGTCAGTTCGACCGGCTGGCGGATCAGTCGTTCGATCCCCAGCCGCAACGTCCCACCGACCGTCGGTACGCCGTCGTTCTCGGCGAACCCATGGAACGCCGCGCCGTCGTAGGCGATCAGCAACCGGGCACGGGGCATCCCCGCACCATCCCTCCTGGCGTGCTCAGACGAGCTCGACGCGGGCCATCGGGGCGTTGTCCCCGTGCCGCGGGCCGAGCTTGTAGATCCGCAGGTAGCCGCCGGGGCGCTCGAGGTAGCGCGGGGCGACGTCGTTGACCAGCTTGTGGGTCATCTCCCGGTCGCCGAGGTAACCCTGGATCTGGCGGATGCGGTGGACCCGTGCCGGATCGCTCTCCTGAGCCTTCTTCGCCTTGGTGATCAGCTTCTCGGCGATCGGGCGCAGCGCCTTGGCCTTGGCCTCGGTGGTCACGATCGCCTCTGCGGCGAACAGCGACGCGGCGAGGTTGGCCATCATCAACCGCTGGTGGTGGGCGTCTTGCCCGAAGGCGCGCGCCCGGCGGGGGGTGGCAGGCATCTCGGTTCTCTCCTCAGCCGCGCAGCGTCAAGCCGCGCTCGTCCAACTTCGCCTTGACCTCGTCCAGCGACTTCTGGCCGAAGTTGGTGATGTTCAGCAGATCGTCCTCGTTCTTCGTCAGCAACTCGCCGATCGTGTTGATCTGAGCACGCTTCAAGCAGTTGCGCGGACGCTCGGACAGATCGAGGTCTTCGATCGGCAACTCGAGGTCCGGCGAACCGGCGTTGGCCCCGACGACTTCGCCGAGCTCGAGTCCCTGCGGTTCGTCGGACAGCCCGGCGACGAGATCGACGAGCGAGCGCAGCGTCGCCCCTGCCGAGGCGAGCGCCTCGCGGGGGGTGATCGATCCGTCGGTCTCGATGTCGACGACCAGCCGATCGAAGTTCGTCGACTGCTCGACGCGCGTCGGCTCGACCTCGAAGTTCGCCCGGCGGATCGGGGAGAAGATCGAGTCGATGGGGATCACCCCGATCGTCCGGTTGTGGATGTCCCGGTCACTCGACAGGTAGCCGCAGCCGCGCTCGACGGTCAGATCGACGGCGAGCCGGCCCTTGGCATTGAGCGTCGCCACGTGCAGATCACGGTTGAGGATCTCGCCGACCGCCGGGCACCTGATGCCACCGGCGGGGATGTCGCCCGGACCGCGCACGTCGAGCCGGAGCACGACGGTCTCGTCGGCGGTCGAGGTGAGCACGATGTCCTTGAGGTTCAAGATGACGTCGGTGACGTCCTCGGTGACTCCCGGGATCGTGTCGAACTCGTGCAGCGCATCGTCGAAGCGGACGGTGGTGATCGCTGCACCGGGGATCGACGACAGCAGTGTTCGGCGCAGGGAGTTCCCGATCGTGTGCCCGAAGCCGGGTTCGAGGGGGCCGATGGCAAAGCGCTGGCGATTGGCTTCCTCGTCGCCGAGCGCTTCGACGGTGGGCCGTTGGATGACGAGCATGATGACGTTCCTCGTGGTTTCCCGCGCGACGGTTACTTGGAGTAGAGCTCGACGATCAGCGACTCACGCACAGGGACGTCGATGTGATCGCGCTGGGGAAGGTCGCGGACGGTGACCTGCTGGCCGCCGTCACCGGTCTCCAGCCAGCCGACCACGGAGCGTCCCGACGTGTCCAGGTTGTGCCGGACGACGATCATCGCCCGCGCCTTGGGGGACAGGCTGATCACCTCACCCTTGCGCACCCGGTAGCTGGGGATGTCGACGCGCTTGCCGTTGACATGGATCAGGCCGTGGTTGACGAACTGCCGGGCCTGGGGCCGGGTCGCTGCCCAACCGGCACGGAACACGACGTTGTCCAGCCGCTGCTCGAGCAGGCGGAGGAGGTTCTCACCGGTCGGACCGGCGAGGCGGACCGCCTCTTCGTAGGTGCGCCGGAACTGCCGTTCGAGCACCCCGTAGATGTACTTCGCCTTCTGCTTCTCCTGCAGCTGGGCGAGGTACTCCGAGCCTGAGTTGCGCCGCCGGGTGCGGCCGTGCGCGCCCGGGGGGAAGGGGCGGCGCTCGAGCGCCTTGCGACCCTTCTCGTTCTCGAAGATGTTCGTGCTCAGCCGGCGGGAGAGCTTGACCTTGGGACCCGTGTAACGCGCCATCGCTTCCCCCTCAGACCCGGCGCCGCTTGGGCTGGCGGCAGCCGTTGTGCGGCACGGGGGTGACGTCCTTGATCGACGACACCTCGATGCCGGTGTTCTGGATCGACCGGATCGCAGTCTCCCGGCCCGAGCCCGGGCCTTTGACCTGAACCTCGACGCGGCGCAGCCCGTGCTCCATCGCGGCGCGGCAGGCCTTCTCGGCGGCGAGCTGCGCGGCGAACGGCGTCGACTTGCGCGAGCCCTTGAAACCGACG
>CAZQEJ010000089.1:1848-13707 GCA_964592165.1 uncultured Ilumatobacteraceae bacterium | reverse complement strand
CGATTATCGACGTGAAACGTTCTCGGTACGGGGTGTTCCGGTCGGGACGCGCACCTATTTGAGGAACTTCGACGTCGTGTTGTCGGCGAGGATCTTGCCGCCGGTCTGGCACGTCGGGCAGTAGTCGATCTCGTAGGACGCGTAGGACACGGCGCGGATCGTGTCCCCGCACACGGCGCAGGGTTGCCCGGCGCGGTGGTGGGACCCCACCCGGGCGGTCTCCTGAGGAGCTCATCGCGTCGAGTGACCGCTCGTGGGCGAGGCCTTCGTCGAACGTGGCGCGGATCGCCTCGACGACCGCTGCCGCGGCGCTGGCGTCGAGCTTGGCCGTGTTGGCGAACGGCGACAGGCGGGCGCGGTGGCAGACCTCGTTGGCCAGCCGCCGCCCGAGCCCGGCGATCGCCTCCTGATCGCGCAGGAACCCGTGGAGACGCATGGGGAACGCGGCGAAGCGGGCGAGCATCGCCGCGACGTCGAGTTGGTCGGCCTCCGGTCCGAGCTTGGACAACGGCGGCCCATCTTCCTCGGCCGCACGCGCCAGGCACCACACCCCGGCGCGCCGTTCCGTGCCCTGCTCGGTGAGGAGCAACGCCCGCCCGTCGGCGAAGCGGAACCGGGCCTGGCCGCCGCGCGGCCGGGCGCTGTGGCGGGTGTCGACGAGCAGCCGCCCACCCTGCATCAGGTGGACGGCGAAGGTGATCTCCGGAAACCGGAGCAACAGATACTTGCCCCGCCGCCCGACCTCGTCGAGCGCCGTGCCGTAGGCCGCGTCCGGCGCGGGGACCGCCGTCTTCAGCGCGGTGAACGTGATTGGCGCGAACGCCTCCAGCGTCGTCCCGGCGAACGCCGCGCTCAGCCGTTCGGCGTGCGCCTGGACCTCGGGGAGCTCGGGCACGGCACCGTCACTCGTAGGTCGTCCGGGCGCGCACCGCGGCGAACACGGTGTCCAGCTCGGTGAACGCCGGGGCGGCGGCGATCAGCTTGTTCTGGTCGCCTTGGAGCTTGATCCGCCCGGTGATGAACGCCTCTTGGGCGTTGAGCTTCCCCGTGGCGACGGCGACGGCGGTCTCCCAGTCCTGGACGAAGCGGACGTCCTCCGGGTCGGCCGGCCCCGCACCGAACGATGCGCGTCCGTCGTCGAGGAGCAGGTGGTAGGTGACGTCGCCTTCCGGACCGTCGGTGACGACCTGGGTGATCCCCACGGTGATCTGCGCGGCGAGGGTGCGCATCGCCTCCGAGGAGGCCACCTCCGCGCCGAGCGCGTCGATCCAGTCCAGGCTGAGGTAGCGGAACACCCTCGTAGTCTGCCCGGCCGCCGAGCGGGCCGCGGATCGGTGCGCGCCCGGGGGAGATCGGGCATGATCGGGCGATCGACGCGCGCGACGAACACATCCACCCCGGCTCGATCGTCGAGGAGTGGACGTTCGACTGGTGGACCGCCGACGGCTCGCTCGGCGGCATCGCCGGCTACCGCCTGATCGGCGCCGGCCAGGCCTGGTACTGGTTCGCCCTCGCCCGCCGTGGCCAGCGCCTGCTGCACGTCACCGAGTTCGACATCCCCCGCCGCAGCGACCCGATGATCGCCAAGTCGATGGCGTTGTGGGCCGAGCACACCTGCGTCGCCCCGTTCGAGCAGTGGACCGTCGGCAACGAGACCTACGCCGTGCTCCTCGACGATCCTGACGAGGCGCTCGGCCGCTCCTACGGGGAGGCGGTCCCCGTCTCGATTGACGTCGAGTGGTACGCGACCGCCCAACCCGTGCCCCTCGACCACGGCTACGAGCAGGCCGGCGTCGTCCACGGGACGGTCGAGCTGAAGGGCGGCCCGTTGGAGATCGCCGAGGTTCCCGCCCACCGCACCCACCGCTGGACCCGCTACGGCACGTTCCTCCCCTGGACGCCGCCGCCGGCGCGCGCCCACTTCGGCGTGCGCGCCGCGTTCCGCTTCCCCGACGACTCGACGAGCGACCTCGTCGTCACCCCCGCCGGGTGGCGCTCACGCGATGATCAACGCGGCACGCTCGGCCCCACGGCGCGCCGGGACAGGCTCACCGAGGGGTCCGACTGTTGAATCGGGCCACCCACTGCGCGACCATCGGACCATGAGTGACCTCGGACCATTGGAAGCCCTGCTCGGCAGCTGGGAAGGCAACGCCGGCACCGACGTCTCGTTCCACAACAACGACGACGAAGTCGGCAACACCGGCTACTTCGAGAAGGCCTTCTTCAAGCCGATCCCGATCGTCGAGAACGGCCAGCAGTCGATGTACGGCCTGACCTACGGGATGACCGCCTGGCGCCACGGGGAGGAGTCCAAGGACCCGTTCCACGACGAGGTCGGCTACTTCCTCTGGGAGGCGTCGACGAACCAGGTGATGCGCTGCTTCGCCGTCCCCCGGGGCATCGCCATCCTCGCCGGGGGCACCGCCCACCCCGGCGACAAGGTCCTCACGTTCTCCGCCGATCCCGGCTCGCCGAGCTACGGGCTGGTCCAGAACCGTTACCTGATGGCCCGGGCCCGCTCCGTGTCGTTCACCTCGACGTTCACGTTCAACGACGACGGCACCTTCACCTACGTCTCCGACCTGGTCCTCGACCTCGCCGCGATGGGCGGGCCGATGCACCACACGGACACGAACACGCTGCATCGCGTCTGATCCGGCCGGGGGGTGATGGCCGGTGCCCCGGGAGGGGACCTGCCAGACTCGCCGGTGATGTACGACCGGGACATCCTCGACGAGCCGCTCGAGCGGCGCGGTCGGCCCACGGTGCGGCGCGTCGTCGCCGAGATCGGGATGGTCGTCGAGGATCGTTCCTCGGGGTTCTGCGGGGACATCGTCAAGCTGTCCAGCGCGGCGGTGACGTTGCGCGGGCGGACCAACGAGCATCGCCACTTCCGTTGGAAGGAGGCCGGGTTCCTGATCGAGGGTCAACCGGTGACGCTCGTCCCCCCGGCCCCGCCGAAGCCGTCCGGGCCGAAGCTGACCGCGTCCGGATCGATCGCCACGGTCACCGCCGCGGCGCGCACCGCCCGGGCCAGCCGGATCTGGGTCGAGGGGCGCCACGACGCGGAGCTCGTCGAGCACGTGTGGGGCGACGATCTGCGTGACGTGGGCATCGTCGTCGAGCCGATGCACGGCATCGACGGTCTCCCGGGAGCGGTCGCCGGGTTCGGTCCCGCGCCCCACCGGCGCTTGGGGGTGCTCGTCGATCACCTCGTCGACGGATCCAAAGAAGCGCGCCTCGCGGCCGCCGTCGCCGGGCCGCACGTCCTCGTCTGCGGTCACCCGTTCGTCGACGTGTGGGCGGGGATCCGCCCCTCGGTGCTCGGGCTGGCCGACTGGCCGGACGTGCCCCGCGGCGTGGAGTGGAAGGCCGGGTTGTGCGCCGCACTCGGCGAACCGCTGGAGGGGTTCTGGCCGAAGCTGCGCAACCGGGTGCGGACCTACGCAGATCTGCGCGCGGAGCTCGTCGGGGCCGTCGAGCGGCTGATCGACTTCGTCGCCGAGGCACCCTGAGCGACGACGCTCTCCGCCGGGTGCCGCGCTCAGGCGGTGCTCGACTCCTCGGCGGCGACGGCGACCGCACGGGCCGCGGCCCGCCGGTGGCGGAGCACCTCCACGACCATCGGCACGAGGGAGATGGCCACGACGGCGATCAGGGCGATCTCGATGTTCTCCTTGACGAAGTGGATCTGCCCGAGGAAGTGGCCGAGCGTCGTCACCCCGATGCCCCACAGCACGCCGCCGACGATGTTGTAGACGACGAACGTGCGGTAATGCATCTTGCCCACCCCGGCGACGATCGGGGCGAACGTGCGCACGATCGGCACGAAGCGGGCGAGGACGATCGTCTTCGCCCCGTACCGGTCGAAGAAGTGCTGAGCCTTGACGACGTTGTCCGGGTTGAAGATGCGTGACTTCGGCCGGTGGAACAGCGTCGGCCCGACCTTGTGGCCGAACAGGTAGCCGACCTGGTCGCCGATCACCGCCGCACTGAACGCGGTGACGGCGACCCAGCCGTACGCGGGGAGGCGGTGCCCGCCGGCATCGGAGGAGAGGAACCCGGCGATGAACAACAGCGAGTCGCCGGGGAGGAAGAAGCCGACGAGAAGGCCCGACTCGGCGAAGATGATCGCCCAGAGCAGGGCCAGCCCGCCCTTGTCGAGCCAGCTCTCGATGTTGAACAGAGCGAGCACGGAGCGGGAGGCTACCCGCCCCGGACGCGCTTCGGAGGTCCCCCCGGCGTGCGGGTGGGACCTCCGAAGCCGGTGTGGTCAGGTTCGACTCACCGTCAGGCGATCATCGGCTCCGCCTTGCGGTTGGAGAAGGCGATCGCCCCGATCAGCACGACGAGAGCGACCGCGGCGATGGCGATGCGCGGGCCGTCGTCGTCGGCGAGCTTGATGATCGCTGGGAGGATCAGCAGCGAGACGAGGTTCATCACCTTGATCAGCGGGTTCAGCGCCGGGCCGGCGGTGTCCTTGAACGGGTCGCCGACCGTGTCGCCGATCACCGCGGCCTTGTGCGCCTCGGAACCCTTGCCCCCCTCGTGGCCGTCTTCGATGTACTTCTTCGCGTTGTCCCATGCGCCACCGGCGTTGGACAGGTAGTTGGCCATCAGCTGACCGGTGAGGATCACCGCGGCCAAGAACGCGCCGAGCGCCCGCCAGTCGATGCCGAAGCCGATGATCACCGGGGTGAGCACGGCGAGCAGGGCCGGGGTGGCCAGCTCACGCAGCGAGGCGGCGGTGCAGATGTCGATCACCGGGCCGTAGTCGGGGTGCTTCTCCCCGCTCATGATCTTGCCGTCGGCGAACTGGTCGCGGACCTCCTGGACGACGACCCCGGCGGTGCGCCCGACGGCGCGGATCGCCAGTGCGGAGAACAGGAACGGCACCGCCCCGCCGATCAGCAGACCGATGAAGATCTTCGGGTCGGCGACGTTGATCGGCAGCGCGTCGAACACGCCGCGCGACGTCTCGACCAGCTTCTCCACCTCGTCGACCGGGAGGATCTCGTTCGCCGCAGTCTCGATGAAGCTGGAGAACAGGGCGACCGCGGCGATCACCGCCGAACCGATGGCGAAGCCCTTGGTCACGGCCTTGGTCGTGTTCCCCACGGCGTCGAGGCTGACCATGATCCGCTCCGGCTCGCCGTGGAACTCGCCGGACATCTCAGCGATGCCCGCGGCGTTGTCCGACACCGGACCGAACGTGTCCTCGGAGACGATCACGCCGGTCGTGGCGAGCATGCCCATCCCACATAGGGCGACGAGGTACAAGGAGAACTGCAGGTTGCCGTTGCCGATCGCCAGGGCGACGCCGATCGCCACGGCGATAGCGACGACCGCGTACACCGAGGACTCCAACCCGGACGAGGTGCCGGACAACACGACGGTCGCCGGGCCGGTGCGGGCCGAGGAAGCGATCTCCTTCACCGGGCCGAAGTGCGTGCCGGTGTAGTACTCGGTGAGATGCGACAAGCCCTGGGCGAGGATCAGCCCGACGGCGACGGCGCCGAAGCACTTCCACCCGGCGTTGGCCTGGTCGTTGCCGACGTAGACGAGGGCGAGCACCAGCGTGCCGATCAGGGTCAGCACGCCGGCGACGAAGAACCCGACGTTGATCGGGCGCAACGGGTTCGTCTCCCCCTCGCGGGCCTTGACGGCGAACACGCCGAAGATCGAGGCGATCACGCCGATCGCTCGTGCGGCGAGAGGGAAGATCAGGCCGAGAGCGGGGTTCATCCCGATCGAGTTGAACCCGGCGACACCCAAGATGATCGAGGCGACGAGGGTCACCTCGTAGCTCTCGAACAGGTCGGCGGCCATCCCCGCGCAGTCGCCGACGTTGTCCCCGACGTTGTCGGCGATCGTCGCCGGGTTGCGCGGGTCGTCTTCGGGGATCCCCGCTTCGACCTTGCCGACGAGATCGGCGCCGACGTCGGCGGCCTTGGTGAAGATGCCCCCGCCGACGCGCAGGAACAGGGCGAGCAGCGAACCGCCGAAGCCGAAGCCGACGAGGATCACCGAGGAGGTGTTCTGGAACAAGATGATGATCAGCGTCGCCCCGAGCAGGCCGAGGCCGACGGTGAACATCCCGGCGACGCCGCCGGTGCGGAAGGCGACGGTCAGCGCCCGGGGCATCGAGCCGGTGCGTGCCGCGGCGGCGGTGCGCACGTTGCCCCGCGTCGCCAACGTCATCCCGATGTAGCCGGTGAACCCGGAGGCCACGCAGCCGAGGACGAAGGCCAGGGTGCGGAACAGCCCGGACGCGGCGAAGCCGAGCGCTTCGGTCCCGTCCGGCTTCTTGATCGCGGTCGAGGTGAGGAAGACGATCGCCGCGACCGGTACGAGGATGACCGCGATCGTGCGGAACTGGCGCTTGAGGTACGCCCAGGCGCCTTCCTGGATCGCCCCGGCGATCTCTTGCATCTTCGGCGAGCCGGCGTCCTCGGCGAGGACCTTGCGCACGAGGTAGAACCCGACGGCGATGGCCAAGAGCGCGGTGATCACCGACGCGATCAGGACCGTCCACTCACCGCCTTTGAGCTCGAAGACCTGATAGCCGCCTTCGGCGGCGAACACTGCTGGCACTGCGGGTTCCCCTCGTTGGTCTGTCGGCGCGCCGGAGAGCGCGTCGGGAACGACGGCGGACGAGCATAGGGAACAGCGCGCCCCCCCGACGAAACCGCGCCCGCGCCGGCACCACCCGGATTCCGGTCGCCGCGCCGCGCAGGACTACCGTGCCCCGTGATGGCACAAACGACCACCCGGCGCGTGCCGGTCTCGGGGACCGCGACCCGGACGCGCAAACGCAAGCCCTTCTTGCTCGACGTCTACTCGACGGCGGTGGGCAAGAAGTACGTGATGGCGATCACCGGGATCATGATCATGGGGTTCGTCTTCGCCCACATGGTCGGGAACCTGAAGATGTACATCGGGCCCGAGGACTTCGACCACTACGCCGAGTTCCTGCGCGACCTGCTCGTCCCCCTCCTGCCGCGCACGGTGACCCTGTGGCTGCTGCGGCTGGGGATCATCGCCGCCTTCGCCTTGCACATCCACTCCGCGTACAGCCTGACGGTGCTCAACCACAAGGCCCGGGCGGTCAAGTACCAGACGAAGACCGACTACCAGGCGGCGAACTTCGCCAGCCGGACGATGCGCTGGACCGGGTCGATCGTCGCCCTGTTCATCGTCTGGCACCTCGCCGACCTGACCTGGGGGTGGGTCAACCCCGGGTTCGTGCGCGGCGCGGTGTACCGCAACGTCGACGCCAGCTTGTCCCGCGTCCCGGTGGCGATCATCTACCTGATCGGGAACATCGCCTTGGGCATCCACCTGTTCCACGGGTCGTGGAGCCTGTTCCAGTCGCTCGGCTGGTCGCACCCCCGCTTCGACAAGTGGCGGCGGGGCTTCGCCACCGCCTTCGCCACCGTGATGGTGGTCGCCAACTGCTCGTTCCCGATCGCAGTGCTCGCCGGCATCGTGGAGGTCAAGAAGTGAGCGGACTGCCCGACGCGAAGATCCCCGAGGGGCCGATCGCCGAGAAGTGGTCGAACTACAAGTTCGATGCGAAGCTCGTCAACCCGGCGAACAAGCGCAAGTTCAAGATCATCGTCGTCGGTTCCGGCCTGGCCGGGGCCTCGGCCGCGGCCACGCTCGGCGAGCTCGGCTACGAGGTGGACGTGTTCACGTTCCACGACTCGCCCCGCCGGGCCCACTCGATTGCCGCCCAGGGCGGGATCAACGCGGCGAAGAACTACCCCGGCGACGGCGACTCCGTGTACCGCCTGTTCTACGACACGGTCAAGGGCGGCGACTTCCGCTCCCGGGAGGGCAACGTCCACCGCCTGGCCGAGGTGTCGGTGAACATCATCGACCAGATGGTCGCCCAGGGCGTGCCCTTCGCCCGCGAGTACGGCGGCCTGCTGGACAACCGCAGCTTCGGCGGGGCGCAGGTGTCGCGCACGTTCTACGCCCGGGGCCAGACCGGCCAGCAGCTCCTCCTCGGCGCTTACCAGCAGCTCGCCCGGCAGATCGGCCTCGGCCACGTGCGCCTGTTCAACCGCACCGAGCTGGTCGACGTCGTCGTCGTCGACGGGCGCGCCGCGGGGATCGTCACCCGCGACCTGCTCACCGGTGAGTTCGCCTCCCACGCGGCGCACGCCGTGGTGCTCGCCACCGGCGGCTACGGGAACGTGTTCTTCTTGTCGACGAACGCGATGAACTGCAACGTCACCGCGGCGTGGCGGGCGCACCGCAAGGGCGCATACTTCGCCAACCCGTGCTACACGCAGATCCACCCGACGTGCATCCCCCAGTCCGACGAGACGCAGTCGAAGCTGACCCTGATGTCGGAGTCGCTGCGCAACGACGGGCGGGTGTGGGCGCCGAAGCAGCCCGGCGACGAGCGCCTGCCCTCGCAGATCCCCGAAGCCGAGCGGGACTACTACCTGGAGCGCCGCTACCCCAGCTTCGGCAACCTCGTACCCCGCGACGTCGCCTCCCGGGCGGCGAAGCGGGCCGTCGACTCCGGCCACGGAGTCGGCCGCCTGCGCAACGGCGTGTACCTCGACTTCGCCGACGCGATCTCCCGCCTCGGCCGGCACGTCGTCGAGGAGCGCTACGGGAACCTGTTCGAGATGTACGAACGGATCGCCGGGGAGAACCCCTACGAGCAGCCGATGCGCATCTACCCCGCCTCGCACTACACGATGGGCGGGCTGTGGGTCGACTACGAGCTGATGACGACGATCCCCGGCCTGTACTGCGCGGGGGAGGCCAACTTCTCCGACCACGGGGCCAACCGCCTCGGCGCCTCGGCCCTGATGCAAGGCCTCGCCGACGGGTACTTCGTGATCCCGGTGACGGTCGCCAACTACCTCGCGCCATTGCTCAACAAGCCGATCCCGGGCACCGACCACCCCGAGTTCATCGCCGCCGAACAAGCGGCGCGGGATCGCTTCAAGACGTTCATGGGGATCAACGGGACGCACTCCCCGGACTGGTTCCACCGCGAGTTGGGCAAGATCATCTGGGACAACTGCGGGATGGAGCGCAACGCCGAGGGCCTGAACAAGGCGCTGGCCGAGATCCCCCCGCTGTACGAGGAGTTCCAGCGCGACCTGCGCGTCACCGGCGGCGACACGAACGTCAACCAGACCCTGGAGAAGGCGGGCCGGGTCGACGACTTCTTCCAGCTGTCGATGCTGATGTGCCGCGACGCGCTGGAACGGGAGGAGTCCTGCGGGGCGCACTTCCGGGTCGAGCACGCGACCGAGGAAGGCGAGGCAAAGCGCGACGACGAGAACTTCGCCCACGTCGCCGCGTGGGAGTGGACGGGTGACCCCGGCGCTCCCGTGCGACACACCGAGGAGCTCACCTTCGACAACGTCCACCTCGCCGTTCGGAGCTACAAGTGACGCACCTGAAGAACATCACCCTGCGCGTCTGGCGGCAGTCCGGACCAGCCGATCCCGGCCACTTCGAGACCCACGTCGTCGAGGAGATCCCCGAAGAGGCGTCGTTCCTGGAGATGCTCGACGTGCTCAACGAGAAGCTGATCCACGAAGGCAAGGAAGCGATCGTCTTCGACAGCGACTGCCGGGAAGGCATCTGCGGGATGTGCTCGCTGATGATCAACGGCCAGGCGCACGGCCCGCAGCGCCTGACGGCGACGTGCCAGCTGCACATGCGCAAGTTCACCAGCGGGGACACGATCACCATCGAGCCGTGGCGAGCGAGCGCCTTCCCCGTGATCAAGGACCTGATGGTCGACCGCTCCGCGTTCGACCGGATCGTCGAGGTCGGCGGGTTCATCACCGCCCCGACCGGAGGCGCTCCGGACGCGAACCTGACCCCGATCCCGAAGACCGTCGCCGACGCGGCGATGGACGCCGCGGCGTGCATCGGGTGTGGGGCGTGCGTCGCCGCCTGCCCGAACGGCGCGGCGAGCTTGTTCACCGCGGCGAAGGTGTCGCACCTCAACCTGCTCCCCCAGGGGCAGGCGGAGCGTTACCGGCGGGTCGAGGCGATGGTCGAGACGATGGACGAGTACTTCGGTTCGTGCACGAGCCACGGCGAGTGCGAGGCGGTGTGCCCGAAGGGCATCTCCTTGTCGAACATCGCGACGATGAACGCGGACTACCTGAAGGCGAAGTTCGCCAACCGCAAGAAGCTGTCCCGTCGCTGACCCGCCTGCCGCCATCAGCCGCCGCCGGTGGTGGGTGGCGGTGGTCGCCCTCGCGTTCGCGGGTTTCGTCCTGCGCGCCGTGTACGTGCTCGCCGTCACCCGCCACGACGCGCTCGTCGGCGACCAGCTGTACTACTCGGGCCAGGCGTATCTCGACGCGATCGGGCGGTGGTTCGTCCAGCCGTTCGCCGAACACCAACCGGGCGCGGATCACCCCCCGCTGACCGTCGCCGCGCTGACGCCGATCACCTGGCTGCTGCGCAACGGGCCGTATGTGGCCGGGCAGCGCTGGTTCACCGTCGTCGTCGGCTCGGCGAACATCGTCCTGATCGCCCTCGTCGCCCGGCGCTTCGTCGGGTCACGGGCCGCGCTCGCCGCCGCCGCGCTCGCCGCCGTGCACGCCGCGCTGTGGATGGGCGACGCGCTGATCCTCTCCGAGCCGTACACGATCGCCGCGATCTGCGCCCTGTTCCTCGCCGCGGACCGGCTGGCCGAGCGCCCCGGGTGGGGGCGCGCCGTTCTCGCCGGACTCGCGGCGGGGCTGACGATCCTCGGGCGGGCGGAGATGGCCCTGCTCGTCGTCGTCCTCCTCGGCCCGTGGGCGTGGCGCGCCCTGCGCCGCGGCGCGCCCAGGCGGCGGGCCGCGCTCGGCGAGGCCGTCCTCGTCGCCGCCGGAGCCGCCGTGCTCGTCGGTCCGTGGGTGGCGTGGAACATGACCCGTTTCCAGGATCGGGTGCTGATCTCCTCCAACGACGGGTTCACCCTTCTCGGGGCGAACTGCAAGCCGGCGTACTACGGGCGGACGATCGGCAGCTACCAGATCGGTTGCGCGCTGGCCCCGGAGATCCCTCCGGAGTGGGATTCCTCGCAGGCCTCGGCGTTGCGCACCCGCTTGGCGGTGCGCTACGCCCGGGACCACGCCGGGCGCCTCCCCCTCGTCGCCGCGGCCCGCCTCGGGCGGCTGTGGCTCGTCGTCGACCCGGCGGCGGAGGTCGACAACGGCCCGGGGGAGGGGCGGCCGCGCTGGGCGATGTGGATCGGTGTCGCCCAGTTCTGGGCGCTCGTCCCGTTTGCCGTCGCCGGGTGGGCGAGCATCGACCGGTCCCGCCGGTGGCTGTTGCTCAGCCTGCCCGCGGTGGCGACCGTCGCCGGCGTGCTGATCGCCGCCTACTGGCGGATCCGCGTCCCGGCCGACATCACCCTCGTGATCCTCGCCGCGGCGGGGATCGTCCGCCTGATCGACCGCCGCGCCCGGCGGACCGGTCAGCCCGACGCGCTGATCGTCGAGCGGTAGGCGTTCGTCGCCGCCACGTCGCCGGCGTCGAGGGTCAGGCTGAGGACGAGCTCGCCGGCGACCGCGGGGACGACGAAGCGGACGATGCCCACCCGGCAGCAGCAGTCGGCGGGGACGCCGCCGGCGAAGCGCCAGCGGTGCTCCCCGCCCGGCCAGGTGAGATGGGCGTCGACCGTCGCCGCGCCGAGCTCGCGGTGCAGGTCGTTGACGACGTGCACGTCGAGGCCGAGCGCGTCGCCGGCGTGCAGCGCGGCCGGGAGCGGATCGGCGACGACGATCACCGGGCGGCATGCCTCGGAGACGGCGAGGTAGGCCTGCTTCGGGTGGCGGAGGTGGTCGAGCACGTTGGCCGAGACCGACGGTTGGG
>CAZQEJ010000089.1:0-1748 GCA_964592165.1 uncultured Ilumatobacteraceae bacterium | reverse complement strand
GTGGGTGTCGGTTCCGTCGAGGCGGGGGAAGTGGGGCATCAACCCCGACGCTCCGATGACCGGGCGGGTCTCGTCGGCCTTGTCGAAGGCACGCTTCACCCACCGGTCGAGGATCGAGCGGTTCCACGTCGGCAGTTGCTGCTCGCGCAGCCGCCGGGCGCGCCCGGCGCGGTCGTCGCCGTCGGGGTCGGGGTCCACGGTGAACGGCTCGTCGTGCCCACACCACAGGGCGATCGACGGGTGGTGGCCGAGGAGGTCGACCGCCTTGGCGACCTGGCGTACCGCTTGGCGGCGCACGGAGCGGGCGTACCCCCCATGCAGGGGGAAGTCTTGCCAGACGAGCATGCCCAGCTCGTCGGCGGCGCGGTACAGCTCGGGGCGGCTGATGTGCCCGGCGACGCGCAGTAGATCGAGACCCGCGTCGCGGGCCAGTTCGACGTCGCGGTGGAGCTCGGCGGCGGTCATCTCCCCCAGCTCTCGCCGGGACGGCCCGAGCAGCGCACCCTTGACGAACAAGCGCTCCCCATTGACGGCGAACCGCCAGCCGTCCATCGCCACCTCGCGCAGCCCGGTCGTCACGACCCGCTCGTCGCTCGGCGCCCCGTCGGCTTCGACCGTGACGGCGATCTCGGTGAGCGGTTGGTCGCCGAGCGACCACGGCCACCAGATCGGCGGTTGCTCGAGGTCGACGTTCCAGCCGACCTCGTTCATCCCCCGGGCCAGGGTCCGTTCCTGGCGGGTGACGACGCGGCCTTCCCACGACGTGGTGATCCGCACGGTGCGCGCCGCGTCGCTGTCCAGCGCGGCGCGCAGCACGACGTTTGCCCGGGCCTCGTTGACGTCGCGCGACAGGACGCGCAGCGCGTCGATGCGCACCGGCCCGGTCGAGGTGATCCGCACCGGGCGCCACAACCCGCCCGGGTTCCACCCCGGGTCGATCGCCGTACCGTCCTGGAACACGCCGCTCAGGGTGCGCTTGGCCCGCGTGTCGCGCTGCGGCCAGCAGGTGACCTCGACGGCGAGGACGTGCTCCCGGCCGAGGCGGGCGAGGTCGGTGATCTCGTACGCGTGGGGGAAGAAGTACCCCTCCGGGTCGCCCAGGTAGGCCCCGTCGAGCCACAGGTCGCCCTGATAGAAGACGCCGTCGAGGACCACCCAACGCCGTTCGCCGCGCCGCGGGGGGTCGAGCTCGAAGCGCTTGCGGTACAGCAGGGGACCGTCGGAGGCGGCGAAGGCCGGCACGGAGCGCCAGTGGCCGGGAACGGTCACCTGCTCCCAGCCATCGTCGTCGGTGTCGAGCCCGATCCCGGTGCGGCGAAGCTCGTCGTCGGCGATCGCCGCCCGCCAGCTGCCGGAGAGGTCGAGCGACACGACCGGGGAGGCTATTGCTCGGGCCGCCTCGACGCGCACCGGGCGATAGCGTCGCGGCCATGGCGACCTCCGCTCCCCCCGAGTTGCGCACGATCGGTGAGCTGCGAGCCTCCGGCTGGACCTCCCTCCCGGTCAAAGAGGAGATCCGGCGCAACGCGATCGCCCGGATCACCGCCGGTGAGCCGTTGTTCGCGGGCGTCCTCGGCTACGAGGCGACGGTCATGCCCCAGCTGGAGAACGCGCTCTTGGCCGGGCACGACGTGATCTTCCTGGGCGAGCGCGGCCAGGCCAAGACCCGGGTGGTGCGCTCGCTCGTGGGCCTGCTCGACGAGTGGCTGCCGGTGGTGGCGGGATCGGAGATCAACGACGATCCGACG
>CAZQEJ010000088.1:0-13730 GCA_964592165.1 uncultured Ilumatobacteraceae bacterium | reverse complement strand
GCCGTCCTTCGCCTGGGCAGTGTCGAGTCAGCTCTGGAAGAGCGCCTCGTCGATCGGATACGCCCCGCGGTCGTTCCCGAAGCCCGTCCGCTCGTCGCCCCCGCGGTGTCTGCGGTGATCGCCGATCCGCGGTTCACGACGATCCTCGACGAGGCGATCCGGTCTGCCCACTCTGCACTCGTCGGCTCCCGTGACGGGCCTGTCGTGCTCGACCTCAGCGCGGCGACGGGCATCATCCGTGGCGAGCTCGCCGCGGTCGACCCGCTCGCCGCGGCATCCATCGGTGATCTGGACGACGAACTACGTCTCGTCATCGCCGGTCGCGCCGACCTTCCCGGTGGATGGGGAATCGCCGAACGGCTCCATCGCGCCGGGGTCGCGATGATCGTCCTGGCCGGGTTGCTCGTCGCCCTCGCACTGGTCATCGGCCCGGATCGATGGCTCGTGGTGCTGATCGGCGGTGTCGGGCTGACGATCGGTGGAGCAGTGGTCCAACTCGGTGCCGGATCGGCCGGCCGAGCGATCGATGCCTCGATCCGTGACCGGCGCAACCGGCAGGCCGCACGTGACGTCACCGCACTGTTCGTCGACCCGTTGCGAGCCGAGATGACGACGGTGATGATCGTCGGCGCGGTCGTCGCCCTGATCGGTGTCGCCTGGTGGTTGCTGCGCCCTCGTCCGCCGGGCAAGGCGCAGCGGGCGATGATCACCCCCCGCTGAGCAACGGGTCGCCGTCCGGGGTGAGCACACCGAGGATCTCCGCACGCAACTCGTCGAGCCCGATGTTCTTCGCCGCGCTGACCCAGACGATGTCGCCTCGTTCGACGCCGAGCTTGCCGGCCAGCTCGGCCTTGCGCTTTGGCCGCTTGGAGGAGGCGACCTTGTCCAGTTTCGTCGCCACGTACAGCGAGGGTCGGCCGATCGTGCCCAGCCAGTCGGCTGTGTGCAGGTCGAGCGCCGTCGGTCCGACTTCGGCGTCGATCAGGTGGAGCACGCCGCGCAACGTGGATCGTTCCCGCAGGTAGCGTTCGATCATCGCCTGCCACTGCTCGCGCTCGCGGCGTGCGACGCGGGCGAACCCGTAGCCGGGCAGGTCGACGAGCCACCGCCCCGATCCCGGGGGGTCGAGCTCGAAGACGTTGATCAGCCGCGTCGCTCCCGGTGTCTTCGACGTCCGGGCGAGCTCGCGGCGGTTGGCCAGAGCGTTGAGCAAGGAGGACTTGCCGACGTTCGATCGTCCGACGAGGGCGAGCTCGGCCGACGATGGGGGGAGCTGGTCGGCGCGCGAGGCGGAGCGCACGAAGCGGAGAGGGAGGGGGCCGGCCATCGGCCCAGTGTGCCCGCGCCGCGCTCCATCACGGCCACGTTCGGTGTGCAACGGAGAATTGAGGGGCTGCCTCCTTGAAACCATGCGGTCTCGGCCCGATCTCCCGGACGTCACAACGCACGTGATGCACCGCCGAGGTGCCTTTCCAGGGAGTGGATCATCAGATGGCTCGTAATCGTTTCTTGGCCGGCACGGTCGCTCTGACCACTGCCTTGGCCGCCGTTCCCCTCGTCGGCATGGGCATTGCCGCTGCCGATGGCGAGGGCGGCGGTGGCGGCGGCGGTGGCGGTGGCGCGACTCCCGGAGCGCTGACCGGCGTTGCGGAGGACGACGTCTGGTACCTCGGTACGACGTATCAGCTGACCTACGCACCCGCGGAGACCCCTGCCGAGTCCGGCGCGTGGGCGCTCGTCGTTCGCAATGGCGAGACGAAAGTTGCCACGATTGCCTCGGGCGCCGACCTGGTCACCGACGCCGACCAGACGTTCACCTGGACGATCCCCTCCTCGGCGAAGGCACTGGTCAGTGCCGACGCGGAGTACACCGTGTCGCTTGAGTCGACGGCGACGACGGGGGGGTTCACGGCGATCAGCGATGCCGACACCTTCAAGATCAACGCTCCGGCGATCGACACTGTCGCGGGTGCCGAAGTCGAGGAGGACGCCGGGATCGCCCAGGGCGGTGGGCTCAAGGTCACCTGGGACAACAAGGGGATCACGGCCCCGACGGTCGACATCGGTCTCGTCGATGGCACCGGGAAGAAGAAGGTCGTCCTGGCCAAGGCGACGGCCAACGACGAGAGCGAGACCGTGACCATCCCGATCAAGACCGCTGCCGGCGAGTGGAGCGTGACCGTCACCCCGTCGTTGAAGTTCGTCACCGCGGGCACGTCCGCCTCGGAGATCACGGTCGCCGCGTTCGCCAAGCCGGGCGTGGTGGTCGATGAGGAGTCGGTCGTCCGTGGAGGATCGATCTCGGTCACGGTCGCGGCAGCGAGCAAGGCGTCCCCTGTGGACGTGGCCCTCAAGAACTCCGCCGGCAAGGTCGTGGCGACGATCGCCAAGAAGCTGACCGATCCCGACGAGTTCACCTACGCGCTGAGCGCGAAGCTCCCCGCCGGGGAGGACTACACGGTCGAGGCATCGCTGACCGGTGTCAAGGATTCGGCCGGTACCCCCGCGTCCCTCGATATCACCGCCCCGAACGTCCCGACGGCGACCGTCACCACCATGGTCGAGGACACGGCCAACCAGGGCGAGTTCATCAAGGTCGATGTGACCAGCCCGAGCGAGCTGAACTCGATCGCTCTCGTCGACTCCAACGGCAAGGCGACCAAGTTGCTCAGCAAGGTCCCGGCCGGGACCTACTGGCTGGAGATCCCGCTGAAGGCGAAGGTGGGGACCGGCTACGTGATCTCGGTGACCAACGACACCCTGAAGAAGGGTGACACCGGGCTCACCGGCGAGTCGGATGCCTTCGCGATCGTCGCCAACACGACGACGCTCGGGAGCAGGTGAACCCAGCCCCTGCGGGGGAGCGGTGACAGCATCCCGGTGGGACCCCCTAGCGACGGGGGGTCCCACCGCCGCGTCGGGGCCAGGGTGGCCGTGGGTAGATCAGGCTGCCGGACCATCGATGGCGAGGGCGATCGCCGGGCTCGCGGGAGGGGCCGCGTTGAGCTCGATCCGGCATCCTTTCTCGCTCGGTGCCCAGGCGAGCGTCCCCCGTTGCCCGAGCAGGCGGATCGTTGCGCCCACGGCGGGGCGCACGTCGAGCTCGAGGCTCGCCGCGGAGGTTCCCGCCGTGGCGATCGTCGGTGGATCGGCGACGATCGCGTACGTCGTCGTTCCCCGTGTCGTGTAGCGGACTTCCTGGCCGCGGCCGGTAACCCCCCGGGACCGCTCCGCCGGGCGCGTTCCGTAGATCGCCTCGCCGTTGATCGCCAGCCAGGTGCCAAGCGCGTCGAGCCGCGACGCCTGCAGGGCAGGAATCTCCCCGCTCGCCGTCGGGCCGACGTTGAGGAGCAGATTCCCTCCGTCGGCGACGATCCTGACGAACATCCGGATCAGCTCGTCGGCGGGGATCATGTCCGCCTCGGTCTCCCACGCGTTGTACCCGAAGCTGCGCCCGATCCCCCGGCAGACCTCGAACATCTTCCCCGGCATGTCGCTCATCGCGCTGTACTCCGGCGTGACGAAGTCGGCGTGGAACGTCCCGCCGCGCACTCCGAACGTGTCGAAGCGATCGTTGACGACACCGTCGGGGTTCGCCTCGTAGAAGTCGGCGAAGAGCTGCTCGGGGTTGGCGCCCTTGGCGTAGGCGATGTCGTTCCACAACACGTCCGGTCCGACGAGGTCGATCAGTTCCCGCCAGTGCCCGTCGGCATACGCGCAGTACTCCGGCGACTGGGGGATCGCCGCCAACGAGCTGGCCAGGTCGTGCATCGGCAGGCCACCGAACGTCCAGTCGAGGCCACCGGAGTAGTACACGCCGTAGCGCATCCGCCGCGCCCGCACCGCGTCGGCCAGCTCGCTGACGCAGTCCCGGCGCGTCGACCACCCGGCGTGGAACGGGTTCGGCGTCGTGCTCGGCCACAACGTCACTCCGTCGTGGTGCTTGGTGACGAACACGCAATACGTGGCGCCGGCGCGCACGAACTGCTCGGCCCACGCCGCCGGATCCCACGCTTCGCTGGCGGCGACGAACCGTTCGACGAAGTGCTCGTAGCCGACACCCGGCCAGTGGGTTGCGTGGTGTTCCGCGGCCGGGGAACCGGGGATGGCGATCGAGTTCTGGTACCACTCGACGTACGGCTGGTTGGCCATCGCCGCCTCCACGCCGTCGCGGGCCGCCACCGTCAACGGGTCCTCGGTGAGCGGGGCGTAGGCGGGGATCGTCGCTGCCGTCCAGTGGACGAAGATCCCCAGCTTCGCGTCGCGGAACCACTCCGGGACCGGGTGCTGGGACAACGACTCGAGGTTCGCCGCGTAGGAGCCCACCGGCGAGACGCTACCCCTCGACCGACGACGGCCCGGGGGACGGGCCGCGGTGACAGCGGTTCACCGAGCGGTGAGCTTGCGCGCCCAGGCCAGCGCGTGGTCGAGCGAGCCGGTGAACGCCGTGCCGGTCCAGGCGATGTCGAACGCGGTGCCATGGTCGACCGAGGTGCGCACGATCGGCAGCCCGAGGGTGACGTTGACCCCGGTCTCGAAGGCGAGCAACTTCATCGGGCCGTGCCCTTGATCGTGGTACATACACACGATCGCGTCGTAGGCGTGGCGGTGCACGGCCTGGAAGAACACGGTGTCTGCAGGATGAGGACCGCTCGCCTCGATCCCCCGCGAGCGCGCCGCGGTGATCGCCGGGGTGATCTGCTCGATGTCCTCCCGGCCGAACAGCCCGTGCTCCCCGGCGTGTGGGTTGAGCCCACAGACCGCGACGCGTGGCTTGTCGAGGAAGCGGCGGAGCGTGGCATCGGTCAGCTCGATCACGTCGAGGACTCGTTCCGTGGTGACCCGACAGATCGCCTCTGCCAGCGAGCAGTGGGTCGACACGTGGGTCACGGCGAGCTCCCCGGCGGTGAGCATCATCGTCACCTTGCTCACCGCGCAGCGCTCGGCGATCAGTTCCGTGTGACCGACGAAGCCCAGGTCGGTGAGCTGGGTCGCCTCCTTGTTCATCGGCATCGTGACGATCCCGGCGACCTTCCCGGCGAGCGCGTCGTCGGTCGCCCGCACCACGTACGCTCGAGCTGCCGCGCCGCTCGGCGCGTCGAGCACCCCGGGGCGATGGTCCTCTGCCCCGAGCAGGCCGAGGTCGACCACGTTCAGTCCACCGGTGCGAGCCTCTGCTGGTTCGCCGATGATCGTCATCTCGACGTCGATCCCGAGCAGCCGGGCACCGTGGCGGAGGATCGCCGCGTCGCCGTAGGCGACCGCACTGCCGAGGCGCCCCTCGGCGGCGGCGCGCAGGACGATCTCCGGGCCAACCCCGGATGGGTCTCCGATGGTGACCGCCAGCGGGATGTCGAGCGTGCTCATCTTCCGATCATCGCCGTTCCTGCCAAGCATCGTCGGGCACCGAGCTGGCCGGCGCGGTGAACAGGGAGCGCACCATGCCGGCAGGACCGAAGCCGCCCGGCTTGCTGACGACGAGGGGGAACCCGCCATCCGCGGGGCACCACGGCACCCCCGGCGCGAGGAGGCCGCCGACGCGCCGGGGGCGGTCGCCGAGCACCGCCGCCGCGGTGTCCCCTCCGAGGAGGACGAGCGCGCCGCGGCCGCGGCGCGCCTCGAGCCACTCGCCGGTGAGCACGGCGAGTGCAGCGGCGACGTCCTGCGGATCACGACCGGTCGCCCGAGGGTCGGAACAGACGACGACGGTGTCGTCGTCGGCGGGGACCCGTTCGGTCGCCGTCGCCTCGTCACCGACGACGATCGTCCGCCATCCGTCCCGGGTCAGCTCACCGATCTGCGCCCGCGACGCGGGGTGAAGGCTGCCGCAGACGACGAGAGCCGGGCGGGGGAGGACCGGCCCGATCCGTGGCAGGTGGGCGTTCACCGGCTGTGACCGGACGCGCCCGCGGGAACGGTGACGTGTGCCGAGGGCGCGGGCCGCGGCGCCGATCACCGCGGCCGTCCCTGCCAAGCGGACGTCATTCCCCGCCCAGGTATGCGCGTACGCATCGATCGTCGCCTCGTCGAGGGCATCGGCGATGGCGATCCCCCGCGGATCGTCGAGCCAGGCGGCGACGCTCGGCGGATCGCTCAGCGCGACGACGGGTGGGGTCGGGACGCGGAGCATGGACGCTGCAACGCCGAGGTGATCGGCCGGGCGGCTGGAACGGACGGGACGGATCGGATCGCGCCCCGCCGGCCCGTCGGCCACGGGTCGACCGTGGTCGAAGACGATCCCGCCGTGGCACGTCCGGCCCGCGACGGGGAACGCCGGCACGCAGAGCACGGGGCGCCCGTCGGCCCGGTGCAGGGCGAGCAGCTCCGCCGCCCAGTTGCCGCGCAACGTCGAGTCGATCTTGTGGGCGAAGGCCGCGGCGCGGGTCGCCCGTCCAGTGCCGGCAGCCGCGTCGGTGGCCACGGCGGCAGCCGAGGCAGGATCGAGGTGGCGTGACCCGAGATCGGTGACGACGACCTCGGCCGGGAGCGCGTCGCCATGCACGCTGACGACGACCGCCTCCCAGCCTGCCTCGGCGCACGCACCCGCGGTCTCCAGCGCGCCCGTCCGATCGTCGGCGAGGACGGCCAACGCGGCTCTGCCCGTCGCAAACGGCGCTCCAGCACCACGAGGGACTGGCAGACGATCGTTCACGGAGGCGCCCGCCACCCTCGGTCAGCGGAACGGGCGCAGGCGCCCGGCATCGTCGTGGAGGTGGAGGTCGCGCTCGATCACCGTCACCGCGGGGTCACCGGACAGCGGGCCGAGCACCGCGTCGGAGACCCACAACTCGTCGCAATGCAGCGTGTCGACGATCCGCGCCGCGCGCACGGTCGCCGGGTCGCGCACTGCCGCGCCGCGCAGGCACCACTCCCACACCTCCCGGTCGTCGCTCGCGACCATCGGCAGCTTCCCCCGCCGGAGGAAGCCGGAGGTGACGATGTTCGTCGCCGTCACCTCGTGGTCGATGGCCTCGGCGAACGAGCGGGGGACGACGTCGGCGAGCCCCATCCCGCAGGCGTTTCCATGCGACGCGGGGGTCAGCGCGTGGCAGCCGATCATCGAGATGCGCGGCGATGTCGGCTCCGGTTCCCCGTCGATCAGGATCCGCCCGATCACGTTCGTGTCCATCCCCACGCCGGAGATGTCCTTGCCCATCTGGTCGACGAGGAGCACGTCGAGGACGCCGACGGGGAGCCGGGGGAGGTGGGCACGGGCGATGTCCAGGAGATCCGGTTCGCGGCGGACGATCTCCGCCGCGGGGATCGCTTCGACGAGCATCGGTTCGTCAGCCGAGTTCTCCACGATCGCCACCCCGGCGACGACGTTGCCTCGGGTGAGCACCGCCTGGCCGACGAGGGGCATCAGCTCGCGCAACCCGGTCGTGCCGTAGGAGTGGAGGGCAGTGGCCTGGACCTGGTTACCGAGCCCGATCGCGGCCATCTTGACCAACCCGCTCTCGTAGCGTCCGTGGAAGTCGGTGTGCGGTTTGATCCGGTTGACGAGCACGGTCGCCGCGCAGCCGGCAGCCGCGGCGCTGATCACGACCGGGACCGGGGAGGCCTCCTGGGGCAGGGAGATCACGTCGGTCGAGGCGCGTATCTCCACGCCCAGCGCGCCGAGGCCGTACGACTCGAGCACGCTCCGCTGCCCCGAGGCGGTGGCCCCACCGTGAGAGCCCATCGCGGGGACGATCACCGCCGTCGACCCGGCGGCGCGGATCCAGGCGACGATCTGCTCGACGACGGCGACGAGCGAGGAGATGCCCCGCGAGCCGACGGCGATCGCCACGTCCCCGGGTGGGAGGGTGATCCGCCCGTCCAGGGAACGCAGCGCGGCCGCGGCCGCTGCACCCGGATCGTCGAGACAGGGCTGGGGACGCTCGACGCAGATCCGGTGGAACGTCACCGGCGCAGGCTGCCACGTGCCGACCACAGCGCGAGGACCGAGCACGGTGCGCCGGGTCGGCGCGGGGCGCGGTAGAACGGTGATGTCCTTCCCTCGCTCTCACCGGGAGGTGATCATGTCCGCTGATCGTTCCGTTGCCGAACAGCTGGGCCCACCGCTCGTTGCGCTGCTCGGTGATCCGTTGCCCGTGCGCTTCGAGCTGTGGGACGGGAGCACGCTCGGCCCACTGGGGGCGCGGGGCACGCTCGTCCTCCACGGACCCGATGTGCTCCGCCGCCTGATCTGGTCACCAGGGGAGCTCGGGCTGGCCCGCGCCTTCGTCAGCGGCGACATCGACCTGCACGGCGACATCGTCGAAGCGATGCAGGCGCTCGGGGTCGCCGGCGACGGGGACGTGCGCACCTGGGTGCGCGCCGCGCCGGGGCTGCTGCGTGCTGCGGCGCGTCTCGGTGCGCTCGGGCGTCCGCTGCCGCCCCCTCCCGAGGAGCTCCTCCGGCCACGCGGCCGGAGACACTCGCTCCGCCGTGACGCGCAGGTGATCAGCCACCACTACGACGTGGGCAACGACTTCTACCGGCTCGTCCTCGGTGAGTCGATGACGTACTCGTGTGCCCGCTTCGCCGACCCGGCGTACTCGCTGGAGGAGGCCCAGGCCTCCAAGCACGAGTTGATCTGCCGCAAGCTCGGTCTCGCCGAGCAACCAGGGATGCGTCTCCTCGACGTCGGGTGCGGGTGGGGGTCGTTGGCGATCCACGCTGCCCGAGAACACGGGGCACACGTGGTCGGGGTGACGATCAGCCACGAGCAGGCCGAACTGGCCCGCCGCCGGGTCGTTGCAGCCGGTCTCGATGGGAACGTCGAGATCCGCCTCGCCGACTACCGCGAGGTGCGTGGGGAGACGTTCGACGCAGTCTCCTCCGTCGGGATGTTCGAGCACGTCGGTACGGCGCGCACGGCCGAGTACTTCGGCATCCTGCGCAGCCTGGTCCGTTCGGAGGGGCGGTTGCTCAACCACGCGATCTCCTCCGTCGGAGGGTCGGTGATGGAAGGGCGGCAGTTCATCAACCGCTACGTGTTCCCCGACGGGGAGCTGCTCGACGTCGGCGAGTCGGTGCTGGCGATGGAACGGGCCGGGTTCGAGGTGCGTGACGTCGAGTCGCTGCGCGAGCACTACGCCGCGACTCTTCGCCGGTGGATCGCCAACCTCGAACGGAACTGGGACGAAGCCGTGGCCCTCGTCGGCGAAGGACGGGCGCGCGTCTGGCGTCTGTACATGGCCGGTTCCGTCGTCGGCTTCACCGACGGGGGGATCAACGTCCACCAGGTGCTCGGCGTCGTGCCCAGCGCGAGCGGGGCGTCGGGGATGCCCACGAGCCGCGACGGGTGGACGACCACGCCGCACGCGGAGCTGATCGGAGCCGGGGCGCGCTGAAGGCTCTGGTCCGGCTCGGAACACACAGCGCTACGTGCGCTCCGCAGGGAACGTTCCGGCGACGATCCGCCCCCCGACGATCGTCGCCGCGGTGAGCGGGACCCCGGGCCGGTAGACGAGATCGGTGTGGTTCGGGGTGTCGAGCAGGCACAGGTCGGCGCGTGCCCCTACGGTGACTCGCCCGATGTCGCCGCGGCGCAGGGCGCGGGCACCCCCGGCCGTTGCCGACCAGATCGCTTCCTCGATCGTCATCCCCATCTCGCGCACCGCGAGGGCGAGGCAGAACGGGATCGAGGTCGTGTTGCTCGACCCCGGGTTGCAGTTCGCCGCGATCGCCACGGTGACCCCCGCGTCGAGCAGCCGCCGAGCGTCCGGGTACGGCTGGCGGGTGCAGAACTCGGTCGCCGGGAGCAGCGTCGCCACCGTCTCGCTCCCAGCCAGCGCGCCGACGTCGCCGTCGTCGAGGAACGTGCAGTGGTCGGCCGACGCGCAGCCGAGCTCGACGGCGAGACGGACCCCCGGCCCGTGGCCGAGCTGGTTGGCGTGGAGGCGCAACCCGAGCCCGGCCTCCCGTCCGGCGAGGAGGATCGTGCGCGCCGCGTCGGCATCGAACGCGCCCGTCTCGCAGAACACGTCGATCCACCGGGCGTGCGGGGCGCAGGCGGCGAGCATCGGCCCACGGACGAGATCGACGTACTCGTCGGGGCGTGCCTCGAACTCGGTCGGGACGACGTGCGCACCGAGGAACGTCGTCTCCGGGCTCAGCCCGGCGGCGACGCGCAGGCAACGCTCCTCGTCGGCGACGGTCAAGCCGTAGCCGGACTTGATCTCGATCGTCGTCGTTCCCCCGCGCCACGCTTCGGCCAGCCGGGCCCGGGCGAGCCAGGTGAGTCGCTCGTCGCTCGCGGCGCGCGTCGCCGCCGTGCTGACGCGGATGCCCCCCGCGGCGTAGGGCTGGCCGGCCATGCGTGCGGCGAACTCGGCGGAACGGTCGCCGTCGAACACGAGATGGGAGTGGCTGTCGACGAACCCGGGGAGCAGGCATCGGCCCCCGGCGTCGAGGCGCCGGTCGGCGGCCGGGGGGCTGCCCGTGCCGAGCGCGGCGACGCGCTCGCCGTCGATCACGACCCACGCGTCGCGGCGTTCACCGAGCCGGCCGCTGCCTGTCGCCGGGTCGTTCGTCAGCAACCGCCCGATCCGCTCGACGACCGTCGTCGTCATCGCCGGCCCGTCACGTCGCGGATCGCCGCGTCCAGCTCGCGGCCGGCGTCGAGCTTGACGTGCTCGCCGTCGTCGACGACGAGCCTCCCGTCGACGACGACGTGGGTCACGTCGGCGGCGCCGGCGGCGAACACGAGAGAACCGAGCGCGGCGGCCGGGTCGGTCCCGGCGAGGCGGGGCGAGTCGAGGCGGAACGTCGTCAGGTCGGCGTGGGCGCCCGGGCGGAGGACCCCTCCGTCGGGCCAGCCGAGGCTGCGGTATCCGTTGACCGTCGCCATCCGGGCCAGGGCGTGCGGGCCGTGCGTCCCCCGCCGGAGCGAGGCGAGGCGCTGGTCGAGCTCGACGGCGCGTGCTTCTTCGAACACGTCGACGACCGAGTTCGAGTCCGTGCCGAGAGCGATCGGCACGTGGCGGGCGGCGAGCATCGCCGACGGTCCGATCCCGTCGGCGAGGTCGCGCTCGGTCGTCGGGCAGAGGCACACCGTCGTCCCGCTTGCCGCCAGGCGGGCGGCGTCGTCGAGCGTCAGGTGCGTGCCGTGGACGGCCGTCGTACGCTCCCCGAGGAGGCCGGCCGCGTCGCACAGCGCGGTCGGTGTCATCCCGTAAGCGGCGGCGCATTGCGCGTTCTCCGCCGGTTGCTCGGATAGGTGGACGTGGCACGGTACCGAGCGCTGCCGGGCCCAGCCGGCGACCGCCGCGAGCGCACCCGGGTCGAGAGCACGCACCGAGTGGGCACCGGCAGCCAGCCGGGTGAGTGGCCAGTCCTCGAGCGCCGCGCCGAGGAGATCGAGGCGCGCCGCCCACGCCTGCGGGGAGCGGTCGCTGAACCGTTGCTGGACGTCGTCGGGCGGGAGGGGACGGCCACCCTCGATCCCGCCGTGCAGGTAACACGTATCGATCAGCGTCAGGCGGATCCCCGCGTCGTGGGCGGCGACGACGGTCGCCTCACCCATCGCGTTCGGTGCCGGGTACAGCCGCCCACCGGGGGCGTGGTGGAGGTAGTGGAACTCGCCGACGCAGGTGACCCCGGCGAGGAGCATCTCGGCGAACACGGCGCGGGCCAGGGCGTATTGCTGGTCGGGATCGATCGTCGCCGCCAGCGCGTACATCTGCTCCCGCCAGCTCCAGAACGACCCGTCGCCGGACTGCTCGGTCCGGCCGCGCAGCGCCCGGTGGAAGGCGTGGCTGTGGGCGTTGGCCATCCCGGGGATCGTCACGCCCGCGAGGGGCAGCGCACCGGCCGGAGGAGCGGCGACCCCGGTGCGGATCTCGGCGATCCGTCCCCGGTCGATGCGGATCACGACGCCGTCGGCGATCCCGTGCGTGTCGCCGCCGAGCCACGCGTGCTCGCAGAACAGGACCGCCGGTGACTCCACCGCCTCAGGATCCCACGCGCGCCACCAGGGCGCGGGCCCTTTCGACGAACGCGTCGCGGTGGTACCGCTCGAAGTTCTCCCAGGTGGTCAACGTCGTCGTGTCGCTCACCCGGTCGGGGAAGAGGATCCCGTCGAGGTGGTCGCACTCGTGTTGGAACGTCCCCGCGCTCAAGCCGCGGCGGACCTCCGAATGCGCCGCGCCGTGGCGGTCGAGGTAGTCGACGCGGATGTTCACCGCCCGAGGAACCTCGCCGCGCAGCCCGGGGACGGACAGGCACCCTTCGTTGATCGACACGGTCTCGGCATCGAGGACGGTGATCAGTGGGTTGACGATCACCGTCAGCGGGATCGGCGGCTTGTACGGGTAGCGCGGATTGTCGGCGACCTCGATCACCGCGATCCGCCGTCCGGCACCGATCTGCGGGGCGGCGAGCCCCGCGCCGTGAGCGGCCCGCATCGTGTCGATCAGGTCGTCGATCACCCCCTGGATCTCGGCCGAGCCGATCTCCACCGGGTCGACGTCGTCCGCCCGGCGGCGTAGCCGCGGGTCGCCGATGGTCAGGATCGGGCGGACGCTCACCGCGCCGGCGTGCCGTGGGCGTGGTCGCGGGTCCACAGCACGGGAAACAGCGGGTGGTCGAGCGGCGCGCCGGCCGGGAGCTCATCTTCCAACCCGGGGAACACCGGCGACGTCGCCCACTGGCGCGGGGCGTGGACCATGTCCTCGCCGAGGAAGCGGACGGAGAGCACCCGCCGCCGCCCGGGGCCCTCGACTCCACCGGCGGCGTGGAGGGTGAGCATGTGGAAGAACACGGCGTCGCCCGGTTGCAGATCCCAGGCGAGGATCCGGAACCGTTGCGGATCGGCGTCGATGTCGGGCAGGTCGGCGAGCGATCCCTCGGGGAACCACTTCGCCTGCCCGTCGAGGAACGTGCGCGGCATGTACCACGGCCCGAGGTGGGACCCGGCGACGAACTCGAGCGTGCTCGCCCGGCCGACCGGGTCGACCGGGCACCACATGCTTACGTTCAGGCGGCCTGCGACGTTGTAGTACGGCAGGTCCTGGTGCCACGGCGTGCGTTGCCGGGTGCCCGGCTCCTTGACCAGGACGTGGTCGTGGTACAGGCGGATCTGCTCGCAGCCGAGGAGCTCTCCGGCGATCGCCGCGGCCGGTGAGGTGCGGATGAACCGTTCCAGCGGCTCGATCCGCTGCCAGTTGCAGAAGTCCTCGACGAACGCCCCGTCGGTGCCGGGGCTGGCCCGCTTGGCCAGCGGCGATAACGACGCGAGGTTGGCCTCGATCGCCGCGGTGGCGAGAGCGATCTCCTCAGCGCTGAACGCGCCGCGCACGCACACCGCCCCGCCGGCCCAGAAGTCCCCGATGATCTCCATCAACGGGGGACCGTAGTGCTCATCGGGATGCGCACGCCGCGGGCCGCGGCGACCTCCCGGGCGCGTTCGTAGCCGGCGTCCGCGTGGCGGATGACGCCCATCCCCGGGTCGGCTGTGAGCACCCGGGCGAGGCGTTCCGAGGCGAGCTCGGTGCCGTCGGCGACGCAGACCATCCCGGCGTGGATCGAGCGCCCGATGCCGACTCCGCCGCCGTGGTGGATCGACACCCAGCTCGCCCCCGCGGCGGTGTTGACCAGCGCGTCGAGCAGCGGCCAGTCGGCGATCGCGTCCGAGCCGTCGGCCATCGCCTCGGTCTCCCGGTAGGGGGAGGCGACCGAGCCGGAGACGAGGTGAGCGCCGCCGCGGACGATCGGGGCGGACACCTTGCCCCCGCGCACTCCAC
>CAZQEJ010000087.1:6309-13774 GCA_964592165.1 uncultured Ilumatobacteraceae bacterium | reverse complement strand
CAACCGTCGGTCTCGTCCGTGCCGCCCGGTCGGGGGACCATCACGACCTCCCCGGCCGTCCGACCCGGCCCGTAATCGTGGCGAACTCGCTCCCCGCCGATCAGGTCATGGCGGATCAGCCCTCCGAAGGCCAGTTCGTCGTACTCGACGCAGTAGCCGTAGCGCGCCACCCGCCCGACGAGGCGCTCGTCGACGCGGGGAAACTCCTGCCCGCGGTCGTCGAGCAGGTCGCGGCTCACCGTCCCGGCCGCGGGATCGACGATCCACCGCTGGAGCGTCGGGTTCCCTTCGTCCGGCCCGTGGACGTCGGTGGCGAACGTCGCCGGGTGGACGATCACGTCGAGACGGATCCGCCCACCGGGCAGATCGATCGCGTTCAGCGGATGGTAGACGAAGCAGGGCTCGGGAAGCTCGACCCAGCGCACGGGCCCACCACCGAGGGGGAGCACGCCGAGGCGCGCTCCGTGGGCGGGGTCCCACCGGTACGGCAGGCGTGCCCCGCTGGCCGCGGCGTCGAGGTCGAACGTGCACGGCAGGTCGTAAATCACGGCCTGTGTGGCGGTGATCGACATGTCGTGGATCATCGGGCTTCCCACGCCGAGCAGGTCGACGTCCTGGACGACGCCGACGACGCCGTCGGGTTCGACGACGAGGTACTGGACGCGGTTGCCCCAGGCCCAGTGGTAGGCGACAGCGTGCAGGCGCCCGCTGGCCGGATCGCGCTTGGGGTGGGCACTGAACCCGAACGGCAGCGTCCCGCCGAAGTCGGACGGGCCGAGCGTGTCCAGCGTGTCGCTCAGCTCGATCGGCGTGCTCCCCGCCTCGACGATCGCGTACGTCGGCCCGGCGAGGCCGATCACGTTCGTGTTCGCCGACCCGACCCACCGCTCGGCGGGGAACGGGTTCGGCGGCGGCTCCTCACCGAGACGGGCGGGGGTGTCCCCGGCGCGCACCCACCGGTTGCGGTACCACTCGGCGCGCCCGTCGCGCAGGCGCACGCCGTGGACCATCCCGTCGCCGGTGAACCAGTGATACGTCGCCGGGTCGACCGTCCCGATCGGGTTCGGCCCGTTGCGCACGTAGCGCCCGTCGAGCTCGGCGGGCAACTCGCCGATCACCTCCAGGGACGTCGCGGTGAGCTCGGTGGTCACCGGAGCGAACACACCCTCCAGGTACCGGGATCCGTCGCGCGTGCCCATCGGACTCTCCTCCCCCATCCGGACACGACCGTAGACGACCCGTGACCCGCTTCACAGGCGGTGGAGGCCACCCCCTCCGGGTTGCCGCCGCGCCCGGGCGGCGGGGCAAGCTCGGCGGAATGGACGAGACGTTCGGCACAGACGACGCGATCGATGCCTGGCAGCAGTTCTGCGACTTGCTCGCCCAGGGCGCGGAGGTGCTCCGGCGCGACGACCTCGGCCTCGACGACTTCGATCGGGGCGAGGGACTGCGCTACCTGTCGCGCCTTGCCCAGAACGGGCTCGTGTCGTTCGTCGAGCAGCCCGGCCCGCTCCACCCGGTGTTCCGGGCGATCCCCGAGCACTGCGGCTTCGGGTTGGACAACCCGGACAACGTGTATTCGGGGGCCGGGATCGACCCCCGTCACGACTACCGGATCACCGGCACGCGGGGGACGATCGCCTACCTGTCCTTCGCCGCCCAGAACCAGAACTTCGCCCGCCGCTCGACGATCACCGGCGGCGCCGGGCACCTCAACGCCGACGACCTCGTCCTCGGGCCGGACGGGCGGTTCGAGATCGTCGCCAGCCAGACGCCACAGCCCGGGAACTGGCTGCGCCTCGCTCCGGACTCGAGCCTGATCCTCTGCCGCCAGACGTTCATCGATCGGGCCACGGAAGTGGCCGCCGACGTGCACATCGAGTGCATCGGGGTGACCGAGCCCGCTCCCCCGCTCGTCGCCACGACGATGCTCAACCGGCTCCTCGGCGGGGCGATGTACACGATCGGCGCGGCGAGCTGGTTCGCCGACTGGGTCGCGCCCTGGCGTGCCGATCCGAACCGGCTGCACTTCCCCGATCCGGACCAGCACCGCCTCGTCGGCGGCGACCCGAACATCGTCTTCCAACTCGGCTACTGGTCACTGACCCCCGACGAGGCGCTGATCGTCGAGGCGACCCCACCGCGCTGCGCGTACTGGAACTTCCAGCTCGGCAACGTCTGGGCGGAATGCCTGGACAAGCGGCGGACGATCTCCCGCAACCCGGCGACGACGACGCTCGAGCCGGACGGTTCGTTGCGCCTCGTCGTCGCCGCCACCGACCCGGGGCACCCGAACTGGATCGACACCTGCGGGCACCGCCACGGGATCATGGGTCTGCGTTGGGTGCTCGCCGAGACGTTGCCCCCGGCGACGACGCGCGTCGTCCCCCTGGCAGGCGTCCCCCGCCCCTGAACGCGCCACTGCCGCCGGCCCAAGATCCGGGCTACCGTTCGGGCATGTCGTTGCTTGACCGCATCTCGATCGATCCTGAGGTGGTCCACGGCCGGCCTGCGATCCGCGGGACGCGGATGCGTGTCACCGACGTGCTGTCGCTGCTGGCGGCGGGCGCGAGTGAGGCGGAGATCCTGGAGGACTACCCGTATCTCGCGAGCGAGGACATCAGGGCGTGCCTGGCCTATGCCGCGGCGCAGGCTGACCACGCGGTCGTGATCGCCTCCTGACAGCGTGCGGTTCCTCGTCGATGCTCAGCTTCCGCCTGCACTGGCGAGGCTGCTGATCGAACACGGGCATGTTGCCGAACACGTCGGTGACATTGGTCCCGGAGACGCTCCCGATCGAGACCTGTGGCGCTACGCCCTCGAAAGTCCTCGCATGGTTCGAGCCGCTCATCGGCCAGATCGAGGCCTTGGTCGAGGCCGGCAACCGCCTCATCGAGCTTCGCTAGCCGCTTGCGCGCACTGCAGCGCCGCCCACCGAGCCAGCACCGAGCGTGATGGACTGATTCGAGGGACATTGGATCGGGCTCGCCGACGGCTGGGGAGCGGCCCACCCCCAACCCTGAACGCGCCACTGCCGCCGGCCCGTCGGGGACCGGCGGCAGTGCACAGCGATCTCAGCCGAGAGCGGCCTCGACCGTCGACCAGTTGAGCAGGTGGTCGAGGAACGTGCTCACGTAGTCGGGGCGGCGGTTGCGGTAGTCGATGTAGTACGCGTGCTCCCACACGTCGCAGGTGAGGATCGCGTTCTTGCCGTGCTTCAGCGGTGTGTCGGCGTTGCTCGTCGACTCGATCGACAGCTTGCCTCCGGCGAGCACGAGCCACGTCCAGCCGGAGCCGAACTGCCCGACGGCGCTGGCGTGGAACTTGGCCCGGAACTCGTCGTAGCTGCCGAACGAGGCGGCGATCGCGTCGGCTGCCGCGCCCTTCGGTGCCCCGCCACCGCCGGGGGTGATCGAGTTCCAGTACAGGTTGTGGTTCCACACCTGGGCGGCGTTGTTGAACAGCCCGCCGTCGGCAGCGGCGACGATCTCCTCCAGCGAGGAGTTGGCCAGTGCGGTGCCCTCGATCAGCTTGTTCACGTTGGTCACGTAGGCCGCGTGGTGCTTGTCGTGGTGGTAGGAGAACGTCTCCGCGGAGAGGTACTCACCGAACGCATCGGTCTTGAACGGCAGCTCGGGAAGGGTGATCGCCATCGTCGCTCCTGGCAGGTGTCGGGCCACCCGTCGAGCGAGGATCGGGCAGCGTGGATTCGGTCACACCGAGCGTACCGGCGTCAGAACAACGTGGCCTGCTCGGCGCGGTGGACGCGCAGGTTCGGCCAGGGGACGAAGTGGTCGAGGAACACCCACGACCGGCGATGGATCGCGCTCGGGCCGTAGCCGCTCAGCGCGGTCTTGTGCAGCGGGCAGGGGTAACCCTTGTTCGTGTCGAAGTGCCAGTGGGGGAAGCTCTCCGCCTGGGCGCGCATCAGCCGGTCCCGGGTGACCTTGGCGAGGATCGACGCGGCGGCGACGGGTAGGCAGGTCGCGTCGGCCTTCACCCGGCGCACGACGTGGCCGACGTGGGGGGAGACGAAGTCCCACGTGCCGTCGACGATCGCCGCGTCGGGGCTCGTGCCGAGACCCTCGATCGCCCGGCGCGTGGCCAGCCGCTGGGCGGCCGCCATGCCCAGCGCGTCGCACTCCTCGGCGCTCGCCGAGCCCACCGACCACGCCGCGCACCAGTCCGCGATGCGCTCGAAGAGACGCTCTCGTTCGGCTTCGGTGAGCATCTTCGAGTCGCGCACGCCGAGCACCCGGCGATCCCGGGGGAGGATCGCCGCGCCAACCATCAGCGGCCCGGCCCACGAACCCCGGCCGACCTCGTCGATGCCGACGACGAGGTCGTGACCGGCCGCCCACAGTTCCTGCTCGGCAGCACGCGTCGGGGCCGTCTTCTTGGACGCCGCGGTCACCCCAGGGAACCTACCTGGCGGGCGCCAGGTGATCGAGGAAGCGCAACGCGGCACCCGCCGCTTCCCGGCGCCAGAGCAGGACGACGTCGTCCGCGGCGGCCCGCGCCGCATCGGCGGCCAAGCCCTCGGCGATCACCGCGATGCGCGCCCGCTGAGCGGCGAGCATCGACGCCTGGTCGATGCCGCACGCCGCGCCGAGGACCAGCTTGAGGAGGAGTTCGCTGCGCAGGTCACGCAGGTGCTCGACCGGCACACCCAGCCAACGGCGCAGCTCGGCACGGCCGCGGCGCGTCGCGCCGAGGACCGTCCGCTCACCACCCGCGGTCCCTGGCTCGGTGCCCACCTCCTCGGCGTAGCCCCGCTGGAGGAGCTGGTCGAGGGCCCGGTAGGTCAACGGGCGGGACAGCGACCAGATCCGCCCCAGGTCGCCGCTCGGGGCGAGCCGGGCGGCGACGGCGAAGCCGTGAGCACGTCGCGTGCAGAGCGCGCCGAGGCAGGCCCATTCGCCGAGGAGGAGGGCGTCTGGAGCAGCCCTGCTCACCGGGCGACCACCACGCCGGGATGCCCCGCCCGGCGGATCATTGGGGGTAGACCTCGACGTCGGTTGCCTTGACCCCGGCGACGATCCGGTCACCGGGTCGCAGGCCGAGCGCGACGAGCGAAGCGGCGGTGATCTCCGCGGTCAGCGGAAGTTCGCCGTCGATCCCGATCCGGACGCGCTCGCCGAGGCGGTCGATGTCGCCGACGGTCCCCGCCCACTGGTTGCGCGCGCTGATCGCCCGCTCGACGGCGCGCTGGACGACGATCGAACTGGGGCGGATCACCGCGTAGGACGGTCCGGGGAGCGCGTCGACGACCTCCACCCGCGCCCCGCGCCCGGTGCGCAGCACGCCGCCGTCGACGTGCCCGGCGACGAGGTTCGTCCCGACCAGCTCGGCGACGTAGCGCGATCGGGGATGGGCGGTGACCTCGGCGATCGAGCCAGTCTGGACGAGACGGCCTCCGTCGAGGATCACCACCCGGTCGGCCAGGGCGTACACGTCGGCCGGATCGTGGGTGACGAGGACGCGCATCCCGCCGAACCCGTCGAGGTGGCGGCGCAGGTCACGGCGCACCTCCCGCCGGGTGCCGGCGTCGAGCGCGGCGAGCGGCTCGTCGAGGAGCAGCAGGCGGGGCCCGGTGGCCAGCGTCCGGGCCAGGGCGACGCGCTGCGCCTGACCGCCGGACAGCTCGCCGGGGCGGTGCCGGGCGTGGTCGGCGAGACCGACACGCTCCAGCCACTGCGCTGCCTGGCGGCGAGCCTCGGGACGCGGGGTGCCACGGGCGCGCAGCCCGAAAGCGACGTTGTCCAGCGCGGACATGTGGGCGAAGAGCAAGTAATCCTGGAACACGACGCCGACGGGCCGCTTCTCCGGAGGGACGAACACGCCACCGGCCGGGTCGTCGAGGGTGACGCCGTCGACGACGATCCGGCCACCGTCGAGGGCGAGGAGCCCGGCGAGGGCCCGCAGCGCTGTCGACTTGCCCGCCCCATTCGGCCCGAGGAGGGCGAGCACCTCGCCCGGCACGGTCGCGATCGGCACATCCAAGCGGAACGTCCCGCGGCGCACCTCGACCAGCGCGTCGAGGCTCACCGGGTCTGGCCTCCGCCCGGGACGCCGGCGGCCGCGCCGCCGAGCCAGCGCTCGCGCAGCGCGACGAGCACAGCGAAGGAGACGGCGATCATCACCAGGCTGAGGACCACCGCCTCGCCGGGATCCCTCTCCAGGGCGAGGTAGGTGGCCAACGGCATGGTCTGGGTCGTGCCCGGGAAGTTGCCGGCGAAGGTGATCGTCGCCCCGAACTCGCCGAGCGCCCGGGCCCAGGCGAGGACCGCCCCGGCGAGCAGCGCGGGGCGGATCGCGGGCAACGTGACGCGGCGGAACACGTAGCCCGGCGAGGCACCGAGGGTGCGCGCCGCGTCCTCGTGACGTGTGTCCAGTTGGCGCAGCGCGGCTTCCACGGTGAGGACGAGGAACGGCATGGCGACGAACGCCTCGGCGATGATCACCCCGTTGGTCGTGAACGGCAGGCGGATCCCCAACCAGCGGTCGAGGTACTGCCCGAACAGGCCGCGCCGGCCGAAGGAGAAGAACAGGGCGACGCCCCCGACGACCGGGGGGAGGACCATCGACAACGTGCACAGCGCGCGGACCAGACCGCGCCCGGGGAAGCCGACACGGGCCAGCAACCAGGCCAACGGAACGCCGAGCAGGACGCTGACCAGCGTCGCCGACAGCGAGCAGCGCAGCGACAGCCACAGCGCGTCGCGGACCACCCCCGTGCGCAGCACGGTCCACGCCGAACGCCACGGGGCACGCCAGAGCAGCCCGGCGAAGGGCAAGGCGAAGAAGGCGACGGCGATCAGCGCGGCGGCGAGAGCGACGGGAGGCAGGCGTTCCCCTCCGGGGCGCGCTCGCCGGGGCGCGCTCACGGCGCGCCGAAGCCGTACGTGCCGAGGATCCGCCGGCCGTCGGCGGAGATGACGAAGTCGACGAGTTCGGTGGCCAGGCCCGGGTTGGCCGCGTCGCGGGTCACCGCGATCGGGTACTCGGCGACGACGTTGATCTCCGGCGGGATGGAGACGCCGTGGGCGCGGTCCCCTGCGGCGCGCACATCCGTCGCGTAGACGATCCCCGCGTCCGCCTCGCCGGTGGTCACCTTGGTGACGATCCCCTTGACGTTCGCCTCCAACGACTTGGGGGTGACGCTGACACCGGCGTTGGCCAGGACCTGCGCGCTGTACCTGCCGATCGGGACCTCCGGGGAGCAGGTGACCACGACGAGATCCGGGTCGGCCAGATCGGCGACGGTCGTGATCCGCTTCGGGTTGCCCGGGGCGACGATGATCTGCAACTCGTTGGTCGCGAACGTGGCCGGCCGGCCGGCGATCAGCCCGGCGTCGGCGAGCTTGGTCATGTTCGCCGGGTCGGCGGAGGCGAACACGTCCACCGGTGCCCCTTGGGTGATCTGGGCGACCAATTCCGACGACGCACCGAAGCCGAACGTGAC
>CAZQEJ010000087.1:0-6209 GCA_964592165.1 uncultured Ilumatobacteraceae bacterium | reverse complement strand
CGTCCGAGGGCTTCGGTCGTCAGGCGCAATCCGAGGGCGAGCACGTTGGCATCGTTCCACCGCCGGGCACCGGTCGCCGTCGGCGCGTCGGTGCACAGCGCGGCGCGCACCCCGGCGACCTTGTTCGCCGCGATCGACACCCCCGTGCCGGTCCAACAGCAGACGATCCCCAGTTCGGCCCGTCCGGAAGCAACGGCGACCCCGACGCGGTGACCGACGTCGACCCACGGTTCGCCGATCCCGCATTCGACGATCTCGTGGCCCCGCTCGACGAGTTCCTCCAACCAGCCGTCGGTCGCCGCGCTGCGCTCGTCGGTCCCGAAGGCGATCCTCATCACCGCTCACCGTAACGGCCCGCGCCGCCTTGGCCGGGAGGCAGGGCGACGAGTTGGATGGGATCACCGAGGAGGACACGCCGTGACGACCGCCGCCGACGACCACAGCGCGATGCCCCCGCGCCCCGTGAACGTGGTCCCGCACACGCACTGGGACCGGGAGTGGTACGCCCCGTTCCAGCACTTCCGCGCCCGGCTCGTCGAGCTCCTCGACGGCCTCCTCCCCCGCCTGGAGGCCGACCCGTCGTTCCGCCACTTCCTCCTCGACGGCCAGCTCGCCGTCGTCGACGACTACCTCGCCGTGCGCCCCGCGGAACGTGCCCGGCTGAGCAGGCTCGTCGCCGAAGGTCGCTTGGCGATCGGGCCGTGGTACACGCTGCCCGACGAGTTCCTCGTCTCCGGCGAGACGTTGGTGCGCAACCTCCAACTCGGCCTGCGCCGAGCTGCCACCCTCGGCGGGGCGATGGGCGTTGGCTACCTCCCGGACATGTTCGGGCACATCGCCCAGATGCCCCAGCTGCTCCGCCTGTTCGGGATGACCGATGCGGTCGTCTGGCGCGGCGTCCCCGCCGAGCTGAACGGCACCGGCTTCGACTGGGAGGCACCCGACGGGTCGACGGTACGCGCCCAGTACCTCCCCGGCGGGTACGGCGCGGGGGCCGCGATGCCCCTCGACCCGACCCGCTTCCTGGCCCGGATCGAGGGGTGGATCGACCGGTTCGCCGAGTTGCTCGGCGACGAGCCCGTGCTGTGGATGAACGGCAGCGACCATCGCCTTCCCCAGGCCGGGCTGCCCGCGGCGATCGGCGGAGCGAACGCGCTCGCCGCCGGCCGCGTCGAGTTGCGCATCTCCTCCCTCCCCGAGCACCTCGCCACGGTGCGGCGTGACGGCCTCCCCCGCTGGCACGGCGAGCTGCGCTCCGGGGCGCGGGCGAACCTGCTGATGGGCGTGATCTCCAACCGGACCGACGTGCGCGTCGCCGCAGCACGCGCCGAGCTGGCCATCGAGCAGCTCGCCGAACCGGTCGCCACCGCCTGGCTGCCCGCTGACCGCTGGCCGGGCGCGCTGCTGGAGGAGGCGTGGCTCGCCCTGTGCCACAACGCGGCCCACGACTCGGTCGGTGCGTGCAGCGACGACGAGGTGGTCGCCACCGTGCTCGACCGCTACGCGCAGGCCCGCCAGATCGGCGAGGCGATCGTCGGCTCCGCTCTCCGCCACGTTGCCGGGCACCTCGCGCACAACGGCCCGGTCGTCCTCAACCCCAGTCCCGTGCCCCGCGGCGGGCTGGTCACGGTCCGCTTCCCCGGCGCCGAGCCGTGGCCCGGCGCGCAGCCCCTGAACACCGAACCCCCGGCCGAGCAACTCGCCGAACTTCCTCTCACCCAGGCTCTCGCGGTGTACCCGGAGGTGATCTCCTGGACCGACGGAGTGCACGGCGTCGACGTCGACCTCGACGAGGACACCGCCGTCGTCACCGTCCACCTCGACAGCCCCGGGGGCCGGACCGCGCCGACATACGCGGCGATCGAAGCGGCTCTCGTCGCCGCCGGCGTGCAGGGGGCGCACACCGTGCGGGCCACCGTGCGGCGACCCGCGGTGCACACCGCCCTCGTCCATGTCGCCGCCGTGCCGGCTCTCGGCTGGTGCCCGGCGACCCCCCCGGTACGGACCCCGCTGCCGGCCCCACCGCCGGTCGTCGCCGGGGCCCGCACGCTGGCCAACGGGCTGGTCACCGTGGAGGTCGCCGCCGACGGCACGTTCGCCGTCGACGGAGTCGCCGGCCTCGGGCGGCTGGTCGACGGCGGCGATCGGGGGGACACGTACAACTACTGCCCACCCGAGGCCGACCGGTTCGTCGACGAGCCGGTCGCGGTGGACGTCGACGTCGCCGAGCGTGGCCCACTGCGCGGCCGCCTCCTCGTGCACGCCACCTACTCCTGGCCGGCCGGCGTGTCCCCCGACGGTCGGCAGCGGGTCGGGGACATCCCCGTCGAGGTGCACACGGCGCTCGAACTGCACGCCGGGGAGAACTTCCTGCGCGTCACCGTCGAACTCGACAACCGCGGCGCGGACCACCGCCTGCGAGCCCACTTCCCCCTGCCCCGGCGCGCCACGACGTCCCACGCCGAATGCGCGTTCGCCGTCGTCGAGCGGGGCCTGCACGCCGAGGGCGGGCCGACCGAGGAGCCGCTGGCCACGTTCCCCTCGCGGCGCTTCGTCCGCGCCGGGGGACTGACGATCGCTCATCTGGGCCTCCACGAATACGAGTTGATCGACCTCGACGAGCGCGGGCAGACCGCAGGAACCCTGGCCCTCACCCTCCTCCGAGCCACCGGGGCGCTGTCCCGCGGACCGATGCCGACGCGCCCCCTCCCCGCCGGACCGGCGATCGCCCTGCACGGCGCGCAGTGCCCCGGGCTGCACCGCCTGCGCTACGCGCTCGCCGTCGGTGACGTCGATCCCGACGCGCTGGTCACCGACGCCTTCGTGCCGCTGCTCGTCGCCAACGGAACGGGGGACGGGGATCTGCCGCCGGTGACAAGCGGGCTCGCGGTCCAGGGAGCGATGGTCAGCGCGGTGCGCCGCGCCGACGACGGGCAGACCGAAGTGCGCGCCGTCGCCCGCCGCGCCGGGCCGTTGACGATCGCCGGGTGGGAGGGCCGGGTTGTCGACCTCGCTGGGCGCGACCAGGGACCGTTCGACGGGCGGATCGATCTCCGGTCCACTCAGATAGTCACTCTGCGGATACGTCCGCGCGCTGAGCGCTGACATCTTCCGACGATTTGTGCCATTTTCCCTGAACCGACCTTGAGCGCGGCGATCAGCGGCCGATCCGTCGGACATGGCAGACGTGTCCGACCTCACTGCGGCCACCCCACCGGCGGGGACGCTCGACGTGACCGTGCTCGACGACGCCCTCCAACGGGCCTGCGACGGGCACGGGGTGCGCACCGTGTATCAACCGATCGTCGATCTCGGGGAATCCGAGGTCGTCGGTCACGAGGGGCTGCTGCGTGTCGACGGCCTGCCCTCCCACGGGATCGGCGCGCTGTTCGCCCGTGCCAGCGAGCTCGACGCGCGCCCCGAGTTGGAGGCCGCCGCACTGCGCGCCGCGCTCGCCGGCCGGCCTGCGGAGCGCAGCGGGTTCCTCGCCCTCAACGTCTCCGCCGGCTGCCTCCTCGACGGGGCCGTCGAGTCGACCCTGCGCACCGCCGACGACCTGTCCCGGGTCGTGTTCGAGATCGACGGCGGGAGGATCGACGAGTTGAGCGAGATCCGTGACCGCTACGCACCACGCCGCGCCCGGTTCTCCCTCGACGACGACGCGGTGTCCTACGACGACCTGCGCCGCTTGATGGCGCTGCGCCCGAGCTACGTCAAGCTCGACCGCCGCCATTTCGAACGCGCCGCGCACGACGAGGCTGCGCTCGCCTTGGTGGAGACGATGGCGATCGTCGCGGCGCGGGTCGGCGCGGAGCTCGTCGCCGAGCGGATCGAGCAACCGACCGAGCTCGCCGCTCTGCGCACCGTGGGTGTCAGCCTCGGCCAAGGCTTCCTCCTCGGCGAGCCCGGTCTCCCCGACCCCGCCCTGCTCGACCGGCTCGCCGCCGATGCCGGCTCGGTGAGCGACCCCGACCGGCTCGACAGCGCGCTGGCCGTGCTCGTCGAAGCCGCGGTGACGATCGGCGACCGGGAGCTCCCGAACCTGGCCCGCTCGATCAGCGAGCACGTCCTCGGTCTCGCCGTCCTGGTCAACGACCGCGGCGAACCGCTCGCCCTGCTCCGCCGCCGGGGTACCGAACTGCTGACCATCCCGATCGCCGTCACCCCCTTGTCGGGCTCGGTGCACCAGGCCGGCCGGCTGGCCCTCGCCCGCCCGGCGGCGACACGCTTCGAGCCGCTCGTGGTCGTCGACGGCGGCGGCCGCTTCGTCGGGCTGCTCCGCCTCGAGCGGATCCTCGGCTGGCTGGCCAACGACGTCGAGCCGACCCGCCCGGTGATCCCCGCGGCGATCGGCGCAGGCCGGCGCCGCTCCCGGCCCCGCCGGCGGTCCTGAGGATCACTGCCCGGCGCCGGTGGCCGGCCACGGCGGGCCGGCGGCTCCGGACCGGGCCGGTCAGCCCTGGTCGATCGAACGGCGGGCCGCTTCCAGGCGCGCCGACCATGACGAGCGGGAGGCGAGTTGGGAGCAGAACGCAGCCCGGCGAACGCTGCCCGGCAGCCCCTGGGTGGGCGCCGGTACGGACTCGTACAGGTTGGAGAACCAGGCGGTGAGAGCGGTGATCGCCTCGGCTCGGTACTGGGCGACGCGCTGGAACGTGATCCCCATGTCGGCGGCGATGTCGACGAGGCGCTCGTTGCCCCAGTGGGTGCGGATGATCACCGAGCGCAGGGGGTCGGGGAGGGCGTCGACCGCCTCGCGCAGGGCGCCGATCAGCTCCTGCTTGGCGAGGATCTCCGCGGGGTCGGCGTCGGGATCGCCGAGCGCCGCGGCGCTGGCCGGCGTCGAGCCCTCGGCGTCGAGGGACGACGACCGGGCCAGGGCCGCCGCGTCGTCGAGGCGGGAACGGACGACAGCGGTGTCCAGGTGGCTCCGCCCAGCGACCTCGTCGATCCTCGGCACCCGGCCGAGCTCCTGGGTGAGTTGCTCGACGATCGCCGCCAGATCGCGCAACGAGCGACGCAGCCGCCGGCTCGCCAGGTCGGCACCGCGCGCCGCCTCGAGCATCTCACCGCGCACGCGGGCTGCCGCGTAGGCGGGGAACGGGACGTTCAGAGAGGGGTCGTAGCGACGTGCCGCCTCGACGAGCCCGAGGACCCCGGCGGACCACAGCTCGGAGCGTTCGACGTGGTTGGGGAAGCGTCGCGCCGTCTGACCGACGAGCCGGTCGACGAGCCACAGGTGCTCCTCGACGAGCGTCCCCCGGCTGTCCTCACCGATCGAGGAGGCGATCCACTCACGGTCGTCCTCGGCGATCGGGGCTGCGGTGCGGGCCGCGCCACGCCGGCGCGGGATGGACTCTGCCGACCCCTCCGGAGGCGCTTCGGTGACCCTGCCGGCTCGCGGGAAGGGGATCACCGCGTTGTCGTTCTTGCTCCGCACTTGAGACTCCTTGAACTCCGCCGTTCATGGACCGACTCTGTTGGCTGTGGGCTTCCGTCGGCCCGGAGTCACTCACCGTTCGAGTCGACATCCCTACGAACAGTGACGGGGGCTCCTTGGCGAACGGAGAGGCGGGTGCGATGAGCGAGACGGCGATCGGGAGCACGGCGACGATCACCCCGGCGACCGGCGCGACCGCGCCGCCCGGAGCCCCGGCGACGGACCCGGACACGTTCAGCGACTCGCTCAAGGCCGGGATCGCCGAGGCCCGCGATCTCGCGACCTCCTCACTGGGCTCGATGATCAGCCAGGCGACGTCGTCCGGTTCGGGCCCCTACGTCGCCGTCAGCCAGCCGCCGTGGGCCGCCCAGGCGACGGCTCCCGCCGGAGAGCCGTCAGCGGTGAACGGGACGGGCAAGGTCGTCGTCCCCGAGGAGCTCAAGCAGTACGGCAACGGCCGGATCCCCGGCGCAGCGCTGGAGCTCGTCGGGATCAAGGGGCACAAGCTGTTCACCACGGCGGCCCAGTCGTTCAAGGCGATGCGCGCCGCGGCGGCAGCCGACGGGATCGATATCAGCATCACCGACAGCTACCGCGACTACGACGAGCAGGTCGATCTCGTGCGCCGCAAGGGCCTCTACTCCCAAGGTGGTCTGGCGGCCCGACCGGGCACGTCCAACCACGGCTGGGGGATGGCCGTGGACATGGACGTCACCACGGCCGGCTTGGCCTGGCTGCGCACCAACGGTGCCGGATACGGGTGGGTCGA
>CAZQEJ010000086.1:0-13780 GCA_964592165.1 uncultured Ilumatobacteraceae bacterium | reverse complement strand
TGTTCGGTCAGTGCGGTCGCCTACACCGACAGTGGTCCCGTCGTCCTCACGGTGAACTCGACCGGTGACTCGTTGGCTGCGCTGAAGCCGTCATGAGCGAGCTGTGGGAGTTCGGTGACGTGGACACGTTCACCACGGGCACGCTCGGCACCCCCGGCCAGCGGACGTTCTTCGTCCAGGTCCGCTCCGAGCGGACACGGGTGACCGTGAAGTGCGAGAAGCAACAAGTCTCCGCTCTCGCCGACTACCTCGCCCGCCTCCTCACCGATCTCCCCGCACCCAGCGAGATCCCCCTCGGCGAGTCCCTGGAACTCGTCAACCCCCAGCCGGCGTTCACCGTCGGACCGATCGGCTTGGCCTACGACCAGGAGCTCGACCGCTTCGTCGTGATGCTCGAGGAACTGCTCGACGACACCGGTGACGAACCCCACGAGGAGACGCCCGAGCCGAGCCGCGTCCGCATTCACCTCACCCGCGCCCAGGCCGCCGCGTTCTGCACGCGGGCGGAGTCGGTCGTCGCCGCCGGCCGGCCGACGTGCCTGTTCTGCGGCCAACCGATGGATCCGGCCGGCCATCCATGCCCGCGGATGAACTGACCCAACCGGCGGGCGATCACGTCGATCCGCTGACGATCCTGCGCAGCGGGGAGATCGAGATCCTCGGCCGGATGCCGTGGAGCTCGAACGCGACGTTCCTCGTGGCCGTGCGCGACGGGGACGACGAAGCCCGCGCCGTGTACAAGCCGGGCTGCGGAGAGCGCCCCTTGTGGGACTTCCCCGACGGCCTGTTCCGCCGCGAGGTCGCGGCCTACGAACTGTCGGTGGCGACGGATCTCGACGTCGTCCCTCCGACGGTGCTGCGCGACGGTCCTCTCGGCGCCGGGTCGCTGCAATGGTTCATCCCGGCGGACTTCCAGGAGCACTACTTCACCCTGTTCGAGAAGCGGCCCGAGCTGCACGACCGGCTGCGCGCCATCGCCGCGTTCGACATCGTCGCCAACAACACCGACCGCAAGTCCGGGCACTGCCTGCTCGGGCCCGGTGACCGGGTCTGGGCGATCGACAACGGGCTGTGCTTCGCCGAGGATTTCAAGCTGCGCACGGTGATCTGGGACTTCGCCGGGGAGAGGCTGCCCCCGGGTCTCGTCGCTCGTCTGCAGCGGATCGTCGACGCGTTCCCCGCCGGGCTGCGCGGCCTGCTCAGCGACGCCGAGTGCCAGGCGGTGGGCGAGCGCACCGGCGAGTTGCTCGAGCAGGGACGGTTCCCCCGGGATCCGACCGGGCGGCGTTACCCGTGGCCACTCGTGTGATGAGCAAGGATGAGGGGATGCGCCGGCTCCGCATCGCGCTCAGCCTGGCGGTGGCCGTGCTCGCCGTCATCGCCGGCCCGGCACGCCCGGCTCGCGCCGCGTGCAGTTGCAGTGCGACGAACCCGGAACGGGGGATGATCGACGCCTCGGTCGTCTTCTACGGCTCGCTGACGGACATCTCCAGCCCGCTCGACGGATTGGTCACGATGACGTTCGACGTCCGCTTGGTGTACAAGGGCGACATCGAGGCGACCACGACCGTGCGCACCTTCGTCTCCGCCGAGGATTGCGGTTTCGGGGACAGCGCCCGGCGCGGCGACTGGCTCGTGTTCGGCTACTCGCTCCCGCCGGGCGACGACGCCCCGTTGCTGACGACGTGCTCCCCGTCGGCGCCGGTGTCGGCGAACACGGTGCTGCCCGTCGAGCTCGGTCAAGGACGGGCGCCGCCGGGTGCCGCATCGCTCACCCCCCTCGTCCCGGTGAGCACCATCCCGACCTGGTTCGGCTCGGTCACCGATCCGCGCGACACGTTGCGTTCGATCGTCACCGCGGTGGGCCTGGTGGTCGTCATCGGCGTCGCCGCCCGTCTTCTCGCCGGTCGCCGGCGGACCGTCGTGCGCTGAGCCCAGAGCGGATCCCGCCCCCGGTGCGGCGGAAGGAGACCACGACCCGGTCGGCTACGTTGCCTGTCGTGGGCGCCCTTCCCCCCCCGCTGCCACCGGGGATGCCCGCTGCACCCCCGCCGGCGGCGCCCCCCGGCCGGAGGCCACGAGCACCGAGCACGGGCGCGCTGTGGGCTGCGATCGCCGTCCTCGCGGTGGTCTGCGTGATCCTATTCGGGGTGCTTCTCCTCGGCGGTCGCGGCTCGGGCACCCGGTCGGCACCGACAACCACCACGACGGCGCTCCCCCCGACGACCACTCCGGCGACCACGACCACGCGCCCGGCGCCGACCCTCCCGCTGGCGACCGCACCACCGACCTCTCCCCCACCCCCCACACCGAACGAGCTGAGCAGGACGGTCGTCGAGATCGTGACGATCGGCCCCGACGGTGAACCGTGCGTGGGCGGCAGCGGGACGATCGTCGACGGCAGCGGGCTGGTGCTGACCAACTTCCACGTCATCGAAGGCGTCGTTCCGGGTGAGGAGAAGAACGACGAGGACGACGACGAGTACTGGTGCACCCAGACCGACATCCGCGTCGGGCTGGTCACCGACCCGAAGCTGCCCCCCGTGGAGAGCTTCCTCGCCCACGCCGTCGCCTGGCAGCGCGATCATGACCTCGCCGTCATCCGTCTCGATCGGGACATCGGGGGGAACCCGACGGCGCCGCAGTTGACCGCGGCGACCCTCGGCGACTCCGACAGGATCACCCTCGGCGAGAAGCTCCACGCGTTCGGTTTTCCCGACATCGGGAGCGACTGGAGCACCGGGGAGACGACGATCACCTCCACCGAGGGGACCGTGTCAGGATTTCTCGACGGCGGCAACTGGATCAAGGTCGATGCCGAGCTCTCCTACGGCAACAGCGGTGGTGCGCTGTTCGACGACCGCGGCGAGCTGGTCGCGATCCCCACTCAGGGCAACTTCGACGGCCCGGGTTCGATCGCCCAGGCCCGACCGGTGAACCTGGCCAAGCCGCTGATCGACGGGGCGCGCAACGCTCCGCCGGCGCCGACCGTTCCCCCGCTGCCGGCGCCGGCGGAAACAGCCGCGGCGGCGACGACCACCACCACCGTGCCGTTCGACCCGTCAGGGGTTCGCGCGACGCGCATCGTGATCTCACCCGGGAAGGATCACGGCGCCCCGTTACCGACGGCCGTCACCGGTGACACCGTGCCCACGTTCACCGCGGCGACGACGACCGAGGTCTGCGTGTTCTGGACCGGCGAGGGGATGCGCACCGGCGTCCGCCACGGGATCACCTGGACGATCGACGGCGCGGCGATCCGCACCTACGACGGCAGCGAGACCTGGCGGTGGGGGACCACCGAGCGGGTCAACTGGTGTGTCCCCGGTGCCGGCGGGGGCCCGATCGGCCCCGGGCGGCACAAGCTCAGCTACATCGTCGAGGGACGAACGGTGTTCAGCGTCTCGTGGACGATCACCTGACACCTCCGTCCTGAGCAAACCTGGAACGAAGCGCGCCGTGTGCCGATAGCTACGGCGTCCGGGTGAGCAAGGCGATCGAAGGGAGTCGTGTGGTTGGCCGGATCCACCGCTTCGCGATCCTCGCCCTGCTCCTCGCGGGGATGCAGGCATGCGCCGGAGGAGGTGCCGAAGCCAGTTCGGATCCCTGCGTGACGGTGACCGGCACGGCGGGCGAGACGCCCGGGACCACGGCCCCGAGCGCGCCGCAGGACCCGTGCGCGCCCCCGGACAGCCCGGCCTCCACCGCCCCCGGCAGCGACGCGGTGACGCTCGGTCCGGCGTGCCCGGCGGGGGAGGAATGCCCCGTGCCTCTCCCCTACGATGACGACGATCTGAGCGCGATCGGCTCCCTCGCCGGGCAGTACGACCGGGGTGCTCTCGTCGCCCAGATGGCCTTCGCCGAGACGGCCGAATCCGGTCCCGACCTCCAACTCCTCGCCGACCGGATGGCCAGCCTGGAGCGCGACCAACGTGGCCGCCTGGAGGTGTTGCTCACGTCGTGGGGGACGACCGTCACCTACAGCCCCCCGGCGGTCGAGGCGGCGATCGACGCTGCCGCGCTGCAGTTGCTCGCGGTCGTCACCGGCGTCGACTTCGACCGCCTGTGGCTGCAGGTCGCCGCCGGCCACCTGCTCCACGTCGCCGATCTCGCCGGGACGCTCGCCACGCAGGCGACGGGAGACGATCTGCGGGTGACCGCCGAGCAGATCGCCGCCGACTGCCGGGAGATCGCCGAGGAGATGATCGCGAGGCTCAACGCCTGAGCATGCCGGCATGGCATCATCGGCGGCGTGATGTCCAAGGAGTTGCGCTGCGGCGACCGGACGTTCGCCCTCGGGGCCCGCACCTACGTGATGGGTGTCGTCAACATCACCCCCGACTCGTTCTCCGACGGCGGCCACTTCGCCGATCCGGCCGACGCCTACGGGCAGGCGATGCGCCTCCTCGAGGACGGGGCCGACGTCGTCGATCTCGGCGCCGAGTCGACCCGTCCAGGGGCCGACCCGATCAGCGCCGACGAGGAGTGGCGCCGCCTCGATCCCGTGCTCACCCGCCTCGTCGCCAGCGGCGTGCGCTGCATCTCGGTGGACACTTCCAAAGCGACGATCGCCGAGCGCGCCCTGGACCGCGGCGCGGCGTGGATCAACGACGTGTCCGGTCTGGCCGACCCTGCCTTGGCCCGGGTCGCCGCACGCGCCGATGCCCTGATCGTCATGCATCAGCGGGAGATGCTCGCCGGCGCGGCGAGCGACCCCGTCGCCTACGGCGATGTCGTCGACGACGTCGCCGAGCACCTTCGTGGGCTCGTCGCCCGGGCCGCGGCTGCCGGTGTGGCCACCGAGGCGATCCTCGTCGACCCCGGTCTCGGCTTCGGCAAGACGGTCACCGACAACCTCGCCCTGATCGATCGGGCCGACGAGCTGCGGGCCCTCGGCCAGCCGGTGATCGTCGGCCCGTCACGCAAGCGGTTCGTCGCCGCTCTGAGCGGGGCCCGCACGATCGACGAGCGGGACGCGGCAACCGTCGGCGCCTGCTGCCTGGCCGCGGCACGCGGCGCCGACATGGTCCGGGTGCACAGTGTGCGCGCCGTCCGTCTCGCCCTGGCTGTCGTCGACGCGGGGCGCAGCGTGCACCGGACACCCGTTGCCCCGTGACGCGGCAGTCGCCCGGGCCGCTCCGGGCCCGGGCCACTGCCGGTAGATCGACCGCCGCGTTGCTCAGCGACCCTGCAAGGCCTCGATCAACTTGGGCAGGACCTTGTGCACGTCGCCGACGATCCCCAGGTCGGCGATCCCGAAGATCGGCGCTTCTTTGTCCTTGTTGATCGCGATGATGTTCTTCGAGCCCTTCATCCCGACCATGTGCTGGGTCGCCCCGGAGATGCCCGCGGCGATGTACACGTTCGGCTTGACGACCTTGCCCGTCTGGCCGACCTGGTAGCTGTAGGGCACCCAGCCGGCGTCGACGATCGCCCGCGACGCGCCGGCGGCGCCCTTGAGCAGCTTGGCCAGTTGCTCGATCATCTCGTACTTGGACGACTCGCCGAGGCCCCGGCCACCGGCGACGACGACGTCGGCCTCGTCGAGCTTCGGACCGCTCGACTCCTCGACGTGCACTGCGGTGACCCGCGCCGCACCGGACGCACCGAGCTCGGGCACCGCGGCAGCGACGACCTCCGCAGCGCCCCCTGCGCAGGGCTCCGCGGCGAACGACTTCGGGCGGAAGGCGGCGAGGAACGGCCCCGCACCGGTGAACGACGTGGTCACCAGCGTGTTCCCGCCGAACACGGGGGTGGTCACCGAGACGGTGTCACCATCGGCGGTGATGTCCACGTTGTTCGTCAGCACCGTCCGGTCGAGTTTGACCGACAGCCGGGCGACGATGTCCCGGCCTTCGTAGTTCTGGGGGAAGAGGATCAGATCAGGGGTGTCACCACCGTCGATCACGGCCTTCATCGCCCCCGCCACCGCGGCACCGGGAAGCTTCCCCCCGAGATCACCGGTGGCGTAGACCTTCGTCGCCCCGTACTCGCCGAGTGCAGCGGCAATCGCCGAGGCGTCCCCGCCGACGAAGGCGCAGACCGCGCCGCCGAGCGTACGGGCCTTGGTCAGCAGCTCGAGCGTCGCCGACGACGGCGCGCCCTTGGCTTCCTGGGCGAACACCCAGATGTTGGAAACAGCCATCTCAGATCACCTTCAGGTTCTCGAGGAAGGCGATGACCTTGGTGAAGGACTCGCCGTCGTCTTCGACGATCTCGCCGGCCTGGCGCGCCTCGGCGGCAGCCACGCTGGCGATCTGCTGGCCGGCTCCGGCCCAGCCGACCGGGGTCACCCCGAGATCGGCCGCGGTGACCGCGTCCACCGGCTTCGACTTGGCCGCCATGATCCCCTTGAAGCTGGGGTAGCGCGGCTCGACCACCCCGGCGGTGACCGAGATCAACGCCGGCAACGGGGCGGTGACGTCGTCGTAGCCGTCCTCGGTCTGGCGCTGGACCTCGAGCGAGCCGCCGCTCACGGTGACCTTCTTGGCGAAGGTGACCGACGGCCAGCCGAGCACTTCGGCGATCTGCTCGGGAACCGTCCCGGTATACCCGTCGCTCGACTCCGTCGCCGCGATCACCAGATCCGCCCCGCCGATCCGGCCGATCGCCGCGGCGAGGACCTTCGCCGTCGTCAGGGCGTCGGAGCCCTGAAGCGCCGGGTCGGAGACGAGGACCGCCTTCGCCGCACCCATGGCCAACGCCGTGCGCAATCCGGAGACCTCGCCGTTGGGCGCCATCGACACCAGGCTGACCTCACCACCGCCGGCGGCGTCGACGAGTTGCAGGGCCATCTCCACGCCGTAGCTGTCGGACTCATCCAAGATGAGCTTGCCGTCGCGCTTCAGCGTGTTGGTCGCCGGATCCAGCTCGCCCGGCACGGCCGGGTCGGGGATCTGCTTCACGCACACGATCACGTTCATGGGCGCACATTCTTGCTGATCGACCGACCACCGCGGCAATCGCCCGGCGGGTCGGTCCCGGCCGGCAGGCGCAGCTCGGGTGCTACCGTCGGGCCGCTTGCGGATCCTGCTCGTCGTCAACTCCTTCGCCTCGTCGGTGACGGCGCGCAACACCGTCGTCGTCCAGCGTGAGCTGTCCCGGGGGCACGACGTGACCGTGGTCGAGACGAATCGCCGCGGCCACGCAACCCGCTTCGCCCAGGACGCGGCCCGGCGCCGGGTCGACGCCGTCGTCGGATTCGGCGGGGACGGCACGTTGAACGAGGTCGCGACCGGGATCGCCGGGACGGCGACCGCGCTCGGTGTCCTGCCGGGCGGCTCGACGAACGTCTTCGCCCGGTCGATCGGGATGTCCAACGACCCCGTCGCTGCGGTCCGCCAGCTCGTCACCGCCCTCGCCGACCCCCACGCGATCCACCCGATCGGACTGGGCAAGGTCAACGGCCGGTACTTCTGCTTCCACGCCGGGGTCGGCTTCGACGCCGCGGTGGTCAAGACGGTCGAACGTCACGCCGCGGCCAAGCGCTGGGCCGGGCACCCGCTGTTCATCTGGGCCGCGCTGCGCACCTGGGCGATCGGCTACGACCGCCGGCGGCCGCACTTCGCGCTGCGCTTCGCCGGGCGCCCGGGAGGGGTCGACGACGGCTACTTCACGATCGTGTTGAACACCAACCCCTACACGTATCTCGGCAACCGGCCGCTCGACCTGTCCCCGGCGGCCACGCTCGAGCGTGGCCTGGTGGCGATCACGTTCCGGACGATGACCGCGTCGTCGATCCTGCGCGGGCTGGGCGGAGCGCTACGCGGCGGCGGGGTCAAACCGTCGGCGACGCTCGACGTGCAGGCGGACCTCGGCGCGCTGACGATCAGCGCCGGTGAGCCGTTCCCCTACCAGCTCGACGGGGACTACCTCGGCGAGACCGACCGTCTCGAGTTCCGTCACGTTCCCGCCGCGGTCCGCCTGATCGATCCCGGCGCGGTGACCGGCGCCGCCTGAGGCGCCGGGTTCGGAACCCTCAGGCGAGGGCTTCGCGGGCGACGTCGGGGACGTTCGTGCAGAACCCGTCGACCCCCCACCCAGCGAGACGGCGGATCGCCGAGGGGCTGTCGCAGGTCCACACGTTGACCTCCACCCCCGATGCGTGGCAGCGGGCGACGACCTCCTCGTCGAGCAGCCGGTAGTAGGGGTGCAGCGCCCGGTGCCCCGCTGCGGCGAGGCGCTCCGGGGTGCCGGCGGGGACCTCGATGGACAGCCAGGCCGTCCCGATCGCCGGGGCGAGGGAACGGCACCGCTCGATCACCTCCCAACGGAACGCGGAGATCAGCCACCGGTCGTCGCGGTCGCGGGCGACGAGCTCGGCGATGACCTGATCGGCGATCGCGTCGGCGGGATCGAAGTCGGGATCCCCCGGGTCGTTCTTGATCTCCACGTTGACCCGCCAATCACCACCGGCGAACACCTCGCACGCGTCGAGCGCGGCGCCGAGCGTCGGCACCGATCCGGGGAGCTCGGCCCGCCGCGTCGCCGCGATCAGCCGCCCATCGCCGAGATGGGGGTCGTGGTGGACGACGAGAAATCCGTCGGCGCTGCGCCGCACGTCGAGCTCGACGCCGTCGGCGCCGAGCTCGGCGGCGAGGCGGAACGCTTCGAGGGTGTTCTCCGGGGCGCGCTGCGACGCCCCACGATGGGCGAAGACACGTGGCACATGCCACCTCCTGATCGGGGACATTCTGACGATGTTCCTCGGAGAAACCCTTGTCAGCGACCCGAGGGTCGGTCTAGCGTGCCGACGGCCCCGCCAAGCCCTGAGCCCTTCACCGCGGCCTCAGATCGTGAACGCCATCACAAGCACGGCATCCACAGGCCACCACCACGGCACCGCAACACGGCATCACACACGAGGAGTCGAACGTGACCATCCTTGCCTCCAGCCTCGCGCTCGCACACGCTCGCTACGACTGGCGCAAGTACTCGCTCTGCCGTGACACCGATCCGGACCTGTTCTTCCCGGTGGGGACGACCGGTCAGGCGCTGATCCAGATCGCCCGGGCGAAAGAGGTCTGCGCGGAATGCCCGGTGAGCCAGGAGTGCCTCGAGTTCGCCCTGGAGACCAACCAGGACTCGGGGATCTGGGGAGGCACGAGCGAGGAGGAACGGCGCGTGATGCGCCGCGAGATCGCCGCCCGGAACAAGGCCGCGAAGGTCGCCGCCGGCTGACCCGCGCTGCTCAGCGTGCGGCCGGATCGGTCGGCACGCTGAGCCGGACGACGGTTCCCGTGCCCTGCTCCCGCCGGGTCAGCCCGGCCGCGGCGAGATCCTCCGCCGTTGCCGGGTCCATCGTGATCGTCCCCGCCAACTCGGAGGTGACGAGGGTGCGGACGATCACCAGCCCGAGCCCGGTGGCATTGTCCAAGGAGAAGTCGGGGGCCACGCCGACCCCGTCGTCGGTCACCGTGATCGTCAGTTCGGACGCGTCGTGAGCCAACTCGACGTGCACGCTGCCGCCGCCGCTGCCGTCGGGGAAGCCGTGGTCGACGGCGTTCTGGAGCAACTCGGTGAGCACGACCGACAGCGGTGTGGCGATGATCGCGGGGAGCTTGCCCCCGTCGCCGGACACGCCGAAGCTCACCGGCCGGTCCGGTGACTGCAGGCCCTCCTCGACGAGCCGCAGCAACGGCCGGACGATGTCGCCGAAAGCGACGTCCTCACCTGCCTCGCGCGACAGCGTCTCGTGGACGAGAGCGATCGTGCGGATGCGGCGAACCGACTCGTTGACCGCCGCCTTCGCCTCCGGCGCGGTCAGCCGGCGAGCCTGCAAGCGGAGCAGGGAAGAGATCGTCTGCAAGTTGTTCTTCACCCGGTGGTGGATCTCGCGGATCGTCGCGTCCTTGGACAGCAGCAGGCGATCGCGGCGGCGCAGCTCGGAGACGTCACGCACGAGGAGCACACCGCCGGTGATCGCCCCGTGGGCCAGGATCGGGATCGAGTACGTCAGCAGGGTGACGTCCGGGTCGTGCTCGGATTCCTCGATCACCGGCTCGCCACGTTCGTAGCTGGCGCGGACCGTCGAGTCGTCGATGCCGATCTCGGCCAGGCGCAGGCCGAGCACGTTGGCGTTGATCCCGATCCGGTGCAAGGCAGAGACCGCGTTCGGCGAGGCGTAGGCCACACGCACGTCGGCGTCGAGGATGATCACCCCGTCACCGACGCGCGGCGCGGCGGTGATCGTGCCCCACCGTCCCTCGAAGGGGAAGCTGCCCTCGGCGGTCATCGCCGCCAAGCGGTCGAAGATCGACAGGTAGGCGCGTTCCAACTCTCCGGTGCGCCGGCTCGTTCCCGTCGACGACTCCCGGGTCAGCACGGCCAGGGTCCGCTCGCCGCAGCGCACGGGGATCGCCAGCACCTGCGTCGGCTCGGGATCCGCGGGGACCTCTCCGCCGGTGATCGAGACCTCGCCCGCAGCCCGGTCGAGGATCGCCCCCTCCGCCGCCGAAGCCGCCGAGCCGACGCGGTCGTCCTGGTACAGCGTCGGACCGGTCGCCGGGCGGACGTGGGCAACGATCAACCATCGCCCGTCGGCCGCGCGCGCGTAGAGGAGCAGGTCGGCGAAGCAGAAGTCGGCGAGCAATCCCCAGTCGCCGACCAGTTTCTGCAGGTGGTCGACCTCGTCACGGCGTAGGTCGGTGTGCTGTCGGGTCAGTTCGGCGAGCGTTGCCACGGTGCCTCCTCCGGGCTGTCATTGTGCCGGATGAAGCTCAGCGCCAGAGGTGCACCCCGAGACCCAACAGGCCACCGATGTCGGTGATCTCCTCCCCGACGAGGGGCACGGTGGCCACGACGGCGGCGAGCGCCTCGGTCTCGGCCAACCGCTCCGCTTCCCGCTTGGCGACCACCGCCAGGTCGTCGAAGCGATCGGCGACCTCATCCAGCACGCCGGCGACCCGGCCCGCCGGCGCGTCGACGATCGGCGCCAAGCGCTCGGCGAGTGGTTCCCGGCGGTGACGAAGCTGAGCCGCGGCCTTCGCCGCCGCCGAGCGGCGCAGCGCGGCGGGCAGGACCCGGTTGGCGACGAACGCGCCGAGGTGGAGCTGCCGTTCGCGCAGCGCGGCGGCGAACGCATGCGACTCGCTGAGCGACGCGGCCTCCAAGGTGGAGACGACGACGAACGTGCAGCGGTGATCGTGGAGCAGCCGCTCGACCTCCCGTGCCCGGCGGACGAAACCGTGCTCCATCGATTGCAACAGGACGAAGAAGTCGGCGATGTCGGCGAGGAAGCTGGAGCCGAGGATGCGGTCGGCGACCTGGTAGAAGGGCCGGGAGGCGACGCTCAACACCCGGTTGCGCACGGGCACGGTCAACCAGCGCAGCAGGCGGCTGCCGAAGAACTCGCTCATCCGTGCCGGCGCGTCGAGGATGTCGAGCGCGTGGCGCGACGGCGGGGTGTCCACGATCACCAGGTCGTACCGGCCACTCGCGTGCAGTTCGTAGAGCCGCTCGATGGCGATGTAGTCGTGGCTGCGCACGAAGCGTGAGGTCAGGTTGCGGTACAGCGGGTTGGCCAGCACCTTGGCCGCCGATGCGGCATCGGGCGCGTAGCGGGTGATCAGCGCGTCCCATGCCCGCGACGTGTCCAGCATCGCCGCGTACAGCTCGCCGCGCGGGGCGCGCCCGGCACGCGCCGGCAGGGCGACGCGCACCTCGGCATCGCTCAGCTCGGTCAGGCCCATCGCCTGGGCCAGGCGGCGAGCAGGATCGATCGTCAGCACCAACACCCGCCCGCCGAGCTCGGCCGCGGCCATCGCGGCCATCGCCGCCGACGTCGTCGTCTTGCCCACCCCACCGGTGCCACAGACGATGACGACCTCCTTCGCGGCGAGCAGCGACTCGATCGCCGTGCCGCTCGGCCGGCTGCGGCGGGCCATCAGCGTTCCTCGGCGAGCGCCGCGGCGACGAGCTCGATGCTTCGCCGGCCCGCCGAACGGGCGAACAGCTCCGGGACGTAGACGATCTGCGCGTCGGGCGTCGCCCCCAGCGCGCCGAGCCCCTCGCGCAGGCGAGCGAGATGGCTCGCCCCGCGCCGGCGCAGGCGCACGGCGAGACTCGCCGCGTCGAGCACGGTGCCGACCGCCGGCCCGATCTCCCCGACGAGCAGCTCGCGACCCCCGCGGTCCTCGATCGCGGCGAAGATCGCCTCTTCCCCATGGCCGAACGGCTCGGGGAGAACCCGGTTGGCGACGATCGCCGCGAGGGAGACCTTCGTCGTCGCCCGGAGCCGTTCGACGAGCTCCAGCGTCTCGGTCACCGGCATCTCCTCTGGGGTGGTGACGACCACGACCCCGGTCGTCGCCGGGTCCTCCAGCAGGCGGCTCATCCACATCGTCTGCTCGCGGATCATCCCGACCTTGACGAACTGCTGCATGGCGCGGGGCGCGTCGATCTCGCTGAGCACGTGCCCCGAGGCGTGGGCGTCGACGACGACGACGTCGTAATGCCGCTCGCGCACCTCGTAGCACAACTTGCCGACGGAGAGGATCTCGCGCACGCCGGGCGCGGCGTCGGCGACGAAGTCGAACGTGCGTGCCAGCGGTCCGATCTTGGTCAGCAGCGTCGGCACCTTGGCGAACAGGCGGAGGTACTCGCGCAGCGCGTCCTCGGTGTACATCGCCATCGCCGACAGCCCCGGCTCGACCTCGCGGGGCTGGAAGCGCAGTGGCTCGGTGTCGAACGCGGCGGCGATGTCGCCCTTCGCGTCCATCTCGCAGAGCAGGACGCGCTGGCCGTCGCTCGCCGCCAGGCGGGCGATCGCCGCGGCAACGGTCGTCTTGCCGACCCCGCCCTTGCCGGTGACGAACAGCAGCCGGCGTCCGAACGAGGCGCTCGTACCGGCCGCGGCGTTCAGCTCCCGAACCCGATCCGCCGGTCGCCGTCCGGCGATCCGATCTCGACGTAGGCCAGGCGTGAGGCGGCGATGGCGACCTGCTTGCCCTTCTTGTCCGTCAGCCAGAGCACGTCGACCGCGCCCTTCAGCGCCGCCTCGACCTTGGCCACGGTCTCGTCGCGCTCGTCGTCGGGGATCTCCAGGCTGACCTCACGGGCGGTTTCGATGACTCCGATGCGCACGTCCAACGCTGCTGCCTCCTTGGCGCCTGGCCGGCCCGCAGCCTAGCGACCGCGTCGCGCGCCCTGCGGCGCCTCAGACGACCTTCAGCTCCTTGAGGTACGCCCGGCGCGGCTTGAGATGGACGGCGATCTTCTGGGCCAGCTCGGTGAACGCCCGGCCGGCCTCGCTGTCCGGGGCGACGGCAGCCACCGGCTTGCCCTCGTCGCTGCCGATGCGCAGGGCGGGGATCAAGGGGAGCTGGGCGAGCAAGGGGACCTCGAGCTCCTCGGCGAGCTCGGCGCCGCCACCGCTGCCGAACAGCTCGTAGCGCGTGCCGTCGTCGCCGGTGAACCAGCTCATGTTCTCGATCACACCCTTGACCGGCAGGTTGACCTTCTCCGCCATCGCCGCGGAGAGGCGGGCGACCTTCTGCGCCGCGGGCTGGGGCGTGGTCACGACGTAGACCTCACCGCGCGGCAGGTACTGGCTGAGGCTGATCGCGATGTCGCCGGTGCCCGGGGGCATGTCGATCAACAGGAACTCCGGCTCGTCCCAGTACACGTCGGTGAGGAACTGCTCGAGCGCCTTGTGCAGCATCGGCCCACGCCAGATCACGGCCTGGCCCTCGGGGACGAAGTAGCCGATCGAGATGCAGCGCACGCCCCACTGCTCGGGCGGCAGGAGCATCCCGTCGATCACCGTCGGCTCCCGGTCGGT
>CAZQEJ010000085.1:1472-14019 GCA_964592165.1 uncultured Ilumatobacteraceae bacterium | reverse complement strand
CGGCGCCGGGCTCCGGCGAGCCGAAGGAGAGGACGAACTTCGTCACGTTGAGCAGCTTCGTGGCCAGCTTGCGCCCGATCTTCATCTGCCCTTCGTCGAACGCGGTGTCGATCCCTGGACGGGCGTTGGCCGCCCAGTAGCGCACCGCGTCGGAGCCGTAGCGCTCGAAGTACTCCATCGGGGTGACGACGTTGCCCTTCGACTTGGACATCTTCTTGCGGTCCGGGTCGAGGATCCACCCGGACAGCGCGGCGTGCGTCCAGGGCAACGACCCGAACTGGAGATGGGAGCGCACGACGGTGGAGAACAGCCAGGTGCGGATGATGTCGTGACCCTGGGGGCGGACGTCCATCGGGAAGACGCGGGCGAACAGGTCCGGGTCGGACACCCAACGCCCGGCGATCTGCGGGGTCAGCGATGACGTCGCCCACGTGTCGAGCACGTCCGGATCGCCGGCGAAGCCGCCCGGCTGGCCGCGCTGGTCGGCCCGGTAGCCCGGAGGCACGTCGGTCGACGGGTCGACGGGCAGCGACGCCGGCACGATCGGGTGGTCGTGGTCGACGACACCGTCGTCGTCGATCGGGTACCACAGGGGGAACGGGACGCCGAAGAATCGCTGGCGGGAGATCAGCCAGTCGCCGTTCAGCCCCTCGACCCAGTTCGTGTAGCGGTGGCGCATGTGCGCGGGGTGCCAGATGAGCTCGTCGCCGCGGGCGAGCAGCTCGTCGCGCAGCGCCTGGTCGCGGCCCCCGTTGCGCAGGTACCACTGGCGGCTGGTGACGATCTCCAACGGGCGTTCGCCGCGCTCGTAGAACTTCACCGGGTGGGTGATCGGCCGGGGATCGCCGAGCATCTCGCCGGACGCGGCGAGCATCTCGACGATCCGCCGCTGGGCCTGCTTGACCGTCTTGCCGGCCAGCTCGGCGTACGCCGCGGCGCCGTCGTCGGTCGTGATCCACTCCGGCGTGGCGGCCTGCAGGCGCCCGTCGCGGCGGATCACGGCCCGCGTCGGCAACTGCAGCTCGCGCCACCAGGTCACGTCGGTGACGTCGCCGAACGTGCAGATCATGGCGATCCCGGTGCCCTTGTCCGGCTCGGCGAGGTGGTGGGCGAGGACCGGCACCTCGACCCCGAACAGCGGTGTGCGCACGGCGACCTTGCCGAACAACGGTTGGTAACGCTCGTCGTCGGGATGGGCGACGAGGGCGACGCAGCTCGGGATCAACTCCGGGCGCGTCGTGTCGATGAGCACGTCGCCCCCGCCGTCGGTGCGGTGGAAGGCGAGCTTGTGGTAGTTGCCCGCCTGTTCCCGGTCCTCCAGCTCCGCCTGGGCGACCGCGGTCTGGTAGTCGACGTCCCACAACGTCGGAGCGTCGATCGAGTACGCCTCGCCGCGCTCCAGGTTGGCGAGGAACGCCTGCTGTGACGTGCGGATGCAGTGGTCGTCGATCGTGGTGTACAGGAAGCTCCAGTCGACCGACAGCCCGAGCCGGCGGAACAGCGCCTCGAACGCTTCCTCGTCGGTGGCGACGAGCTCCTTGCACAGCTCGATGAAGTTCGGCCGGCTGACCGGCACCTCGTTCTTCGAGTCCGGCTTGGCCGGCGGGGTGAACGCCGGGTCGTAGGGCAGAGTCGAGTCGCAGCGCACGCCGTAGAAGTTCTGCACCCGGCGCTCGGTGGCCAGACCGTTGTCGTCCCACCCGACGGGGTAGAAGACCTGCTTGCCGGCCATCCGTTGGTAGCGGGCGACGCAGTCGGTGTGGGTGTAGGAGAACACGTGGCCGACGTGCAACGAGCCGCTGACCGTCGGCGGCGGGGTGTCGATGGCGAACACCTGATCACGCGTCGCGCTGCGGTCGAAGCGGTACGTGCCCTCCGACTCCCAGCGCTCGATCAGGCCGGCCTCGATTCCGTCCAGTGACGGTTTGTCAGGGATCGCCATAGATGGCAAAGGCTACGAGCTGGACCGACCGCCGACCCAGCGGCTTTCCGGCGCCGTGCACGACGCCGTGATCTGGTGGCGTGGGGTCTCCGCCTGCCTACGCTGGCCGACCGTGCTCCACCTCTACGACACGGCCACCGGTGAGGTCCGCCCGCTCGCCCAGCGCGAGCCCGGCAAGGTGAGCATGTACGTCTGCGGGCCGACGGTCTATGGCCCACCGCACCTCGGCCACGGCCGGGCGACGCTCGTCTACGACATCCTCCGCCGTTACCTGGAGTGGACCGGCGTCGAGGTCCGCCACGTCTCGAACATCACCGACATCGACGACGCGATCATCAACCGGGCGAACACCGAGCAACGTCCGTGGCAGGAGATCACGCAGCGGTGCGAATCGGTGTGGTGGCGAGCGATGGACGCGATGGGCGTGCTCCGCCCGACCGACGTCCCCCACGCCACCGAGTACGTCGAGCAGATGGTCGCGATGATCGGCCAGCTCGTCGACTCCGGCCACGCCTACGTCGTCGAGGACGGCGTGTACCTCGACGTGAGCACCGTCTCCGACTACGGGCTGCTCGCCCATCAACGCCTGGAGGACATGCTCGCCGGCGGCGGGGAACGGGAGGTGTTCGGCGCGGCGAACAAGCGCTCCCCGGCCGACTTCGCCCTGTGGAAGCTGGCCAAGCCCGGCGAACCGAGCTGGCCGAGCCCGTGGGGCGATGGTCGGCCGGGGTGGCACAGCGAGTGCGTGGTGATGAGCCTCGGACTGCTCGGGGAGGGCTTCGACCTGCATTCCGGTGGGGCCGATCTGCGCTTCCCCCATCACGAGAACGAACGGGCCCAGGCCGTCGCCCTCGGCAAACGCTTCGCCAACCACTGGATGCACCACGCGTTCGTCGTCGACGCGGAGGGGGAGAAGCTGTCCAAGAGCAAGGGCAACTTCACGAACCTGTTGGACCTGATCGAGACGATGGACCCGCGCAGCTACCGGATGCTGCTCCTCCAGAGCCATTACCGCTCCCCGGTGCGCGTCGACGTGGAGACGATCGGCGCGGCCCAGCGTGCCCTCGCCGGGTTGGACACGTTCGCCCGCCGGGCGAAGGCGGCGGGGATCGCTCCCGGCGAACCCGACCCGGAGATGCTCGACGCGTTCCGGGCGCGGATGGACGACGACCTCGACACCGCCGGGGCGATGGCCGTCGTGTTCGAGACCGGCCGGCGGGGCAACGCGGCGATCGACGCCGGCGATCACGACGCGGCGGCGAGCGCTCTGGCCACGGTGATCGAGCTGACCTCGGCTGTCGGCGTCGTGCTGCGCACCGAAGAGGAGATCCCAGCCGACGTCCTCGCCCGTGCCGCCGAACTGGACAGTGCCCGGGCGGCCAAGGACTTCGCCGCCGCCGACGCGCTGCGCGCCGCGCTGCAGGCCGACGGCTGGGTGGTGGAGACGACCAAGCAGGGCACGACCGTCCGCCGCTCGTGAGCAACCGGTCCCGCTCCGCACGTACTCCGTTGCCGAAGGGCTTCGGCGCGATCTGGACGACCGTCGCCCTTGACCTCGTCGGGTTCGGGATCATCGTCCCGATCCTCGGCCGTTACGCCGAACGGTTCGGCGCGAACGGTGTGCAGGTCGGCTTGTTGTTCGCGTCCTACTCCCTCGCTCAGCTGATCTGCTCGCCGTTGCTCGGGCGGCTCTCCGACAAGGTCGGGCGCAAGCCCGTGATCATCGTCTCGCTGTTCGGCACCGCCTTCGGCAGCTTCCTCACCGGAGCGGCCGGCTCGTTGCCGTTGCTGTTCCTCGGGCGGATCATCGACGGCGCGAGCGGCGCTTCGGTCGCCGTCGCCCAAGGAGCGGTCACCGACGTCGCCCCCCCGGCAGAGCGCCCCCGGCTGCTCGGCTTGCTCGGCGCGGCCTTCGGTGTCGGGTTCGTCGTCGGTCCCGCGCTCGGTGGGCTCGCCGCGCTCGGCGGGCCCCACGTCCCGTTCTACGTTGCCGCGGTGATCGCCGGGCTGAACGGGATCGCCGCCCTCGCCCGCCTCCCCGAGACGCGCCCGGCACACCTGCGCACGCACCGGGAGCGCTCGCCCGGCGGGGCCCGGGTGTGGTCGATGGCGATCACCGGGTTCGTCGCGATCGTCGCCTTCAGCGGTTTCGAGGCGACGTTCTCCCTCCTTGCCGGGAAGCGCTTCGGGCTCGCCGAAGGCGGGGTCGCCGCGGTGTTCGTCGGCATCGGCATTCTCCTCGTCACCGTTCAGGGGCGCCTGATCGCACCGGTGACCCACCACTTCGGGGAACGACCGTCGCTGCGCGGCGGCCTGCTGCTCAACGTCGCCGGCCTCGCCCTGCTCGCCTGGGCGGCGAGCTGGTGGCTGCTCGTCGTCGCCCTCGCCTTGCTGACCATCGGTCAAGGGCTCGTCTCCCCGACGCTGACGACGATCGTGTCGACGAGCGTTCCCGACCATCGACGAGGAGAAGCTCTCGGCTTCCAGCAGGGAGTGATCGCCGTCGGGCGCGTTGCCGGCCCGCCGCTGGCCGGCTTCCTCTACCAGCACGTGGCGATCGGTTCGCCGTACCTGTTCGGCGCCGGGCTGTGCGCCGCGGCGGTCCTGGCCACGACCACGGACGGGATGCTGGTCACCACGACCTGAGCATCGCGTCTGCAAGCATGGTCGGGCCGTGCCCCGTCCGTTCCATCCCGCTGCGTTGCGCCACCCGAGCACGGGAGCCTTGGCCGCCCCGGCGCGTCGCTACGACCGGTTGGCCAACGAGCCCGCGCTCGACGGTTTGCGCGCCTTGGCCGTGCTCGCGGTCGTCGTCGGCGACCTGCGTCTCGCCGGGGTCGCCGGGCTGGAGTGGCTGCCCGGCGGTTTCAGTGGACTCGAGGTCCTCTTCGTCGTCGCCGCCTTTCTGGTCACCGCCCGCCTGCGCACGTTCGCCCTCAGCTCGCCGCTGAGCACCGTCGCCGGGGTGTGGCGGCACTACGCCCGCGATCGCTTCCCCGGGCTGTGGATCGTGATCATCGGGGCGACGGTCGCGGCGAGTGTGTGGTACCGGGCGGCGCTCGGCCGCCTGCGCGGTGATGCGTTCGCCGCGGTGCTGTACATCAGCAACTGGCGGCAGATCCTCGACCACATCGGTCACTTCGCCGCTCCCGATCCGCTCCCGTTGCTCCGCCACCTGTGGCCGCTCGCCGTCGAAGCCCAGTGGTGGGTGGTCGCCGCGCCGCTGCTCGCCTGGGCCGTGTCCCGTGGCGAGGAGATGCGACTGCCGAGCGTTGCCGTGTTGGTCGTCGCGGCCCTCTTCGCCGGCGCGCTGACCGCCGCGGTGTTCGACCCCCACGAGACGTTGCCGGCGAACTTCGCCTACTTGTCGACGATCACCCGGATGGGCGGATTGTGCCTCGGCGCGGCGCTGGCCCTGGCTTGGGCGCCGTGGGCGGGCACGCGCGCCCGTCGGCCGGTACCAGGACTCGACGCGCTCGGCTGCTTTGCTGTTGCGGGCCTCGGAGCGCTGGCGATGCGCCTGCACATGCAGGGGGTGGGTACGTATCGGGTGCCCCTGGCCGGCGTCGGCGGACCGCGGGTGCTGCCCGGAGGGTTGTTCGCGGCCGGTGTGCTGAGCGCTGTCGTCGTCGCCGCGGCGACCCACCCGGGGGTGCGCGTCTTGCGCGCCGCCCTGTCGATCGTGCCCCTCGTCGAGATCGGCCGGCGGACCTACGCCCTGTACCTGTGGCACTGGCCGGTGTTCGTCGTCGCCCGCGTCGGGGACAGCCGGCAACGTCTCGGCCTGGCCCTCGTGCTCACCGCGGTGCTCACCGAGATCACCTATCGTGGCGTGCTCCTCCCCGTCCGGCGAGGCGCGCCGCGACGATGGATCAGCGGCTGGCGTGCCGCCCGGGGTGCCGAGCGCCAACGCTGGACGGTCTCCCTGGCGATGTACGTGATCGGCACGGTGACCGTGGTCAGTGCGGTCACGGTCGGTCTGCTACGGGCCACCCCGCCGGTGATCGGCCGGGACACGACGGTCGTCCGCTTCGACGGCACGGCGGTGTTCGCGTCGACGACGATCCCCGATGCGGTGTTCACCGGCCCGGTCCCGACGACCACCCTGCCCCGCCTGCCGCGGCGGGTCGTCGTCGTCGGCGACGGGCAGGCGCGCAGCTTGGTCGTCAACCGGCCGCTGGGGATCGACCAGTACGTCACGCTGTCCGACGGCTCGGTACCCCGGTGCGACGTGTGGACCGGCGGGCGGATCTTGACCGCGCAACCCGGTGGTGGCCACCGCTTCTCCGGGTGCAGCCGCCTCGCCGCCCGTTGGGCTGCCTCGGCCAGTGCCGCCCGAGCCGAAGTCGCCCTCGTCGTCGTCGGCGAGTGGGACGTGTTCGACGTCGAGGTCGGCGGGCATCGCTACGACTTCGGCACCCCGCCGTTCGACAACGCGTTCCTCGCCCGGCTTGCCGACGGGATAGGGGCACTGAAGCGCGCCGGGACGAAGATCGCCCTTCTTGCCGTGCCCTGCATGCGTCCGATCGACGTGCCCGGCAGCGCCGAGCCGCCGTACGCGGAACGAGCCGACGACGCCCGGCCCGCCCATCTCAACGAGTTGCTCCGCCGCGCCGCGGCCGACGATCCGGCGTTCGTCACCTACATCGACGGGCCGGCGGAGTGGTGCGACGGTTCACCGGCCGCCACCGATCCGAGCGTTCGCTGGGACGGCGTGCACGTCTACGCGCCCGGCGCGGAGCTCGTCTGGAAGAGAGTCGTTCCCGAGTTGTTGCGCATCCCTTTGTGAGGCCGGACCCTCGGGCTCCGAGGTGCCCGGCGCGTCGGGCCTCAGTCCGTGGGTTGGACGCGGCACACCCCGTCGCACACGTCGATCAACTCGTCGTCGAAGAGGAACGCGGCCTTCTGCCGCCGGACCTCGGGATCGGCGCGGACGTCCTCGTGCGGGTCGTGGCCGTCACGCGGGGGGAGCTGGGCGAGGGGGATCGGCGGGCTGCCCGAATCCCAGACGATGATCGCTGAACCCGGGTACGGATAGCCGGGGATCGGCTGCAACCCGAACAGGACCCCGGACGGCAAGCGTTCAGGCGTCGCCGCCGGCTCGTGGTACGCGGCCCCGATCGCTCGCGCCTCGATCAACGCGGTGAGCTCGCTGACCTGGTGATCGCCGTAGGCGACGTCGAGGAGCACCGTCTTGGCCGGAGTCCGCGGGTACGGGTTGTCGGTCACGTGCGCGGCATACCCGCCGCCCTCGCCGCGGTCCCAGAGCATCTGCAGCAACCCGAGGAGGATCGCCCGATCGAGCTCGCTCGGGTAAGCGGGGGCGAACACCTCCTCGTAGGTGTCGAAGTCGACGGAACGGGGCAGGAGCATCGAGTAGTTCATCCCCGGCACGCCGAGCACGGCGCGTTCGATGTCGGGGCTGACCGCGGCGAGCATCAGGCCCATGATCCCGCCCTGGCTGTTGCCGTCGAAGTCGAGGTGATCGAGGTCGGCGTTCACCCCGGCGAAGGCCAGGTGCGCGCTGAGGCCGTCGGGGGCGGTCATCAGCCGGCCGAGGACGATCGCGTCGAGCACGCCTTGCTGGAGGCGATCGGCGACGGTGGGGAACCGGGACACATCGCCGAGCGCGGCGACCGCGTTGGGGATGTCGTCGTCGCTCATCCCGGCCCACTTCACCGCGCAGAAGATCACGTCGTGCTCGGCGGCCATCTTGCGGACGTTGCCCGCGTTGATCTCCTTGTTCGAGCCGAGCAGGCCGTGCCCGTAGAGCACGAGGTGGGACTTTCCCTTCGCCGGGTCGAGCGCGGCGTGGGGGATGTTGCAGCGGAACGACGCCTGGCGGGTGCCGTTGGCCGTGGGCAGCTCGTCGGGATCGCTCAGCCCGTCGCTGCCGTAGAAGAACCCGTTCCCCGGCGAACCGTCCCCGGTGAGGTAGCTGGGCACCTCGAACGTGCCGATCACCGAGCGGGCGATCAAACCGTCGGCATCGGGATCGGGCACGACCTCATCGACGGTGAAGGCGATCGGCCCCGCGCTGATCGTGGCCAACGCGTCGTCGCGGATGTGGACCATTCGCTCGGCGATGCTCCTCGTGCTCGCCACGGTGAAATCCCACGCCAGGAAGAGGTCGTCCCGGTCGATCCCCGCGGCGGTGAGCACGGCGAACATCTGCTCCATCGGCTCGCGCCGGGCCTCGATCCATTGCGGCCCGGCGATCCGGTCACGGTAGGCGCGGAACGCCGCCGACGGTTCGGCGGGCGATCCGTCGGCGAGGACGAGGTGGCGGAGGGCGACCGCGTAGCGGTGCCCTTCGGTGAGCCGCACGGCCGGATGGATGACGAGCAGCCGGTCCGCATCGTCGGTTGCCTTCGCATCCGGCTCGGCCCACAGGGGGACGAGCTCGCCGTTGGCCAGATCGACGACGACGACCGGGCTCGCCGTGTTCGCGCCGGCCATCGGGTCGGTCCAGCTCGGCAACCCGGAGGCGGCCGGGTCGAGCCCGGCGACGTAGGCGAGGATCGGCGTGTTCGGGCTGAAGCCGTCGTTGCGGTTCCACTCCGCGGGGTCGACGGAAATCCCGTGCGCGTTGACCGGCATCGCCGGCGTGGGGAAGGCGACACGCCGGTCCGTGTCCGTCGCCGCGTCGCTGGTGGTGAACAGGTCGGAGGGGAACGGGAGGAGGCAGGCCCGCTCGTCGAGCGGGTCGCACCCCGACGGGTCGATCGCCCCCAGTTGCGCGGCGAGTGCGGGATCTTCGCTCAGGGGAGGGAGCGTGGCGACGGTGGCCACGGTCGTCGTCGTCGAGACCGTCGGCCCGCTGACCGGGCTCGGCGGCGTGGTCGACCCCGAGCAAGCCGCGCCGAGGACGACCGCGGCGGCGAGGATCGATCGGGGGTAATGGCGCATCACAGCACTCCTGTCGGCAGGGCGGACAGTAGCGGTGAGCCCGATGGACCTGCTGGCCGATCGTTGCCCCCGGGCGCGTGGCAGCACCGGTTACCGGCTGGTAACTTAGGGGCATGCCGGAATTCTCACTGTCTCTCAACGAGGATCAGACCGCCCTCCAGAAGTGGGTCCACGACTTCGCCGAGTCGGTCGTGCGGCCTGCCGGTCACGAGTGGGACGAGCGGGAGGAGTTCCCCTGGCCGATCGTCGAGGAGGCGGCGAAGATCGGCCTCTACGGCGTCGACTTCCTGATGAACGCGATGGGCGACCAGAGCGGCCTGACCCTGCCCGTGGCGATCGAGGAACTGTTCTGGGGTGACGCGGGGATCGGGATGGCGATCATGGGCTCCGCCCTGGCCGCGGCCGGGATCAGCGGCAACGGCACCCCCGAGCAGGTGATGGAGTGGGTGCCGCAGTGCTACGGCACGCCGGACAAGGTCCAGCTCGGCGCGTTCTGCGTCTCCGAGCCCGACGCCGGGTCGGACGTGTCCTCGCTGCGCACCCACGCCGTATACGACGAGGCGACCGACGAGTGGGTGCTCAACGGGACCAAGGCGTGGATCACCAACGGCGGCATCGCCGACGTCCACGTCGTCGTCGCCAGCGTCGATGCGGCGCTGAAGGGGCGCGGCCAGGCGTCGTTCGTCGTCCCGCCGGGGACCAAGGGGCTGTCCCAGGGGCAGAAGTACCTGAAGCACGGGATCCGCGCCTCGCACACCGCCGAGGTCGTCCTCGACGACGTACGCGTCCCCGGGCGGTGCCTGCTCGGAGGCAAGGAGAAGCTCGACGCCCGCCTCGCCCGGGCCCGGGAGGCTGGGGCGACCGGAGCCAAGCAGCCGGCGATGTCGACGTTCGAGGCGACGCGGCCGTCGGTCGGCGCGCAGGCCCTGGGCATCGCCCGCGCTGCGTACGAGTACGCCTTGGACTACGCCAAGGAGCGCAGGGCGTTCGGCCGGCCGATCATCATGAACCAGGCGATCGCCTTCAAGCTGGCGAACATGATCACCGAGATCGACGCCAGCCGGCTGTTGATCTGGCGAGCCGCGTGGCTGGCCCGCAACGGCGGCTTCCGCAACGCCGAGGGATCGATGAGCAAGTGGAAAGCCTCGGAGACAGCGGTGCGCGTCACCGAGGAGGCGATCCAGATCCTCGGTGGCTACGGCTACACGCGGGAGTACCCCGTCGAACGTTGGCACCGTGACGCGAAGATCCACACGATCTTCGAGGGCACGAGCGAGATCCAGCAGCTGGTTATCGCCCGAGCGATCTCCGGTATGCGCATCGAGTGACGAAACACCAGGTCAAGGCCTACTTCTTGACTACCTGGCTCGATGCGCCGTCGCGGTTCTCGCCTGTCGGCTCGGCGTCGGGGTGCGTCAGACATCGCCCGGAATCGCCCCGACTGTGCCGGTTCTGTGCCACTTCTGTGCCACTTGGGCCGCTTTGCTGTGCCACTTCTTCGGCCACCTACTTCGACGCTCGACCTCTGGCCAGCGGGCGGTCACGAGCTCGTCGCTTCAGCGTGAAGCAGCGCTGGAGCACGTGACGCAGCCACCGCCCCCTGTCCGGGTCGCGTCCCGCCGGGCGGTTGGATGGGCCGCCCCCGTCGACGCGGAGCTCGCCCGGGAGGCCGGCCCCTCACCGTCTGGTCGTCCGGTCGGCGGACGGGAACGTCTCTCATCGACGCAGCGTTCGCTGGGTTCAGCCGGCCGGTGGTCGGCGTGTGTACTTGAGCTTGTCGTAGGCGTCGACGGCGTGGCGTGAGCTGCGCCAGATCCCGTCAGTGCCCTGTACGGCGTCGAGCCGTCCGCGTTGGGCGGCCTGTCGCAGGGCTGCCACGGTGTGCTGCTTGCCGGCCAGCGCTGTGAGTGGCACAAGCCGGGCGGGGCCGGCGATGTTGGGGACGATGAAGCGGTTGAGGTTGTCGAACATCGCCCGGGCGATCACTTCGCCGAGGGGGCCGTAGTCGCCGGCGTCGGCGCGGCGCATGGCCCGCAGGTAGTCGTCGCGTTGGCGCTTGAAGATGATGACTGGCGGGTAGCCGAGTCGGACCAGGATGAGGTTGAGGGCGAGCCGGCCGGTGCGGCCGTTGCCGTCGAGGAACGGGTGGATCTGCTCGAACTGGTTGTGGACTCGGGCGAGTTCCTCGGGCAACACTGCGTCGAGTGGTTCCCCGGCGGCGATCGTCGTGCCGAGTTCCACGACGTCGTCGACCCAGTCGCCCAGCAGGGCCGGCACGTCCGGCCACGGTGGCGGCGTCATGCCCTCGGCGAAGGGTTGGATGTCGTGGGCGCGGTAGTTGCCGGGAGTTTCGGCGTCGGTGGCGTGTTCGTGTGGCGCGACTCCCCACACCGGCGTCATCGCCATGTTGTGGATCCTGCGGATCTCGTTGAGGCTGATCAGCCCGCCGGTGCTCCACTCGTCGGGGTCGAGCGCCTGGCTGTACACCCAGCGGGCCGCATCCGCGTAGCCCTTGACCTCCATGTACTCCTTGAGTGGCTTGGCGCTGGTGGTGCGGCCCTGCTCGAGCAAGGCTGCAACCTCTCTCAGGACGAGGGTGTTGCCCTCCAGTGCGGTCGAGTGGTGAGCTTCGAGATGCCAGATGTCGGACCAGATCGTCTCGGACTCCTTCGGCGAGGGGAGTCCTCCGAGCCGCTCACGCAGCTCGGTGATCGCGTCGTCGAGGCGCTGGTAGACGGTGCTCCTGCTGGGTCGTCCTCGAGCCATCGCCTCCCCTTCCGACGATCGACCGCAAAGTTGATCAGCAGGTCGAGTTCGGAATCGAACTTATCAACTTCTCCAAGTTGTCACATCAAGTCGATGGCCGAATCGAACTTATCAAATCGACCCGACGATCGAGCGTCCGACGACGTCGAGGGCCGGAGGTGCAGTTGGTTGTCATCGGCGCGTTGTGGACGTCCGTAGCTCACACAGGCCCCAGCGACGCGGCGCCGTTCGACGTATGGAACCGTCTCGCTGTGCGGTCCCTGTGCCAGTTCGGCACAGTAGGTCTGTTCGCGCCGCCAGCTACCTGGGGTGTTCGCCGCCCGAGCCGGATCGGCCAACGGCTGCGGGCGCCGGCTGGCTCCGAAGTCAGGGTGGCGGCGCAACGCGTGATACTCGACGCCGAGGTTCACACCGTGAGAGGAATCGCTCGTCCTCGGCAACGCGGGCGAGTGCTCGATGCGGAGAACGCGACCCTTCCTTCCGCGGGGTGGCTGGACTCGAAGGAAGCAGGCGATGGGCCCAATCAGGCGAGAGGCTCGAGGAACGAGTGCAACGGAACGGTGTGTTGAGCCGTCGAACTGTGCGTGATGGCAGCCGGCTCTGAACCAACCGTGAACGACGGCTCGCTCGCCGAGCTCTACGTGCGGGAGTGGTCCTCGTTGCTTCGGGTGGCGTACTTGCTGACGAACTCCCAGCCGACGGCTGAGGAGATCGTGCACGACGCGTTCCTCCGGCTCCAGTCTTCACGAACTCGAGTCCGGAACCCGGCGGCCTATCTCCGAACTGTTGTGGTGAATGCATGTCGAGACGTGCATCGCCACGAAGCCGTTGTGAAGCGTGCTGCTCTGCCGCCGCCGGAGCCGTCGATTGCCGCGTATGACGAGCTGTCCGACGTCCTCGCTCGGTTGCCGTGGCGACAACAAGCGGCTC
>CAZQEJ010000085.1:0-1462 GCA_964592165.1 uncultured Ilumatobacteraceae bacterium | reverse complement strand
CGGCGGAGCACCGTGAGATCGCTCGTTCGACGAGCACTCGCCACCCTTCGAAAGGAGCTCAGCGAATGAACGCCACGTTGGAAGAACGACTTCGTCGTCACTACGCCGACCGGACCCGAGCGCTTCCCCGGCACGGGCCTGGGCTCGAGGCTGGGTCGGTCGTGCCCCGCTATGTGATGCCAGGTCTGCCGGGTGTGCGGCGCAGACCGCGGCTCGCGCTCATCGCAGGCGCCGTTGCCGCCGTCACCCTGCTTTGCCTTGTGGTCATCAACCGCAGGGGCGTGGCTCGCTTCGTCGTTCCGAACGGTGACAGCATCACTTCGGTCGGTGACGCCGCGGCCGTGGCGAGCGAGCAGATCGCCGTGACCGGCCAGACGTTGCCTCCCGGCACCGGACTGGTGGGCAGCCCGATCACCGTCCCCGCCGGAAGCAAGCTGAACTACTGGAGGTGGTTCCCGGACCTCGACATCTCCGAGCGTGCCGCCGCGCAGGGCGGCACCGAGTTGTGCTGGCGGACGCCGGTCGGAACTGGCTGCATCGATGACTCGTTCATGAGCCCCGACGTCGGTGTGATCCCGACCGACGGCGGAGTGATCTTGCTCGCTCGACCGGCGCTGGTGCCGATCGAGCCTTCCCCGACCGACCCGCTCGAACCGAAGTTCAAGGCGGGCCCTGACCCGACCTCGATCACTGCGCATCTGTCGGACGGATCGACGGTCACGGCCAGCGTCAAGCTCGGCAAGGACTTTGGTGTGTGGTACGCCCGAATCGATCTGGCTCCGGGTGTCACGGTGGTCGACGCGACGTCCAGCTGAGTCCTTCGCGGTCGCAGGCGCTTGGGCGAGGGCCTACGTGCTGGACGTCTGTCCTTGATCCCGTCGTCCGACGCGAGGTCCGGTCCCATGTCGACCGGCTGCCGGGTCAGGTGGGGCGTGGCACAATCATGGCCATGGCGACTGATTCGTTGAGGAACGTGAAGGATCGCTTCTCCGAGTTCGTCGATCGTGTCGAGCGCGAGCACGAACGCGTCGTCGTCACCCGCAACGGAAGACCGGCTGCAGTGTTGATCAGCCCCGAGGACCTCGACAGCCTCGAAGAGACCGTCGAGTTGCTGGGCGACCAGGACGCGATCCGAGAGCTTGCCGAGGCACAGGCAGCGGTCAATGCTGGCGACGTCGTCCGGGGTGTCGACGCCGTCCGCGCCTTGCGTTCGTCGCGGTCGTGACCGACGCGGGCTACGAGCTGATCGTTGCCCGCCCAGCCGCAAGGGCGATCGCCGAGGAGTCACCCGAACCTGTCGCCACCGCGGTCATCGATTTCATCACCGGATCACTCGTCGAGAACCCCCGTCGTGTGGGGCGCGAGCTGCGCAACGAACTCACGGGGATCCACAGTGCCCGGCGCGGGACCTACCGGGTCCTGTACCGGATCGACGACGTCGAGCGAACCGTCACCGTGCTGC
>CAZQEJ010000084.1:0-14260 GCA_964592165.1 uncultured Ilumatobacteraceae bacterium | reverse complement strand
GCCGCGCCGCTCGTCGGCGACGAGCCTGGCCCCGGGGAGCGCAGCGGCGACCCGTTCGACGACGAGCGCGGCCCGCTCGTCGGAGTTGACCTCGGCGCTGAGGGTCGCCGCCGCGGGGTCGAGCCGAAGGGTGGCAAGGATCGCGTCGCGCATCCCGGGGGTGTCGGCAGTGATCGTCCAGGTGTCGTCGTCGCCGCAGAATCCGGCGGCGGCGAGAGCGTTGGCGACGTTCGCCGGGTCGTCCAGCTCCCAACGCAAGGTGTGCAAGGAGAGGGCCTCGCCCGAGGTGTTGCGTAGCTGTGGCGGGCGGAACATCGACGCGAGGAGGGAGATCAACGCCTCGCTGTCGTCCGCGCCGATCGCGTCGAGCAACGGGTTGACCAAGTGCCGCGGTACCTCGACGAACCCACCGAGGGCCCGATAGTTGTCACCGACGGGGAGTGGCCGCCCGAGCATCGTGGCCCCCGTGCGGGGAGGCGAGGTGGATGAGACGTTGACCACGGTGATCACGTCACCGGTGCCGATGTCGCGCAACCGGAGCCGGTCAGCGCGCCCCTCGAGGACCTCGAACACGCTGCGCTCGACGAGCGTCCACTGCCTGCCGAGGATGGCCTCGTCGTCGGGAAGCAGCCAGCTCCGCCGTTCGAGGAACTCGGAGAACATCCCGTAGTCGTGAAGGGCGATGTCGAAGGCGAACGGTGACGAGCGCAGCTCCCGGTACGCGCCGGGCGCCTCCACGGCGATCCGCCTGACGATCTCGGCCGGCAGCGACGGCTCATGGCGGCGGACGAAACGGCACGCCTTGTCCCACAGCCAGGACGCCCGGTCGTCGAGTGAGTGCCGCTCCTTCCCGAGATGGCACGCCTTGTACTTGCGGCCCGAACCGCACGGGCACGGGTCGTTGCGCCGCGCCATCGGCGCCGGACGATGAAGGGCGAACCCGATGACTTCGGCGAGCAACCGTTGCCCGTCGCTCGGTTCGTCGTCGGGATCCGCGGCCTGGACGCCGGCCCGGCGGAGGAGATCGAGCGCGCCCGGCGCGTCGCCTCGGTCGGCGTACAGCGCAGCAGCGTCGATCAGCGCCGGTGGATGATCGTCCGCGCCGGACGCAACGATCTCGTCCAGGAGGGCAGCGGCGGTGTGGTCGTCGCCTTCGGCCTCGGCGCACCGGGATGCCAGCCACGACACCCCGGCGAGGGGGACTCCCTCCATCCGCGCCCGCAACTCGCCGACGAACTCAGCGACATCGGTGATCTCGTCCTGATCGGCGCACTCGCTCCAGAACGCGCTGGTGACGGGTCCTTCTTCGAGCAGCGCCGCGAGGAGGATCGCTCCCCGATCGCGCTGGTCCTCGTCCGGCCCGAGCGCGGCGGCACCCTCGGATGCGTAGGCGCGGCAGGCCCCGACCGTCATCACCAGCGCGTCGATCTGCGGCTCGTCCAACCCGTAGAAGGCCCGCATCCGATTGCGCCGGCGCAGCTCGTCGAGTGCTCCCCAGTCGAACCCGGCACCGGCGACCGTCTCGCCACGTTGCTCCAAGCCGGCAGCGACGACCAGATCGGGGAGGTACGGAACGGGCGTGGCGACGAACGCGTCGCGATCGGTGAGGAGCGCTCCGTGGACGACCGATTCGAGATCGGCGTAGGTCAGCTGCGCCCGTTCCCCGTCGAAGAGCACGACCTCGTCGGTCGTCGCTCTCAATGCGAACCCGGTGCGCAACGCACGGAGTTGCTCGTCGGTCGCGGCCGGCGGGGGGTCGATCCGCTCGACGACGATCGATCCGGCCGCGGCGGTGAACATCGCCCACCCACCACCCAACGAGTCCAGCCAACCGTCGGGGCCACGAACGACGTCGACGCCCCGATCCTCGAACCACTCGTCGTCGACCTCCAACCGCCCGAGAACGCACCCGTCGCCGTCGACGAGGTCGGCACCGTGTTCGACCAGCCACCATCCGATCGGCGACAGCGCAGGGAGCATCCGCACGTACCCGTTCGCCACGTCGTCGGCCTCGACCGGCACCGTCCAGGCGACACCGTCGACGAGGGCTGGTATGTAGCAGATCCGCTCCCCCAGCTCGGTGAAGGACGTGTCACGCCGGACGACGTCGTCGACTCGCCGGGTGATCGCGGCCGTGCCCCCCGACGCACCATGCGTGCTGAGCGCGTCGACGAGTTCGGCACGTGTCATCGCGCCGGCGCCGAGGACCTCGATCATCGCGTCGCGCGTCTCGCTGGTGGTCGGCATCAGCCGATCATCGCAGATGCGGTGCTCGCCTCCCCGATGTGCTCTCCCACGAGTTCAGCGGCAGGAGGAGGGCCACCAGCGCGACGAGGAGCCCGAGGGCGACGGCGACCGCATTCCACGTCCGACCCTTCGACTCCCGGCTCGGCACCTCAGTCGCCTGTCGTCCCGTCGATCGCTTCGCGCAACAGGTCGGCGTGGCCGTTGTGCCGGGCGTACTCCTCGATCATGTGCACGTAGATCCAACGGATGTCCCGGCTCTCCTCGCTGCGTGGGCCGGCGGGCACGACGAGGTCGAGGTCCTTGCCCTCCATCGCGGCGCGCGCCGCCGCCACTTCAGCGAGGTAGGCGGCGATGTTCGCCGCCGCGTCCGCGTCGGGGGCGACGTCGAAGTCCGCTCCGATGTTCGACGGGTCGTAGACGGCATCGAGCTCCTCCCCGTTCCCGTGGACGCGGAACCACCATCTCTCCACCTCGGTCATGTGCCGGACCAGGCCGAGCAGGGAAAGCCCCGACGGCGGCAGCGGGCGGTGCTTCAGTTGTGCGGCGGTCAAACCCGCGCACTTCTTCAGCAGCGTCGAGCGGTGATAGTCCAACCAGTCCTCCAGCGCGGCTCGCTCGCCGTTGATCTGGGCCGGATCGGTGCGCTCGACGGGGGGAGCGGTCCATTCGTTCACCATCGAGCCTGCCTAGCAGGTCGGGGGGGTTCCCTGGTCGCCGGTGCCCCCGACGCGTCAGAGGTCTTGCCAGGAGGGCTTGTGAGCGAACGTCTCCCGGTAGTAGTCGGCGAGGCGGAGGCCCGCCGCCGCGGCCTCGTCGACGACGACCGTCGCGTGGCGGTGGAGTTGGAGCACCGAGGCGGGGACCATCGCGCTCAGGGGGCCTTCCACGGCCTGGGCGATCGCCTCCGCCTTGGCCTCCCCGCAGGCGATCAGCACCAGGTGGCGAGCTTCGAGGATCGTCCCCAGCCCCTGGGTGACGACGTGCCGGGGCACGGCCTCGGTCCGGCCCTCGAAGAACCGGGCGTTGTCGGCGCGGGTCGCGTCGGTCAGCGTCTTCAGTCGCGTCCGTGAGCTGAGCGAGGACACCGGCTCGTTGAACCCGATGTGCCCGTCGGAGCCGATGCCGAGTAGTTGCACGTCGACCCCACCGAGATCGGCGATCAACTGGTCGTAGCGCTGGCAGGCGTCGAGCAGGTCGGCGGCGGCGACGTCGGGGCCGAACAAGCGCTCGGCGGGCAGGTCGACGTGGTCGACGAACTCCCGGCGGATGAACGCGTGATACGTCTCGGGATGGTCGGCAGGCAGTCCGACGTACTCGTCGAGCAGCACTGCGCTGGCATGGGCGGCGGTCAGCTCGCCACGCCGATGTGCGTCGATCAGCCGGCCGTAGACGCCGAGCGGTGAGCTCCCCGTGGCCAGGCCGAGCACAGGCGCCGGGCGGGAGGCGAGAACGCGGGCGAAGATCCCGGCAACGACGCCGGCGGCCTCGCCGGCGTCCGCGGTGATCACGACTTCCATGCGCTGAGACCTCCGATGATCGTGTGCTCGACGTTCAGGGCCGCGTCGAGGAGGATGACGTCGGCACGCGCCCCGAGGGCGATCCGCCCTCGATCGGGCAGACCGAGCACCGCCGCGGGGACCGCGCTGGCGGCGTGCAGCGCGTGCGCCAGCGGGCACCCCGTGAAGGCGACGAGGTTGCGCACCGCCTGGTCGAGGGCGAGGTTGCTGCCGGCGAGGACTCCGTCGGCGGTGCGCACACCGCTGGCGTCGACCGTCACCGGGCGAGAGGCGAGGATCGTCGTTCCCTGCGGCCAGCCGAGCGCGGCGATCGCGTCGGTGACGAGCACCGTGCGCTCCATCCCGAGGGAGCGCCAGGCCATCGCCACGGTCACCGGGTCGAGGTGGAGGCCGTCGCAGATCAGGCCGGCGGCGACATCGGGATCGGCGAGGGTCGCCCCGATCGGCCCCGGGGCGCGGTGGTCGAAGGCGGCCATCGCGTTGAACAGGTGGGTGACCAGCGTCGCCCCGGCCGCCCGGGCCTCGGCGAAGCGCTCGGCGGTGCAGGCGGTGTGCCCGATCGACACGACCACACCCCGATCGCGAAGGGCGCTGATCAGCTCGAGAGCTCCGTCGAGCTCGGGAGCGAGGGTGACGATGGCAACCCCCGCCTGCGCCGACCACAGCGCCGTTTCGCCAGGGTCGGGGAGCCCGATGTACCGGGCGTCGTGCGCGCCGCGCCGTGCCGGGGAGATCGCCGGACCTTCGAAGTGCAGCCCCAGCGCATGGGCCGCCCCGGGCTCGGGCCGCAGCCCGGCGAACGCCTCGAGGGCCGCTGCCCGGCGCGACGCGGGAGCGGTGACGATCGTCGGGACGAACGCGCTCACCCCGGTCGAGGGCAGCCGCCGGGCGACCGCGGCGATCGACGCCGGATCGGCGGTGAAGTCGGCTCCCCAGCCCCCGTTGATCTGCAGGTCGATCAACCCGGGGGCGACGATCCGTCCGCTGGCGTCGATGTCGCCGGGGAGGGCCGGGCGGTCAGCGCGGGGACGGATCCCGGTGATCCGCTCGCCGGTGATCTGCACGTCGAGCGCCCTGAGCGAGCCCTCGGGGGTGAGCACGTCGCCGCCGACGATCCGCCAGGCCGAGGGGGCGCTCATCGCTCGCTCGCGGCCGGTGCGGTCGGGCCGCTGGCGTCGAGGACGCGCAGCAGCGGCGCGTAGTGCTCGTGCACTGCGGCGCGGTAACGGTCGAGATCACCGGCGATGGCAGCGTCGAGCAGCGCCCGGTGAGCTGCCGCCGTCTCGGCCACATCGCGCGCCGAGGGCAGCCCGAGCCGGGGGGCGACGATCTGGTGGACGTCCCAGAAGGCGGCGACGAGCTGCCCGTAGAGGTCGTTGCCGAGGAGAGAGGCGAGCACGAGGTGGAACTCGCGATCGAGTTCGGTGAACGTCTCGCCGCGCGCCGCCGCGCCGGTCATCTTCTCACACAGGTCGTAGAGCTCGGGGGCGTCGTCGCCGGCCAACCGCTCGACGACCCCAGCGGCCAGCCCCTGGTCGAGCACGGTACGGATCTCGACTATCTGCCGCAACGTCGCGAAGTCGTCGCCGGGCAGCAGGAGGCCCTTGAACGCGAGACCGTTGACCAGCGGCCGGAGCGAGAGCTGGCCGATGAACGTGCCGGTGCCGTGGCGGACCTCGAGGATGTCGATGGCGACGAGCGAGCGGATCGCTTCACGCAGGTTGGAGCGGGAGACGCCGAGAAGCTCGACGAGCTCGGCTTCGGTCGGCAGCGGGTCACCAGGACGCAGACCGCGAGCGAGGATCAACGACTTGAGCGCTTCGGCGGTATGGGTCAGCCGGCGCGGGCGCGTCGTGCTCGTCGAGGCGATGGCCATCGGTGCTCCTCGGTTGGTTGCGGTTCCCCTGACAACTGCGTGACCTGAACTGCTTGACCGGACCGGCAGCGTAGTCCACAATGACCGACATACGACATCGGACGTCCGATGTTCAGTCCGTTCGAGGGAGAGGGACCCCGATGACAGACCTGAACTCCGCCGTTTCCCGGCGCCAGTTGTTCAAGCTCGCCGGCGCGTTCGGTGCGGCAGCGGCGCTGTCCACGACGCTCGCCGCGTGCGGTTCGAGCAAGAGCTCGAGCTCGTCGGGGTCGACGGCGGGCAGCGGGGATTCCGGGACCAGCGGGGCGACGACGACCGCCGGCGGCGGTTCGGGCGGCACGGCGAACGCATCCGGGACGATCAACGCGGCGATCTCCTACGAGCTCGGGACCAACGGCTACGACCCGATGACGACCACCGCAGCGCTGACCGTCGCCGCCAACTGGCACACGATGGAAGGGCTCACCGAGCTCGACCCGGCGAGCCGGGAGGTCTACGCCGCGCTCGGTGCCGACCTGCCGAAGAAGATCGACGACACCACCTACGAGGTCACCCTGCGCAAAGGCGCGGCCTTCTCCGACGGCACACCGGTGACCGCCGAGGACGTGGTGTTCAGCTTCGAACGGGTGATGGATCCGGCGAACAAGAGCCTCTACGTCAACTTCATCCCGTTCATCGACTCGGTGACGGCGAAGGACGACACGACCGTCACGATCAAGCTGAAGAACCCGTTCTCCCTCGTCGCCGAGCGGGTGTCGGTCGTCAAGATCGTCCCCAAGGCGAAGGTCACCGCGGATGCCAAGGCGTTCGACCTGAACCCGATCGGTACCGGCCCGTACAAGATGACCGACAACGGAGCGAGCTCGCAGAAGATCGTCTTCGAGCGCAACGACGCCTACACCGGCTCACACCCGGCGAAGGCCGCGCACATGGTCTGGCAGATCATCCCCGACGGTTCGACGCGGACGAACGCGCTCAGCTCGGGGACCGTGCAGGCGATCGACTCCGTCCCCGTGGCCAACCTGGCGACGCTCGCCCAGTCGAAGAAGGTCGCCGCCGAGCAGGGGTTCGGGCTCGTCTTCTTGATGTTCAACTGCGGCAGCGCGCCGATGAACGACGTGCGCAACCGCCAGGCGGTGCTCTACGCGCTGGACTACGACAAGATCTGCAAGGTCGGGATGGCCGACCTGGCCACCCCGGCAACGTGCTTCGTGCAAAAGGAGCACCCCGCGTACAAGGCGGCTGCGACCCAGTACCCCGGCAACCAGGACAAGGCGAAGTCACTGCTCGCCGAGACCGGTCTGAAGCAGGTGCGTGTCCTGGCGACGAACCACGACTTCTTCTCCGCCGTGCGCCCGATGATCAAAGAGGCACTGGAGGCCGCCGGGCTGACGGTGGCCTACGAGGAGAAGAAGTCGGCCGACGTCTACGGCACGATCGACGGCAACCCCGACTCGTTCGACATCGTCGTCGCCCCCGGCGACCCGTCGGTGTTCGGCAACGACGCCGACCTGCTGCTGCGCTGGTGGTACGCCGGCGACACCTGGACCGACAGCCGGATGCACTGGAAGGGGCAGGACTCCTACACCAAGGTGCAGGGGTTGCTCGCCTCCGCCTCGGCGGCGACCGGCAATACCCAGCTCGACGGATGGCATCAGATCTTCGATCTGGTCAGCGAGCAGGTCCCGCTGTACCCGATCTTCCACCGCAAGACTCCGACGGCCTACGACGACAAGACGCTCGTCGGGTTCAAGCCGATCGCCCTCACCGGGCTGTCGTTCGTCGACGTCGGGTCGACCCTCTAATCTCGCCGTCGCCGACCGCTGGGCGGGAAGCGTGCTTCCCGCCCAGCACCGCGTAGAGGGAGTGGTCCGTGTCGAACCTCGTCCGCCTGCTCGGCCGTCGCCTGGTCGCCCTGCCGGTGATGGTGCTCGGGATCACGTTGCTGGTCTTCGTCGTCATGTCGCTGTCGACGGCCGACCCGGCGCGGCTCGCCCTCGGCGAGAGCGCTTCGGCCGAGGCACTCTCGGCCTACCGCTCCGAGCACGGGCTCGACGACCCGCTCCTCGTCCGCTACGGGCGCTACCTCGGGGGTCTGGTCAAGGGGGATCTCGGTGAATCGTTCACCGGCGTCCCGATCCGCAAGATGGTCGGCACGAATCTGCCGGTCACGCTCCAGCTGACGTTCGTCGGCCTGATCATCGCCTTGCTCATCGCCCTGCCCGCCGGCGTCATCGCCGCCCTCTACCGCGACCGCTGGCCCGACCAGGTGCTGCGCATCTTCTCCATCGCCTCCCTGGCGACGCCATCGTTCTGGTTGGCCCTGTTGTTGATCCAGCAGTTCGCCGACATCCCTGGCGGCAAGGGGTGGTTCCCCGCCGTGTCCACCGGGTGGACCCCGTTCTTCGACGACCCGGGGGAGTACATCCGGCAGATCTTCTTACCGGCGATCGCCCTCGCCGTGCCGGTCGCCGGCTCGTTGACCCGCATCGTGCGCACAGCGATGGTCGAGGAGCTCGACCGGGACTACGTGCGCACGGCGATCGGCGCGGGGATCCCCCGGGCCGTGGTCGTCGGCCGCAACGTGCTGCGCAACGCGCTGATCACCCCCCTCACCGTCCTCGGATTGCGCGTCGGCTACCTGATCGGCGGCGCCGTCGTGATCGAGGTCATCTTCAACATCCAGGGGATGGGGCAGCTGATCTTCCAGGGGATCACGCGCAATGACGTGAACATCGTCCAAGGGGTGACGATCACCGTGGCGATCGCCTTCATCGTCATCAACGTGATCGTCGACTTGCTCTACGTGTTGGTCAACCCGCGGATCAGGAGCGTGTGATGCTCTCTGCCGAATCCCGCGCCAAGTTGCAGCGCCCCGGGCTGCGCCTCCCCGGGTGGAAGGCTCTGCCGCTCGCCTCGAAGATCGCCGTCACGATCCTCGTGCTGATCACCTTGATGGCGATCTTCGCCCCGCTCGTCGCCCGCTACAACCCCTCCGCGTCCGGCCTCGTGCCGCCGGACATGATCCAGATGCGCAAGGTGGAGATCAGCGGCGTCGGCGAACAGCTGCTCCCCGACACGGCGATCTCGCCGAACTCGACGTTCTGGTTCGGCACCGACGCGACCGGACGCGACGTGTACTCGCGCGTCGTCTACGGGGCACGCGTCTCACTGCGCGTCGGCCTGCTCGCCACCGTCGTGGCCCTCGCGGTCGCCGCCGTGCTCGGTTCGATCGCGGCCACCGCCGGCAAGGCCGTGTCCGAGATCCTGATGCGCGTCCTCGACATCGTGATGAGCTTCCCCGGCATCGCCCTCGCCGCGGTGCTCGTCATCTCCTTGTCGTCGCGCATGTCCAAGCTGCCGGTGGTCATCTTGGCGATCGCCTTCCTCTACGTACCCCAGCTGACCCGCGTCGTGCGGGCCAACGTGATCAGCCAGTTCGGCGAGGACTACGTCGCGGCGACGAAGGTGATGGGGGCGCGCACGAGCTGGATCCTGTTCAAGCACGTCGCCCGCAACTGCGTGGCGCCGATCATGGTCTTCGCCACCGTGCTCGTCGCGGACGCGATCGTGTTCGAGGCCTCGCTCTCGTTCATCGGCGCGGGGATCACCTCGGTGAACACACCGACGTGGGGGAACATCCTCGCCGAGGGCAAGGAACTGCTCCTGTCCGGCCACTGGTGGGTGACGTTCTTCCCCGGGTTGTTCATCCTGATCACCACGCTCAGCTTGAACGTGCTCTCCGAGGGGCTGACCGACGCGTTCGCCGCGCCGCGCATCCGCCGGCGGTTGGACCCGGCCGACGATCCGTCGACGAACGGCTCGAACGAGGTGATCGTCGCCGCCAACGCAGCCCAGGCCGAGCTGCTCGGCCAGCGCCTCGGAGCGCTCGCCGCGGCGGAGGCACGGCGCACCGACCGGCTCGTGTACACCCCCACCGGGAGCGACCCGTTGCTCGTCGTCGAGGACCTGTCGATCGGCTTCCCCGAGGCGCACGGGCCGGTCGACATCGTCGACCACGTGTCGTTCTCGATCCACGCCGGCGAGTCGATGGCCCTCGTCGGCGAATCCGGGTGCGGCAAGTCGCTGACCGCCCTGGCGATCATGGGCCTGCTCCCGCCGACGGCACGGATCACCGGCTCGATCCGCTTCGACGGGCGGGAGCTGTTGACGATGGACGCGAAGGAGCGCAACGCGCTGCGCGGCCACGAGATGGCGATGGTCTACCAGGACGCGCTGAGCTCCCTGAACCCGTCGATGCTGATCCGCTCGCAGATGCGTCAGCTGACGTCGCGCGGTGGGCAGCGCAGCGCCGAGGAACTCCTCGAGCTCGTCGGCCTCGACCCCGTGCGGACGCTGAAGTCGTATCCGCACGAGCTGTCCGGCGGCCAGCGCCAGCGGGTGCTGATCGCCATGGCCCTGACCCGCAACCCGCGCCTGGTGATCGCCGACGAGCCGACGACCGCGCTCGACGTCACGGTTCAGGCCCAGGTCGTCCAGCTGTTGCGCGAGCTGCGCGAGAAGCTCGGCTTCGCCATGGTCTTCGTCTCCCACGACCTCGCCCTCGTCGCCGAGGTCGCCCACCGGGTGACGGTGATGTACGCCGGGCAGGTCGTCGAGCAGGGGGCGACCTCCGAGCTGCTCGGCAACCCGATCCACGAGTACACCCGCGGCCTGCTCGGTGCGGTGCTGTCGATCGAGGCCGGCGAGGGCCGGCTCCACCAGATCCCCGGTGTCGTCCCCGCCCCGAGCGAGTTCGTCGCCGGCGATCGCTTCGCTCCCCGCTCGTCGCACCCGACGGTCGGCCTGGACAGCAAGCCGGTGCTCCGCCAGGTTCCCGGGACGGACCACTTCTACGCCCGCACCGACGAGCTCGCGGCGGTGTTGGCAGGGGAGGGACGATGACCACCGACCCCACTCCAGTCCCCGACGCGCCGACGATCGCGGCATCCGAGCCGCCGGTCATCGAGCTGCGCGACGTCAGCGTGGTGCACACCTCCCGCACGGGCAAGCTGTTCCGTCCCGATCGGGTCATCGCCGTCGACGGGGCGAGCGTGACCGTCCGCCGGGGCGAGACCGTCGGGCTCGTCGGCGAGTCCGGTTGCGGGAAGACGACGCTGGCCAAGGTGATGGTCGGCCTTCAGCGGGCGACACGCGGCGAAGTGCTCTACTTCGGCGCGCCGATGCACCTCGACAGGGCCGGACGCAGGCGCCTCGGAAGGGCGGTCTCGGTCGTCTTCCAGGACCCGGCGACCGCGCTCAACCCACGGATGATCGTGCGCGACGCGCTGATCGATCCGCTCAACGTCCATGGCATCGGCACCCGTGCCGAGCGCGTCAAGCGGGTCAGTGAGCTGCTCGACCTCGTCGGTCTCCCCCAGTCGGTGCTCGACGTCCTCCCCCGGCAGATCTCCGGCGGTCAGCGTCAACGTGTGGCGATCGCCCGTGCACTCGCCCTCGAACCCGACGTGATCGTCGCCGACGAGCCGACCTCGGCACTCGACGTGTCGGTTCGCGCCCAGGTGCTCAACCTGCTCACCGACTTGAAGGCCCAGCTCGGCCTCGGGCTCGTCTTCATCAGCCACGACATCAACACGGTTCGCTACGTGTCCGACCGGATCGCGGTGATGCTCGCCGGCCGGATCGTCGAGACCGGCCCCGCGCACGAGGTGTTCACCAACCCGCGCTCGGAGTTCACCCGCACGCTGCTCGGGGCGGTGCCCTCGCTGCTCTCCCCTCCCCGATCGGTGTTGCGCTCCTGACATCCCCCCACCAGACAACCGAGGATCCATGACTCCGCTGCGCGGCATCGTTCCCCCGATCATCACCCCCTTCTCCCCCGACGGCAGGGTCGACGTCCCCAGCCTCGACCGGCTCGTCGATCACCTCCTCGACCACGGTGTCGACGGGTTGTTCGTCCTCGGCTCGACCGGCCAGGTCGCCTACCTCACCGACGACGAGCGCGCTGCGGTACTCGGCCGCGTCGTCGATCGGACGGCCGGGCGCGTCCCGATCCTCGTCGGGGTTCCCGAGCTGAGCGGGCGGAGAGCGGCCGACGCCGGGCGGCGAGCGATCGCGGCCGGCGCCGATGCCGTCGTCGCCACGGCACCGATGTACGCGCTGATCGACGACGAGGAACTCGGCCGCCACTTCCGCATCGTTGCCGAGGCGGTCGGTGCGCCGGTGTTCGCCTACGACATCCCCGTACGCGTCCACCGCAAGCTGGACAACGATCTGCTCCTGCGCCTCGGGCGCGACGGCGTGATCGCCGGGGTCAAGGACTCCTCCGGCGACGACGACAACTTCGTCGCCCTCGTCGCCGCCAACGACGCGGCGAGCCGACCGTTGCAGTTGCTCACCGGGCACGAGATCCGCTGCGAGGAGATGTTCCGCGCCGGGGCCGACGGTGCCGTGCCCGGCCTGGCCAACGTCGATCCCGCCGGGTACGTGCGGATGTGGAAGGCGGCGCAGGCCGGCGACTGGGCGACCGTCGCCGCCGAGCAGGCCCGCCTGAAGCGGTTGTTCGACATCGTCGTCGTGCCCCAGGGCCACTCGCTCGACTCGCGCGGGATCGGCGCGTTCAAGGCCGCCCTGGCCTGCCTCGGGGTGATCGACTCGGCGACGATGCCCGATCCGCTGAGCTCGCTGACGACCGCCGAGGTCGCCGAGGTGCAAGCCGTGCTCGCCGAGGTCGGGCTGCACGGATGACCCGAGCGATCGCGCTCGACATCGGCGGGACGAAGACCGCCGCGGCGCTCGTCGCCGGCGACGGGACGATCTCGGTGCGACGGTCCGTGCCGACACCGGCGGCGATCGGTCCGGACGCCGTCCTCGACGCCGTCGGCGCACTGATCGGCGAGGTCCTCGCCGCCGGCGGGGATGCCGAGCTCGGCGGTGTCGACGGCGTGGGGATCGGCACCGCCGGCGCGGTGGACACCGGGCGCGGGCGGATCGTCTCCTCGACGGACACGTTCCGCGACTGGGTGGGTACCGACGTGCGTGCCGGTGTCGCGGCACGTGTCCCGGGTGTGGAGACGATCGCCGTGCTCAACGACGTCGACGCCCACGCCCTCGGCGAAGCGTGGTGCGGCGCGGCGCGTGGGATCGACCCGGTGCTCGTCGTCGCCGTCGGCACCGGGGTCGGCGGGGCGATCGTGCGCGACGGGCGGCTGTGGACCGGGGCCCACCACCTCGCCGGGGAGATCGCCCACATCCCCACGCCCGGGGCCGAAGGCCTGCGCTGCCCGTGCGGGCGCGACGGCCACCTCGAAGCGCTCGCCGCCGGAGCAGCGATCGAGCGCCGGTTCCGGGCCGCGACCGGTGAGCCAGTCGCTGCTCGGCAGATCGTCGCCCGTGCACAGGACGGCGACGGCGAGGCGCGCCGGCTGATCGCCGAGGCCGCGGCCGGGCTCGGCCACGCTCTCGCCGGGCTGATCACCACGCTCGATCCGGCAGGCGTCGTCGTCGGTGGCGGGGTCGCCGAGGCCGGCCCGGTGTGGTGGGAGCCGTTCCTCGCCACGTGCCGCGCCGATCTCGTCGACGCTCTCGCTGCGACTCCGATCGTCCCCGCCCAGCTCGGCGGCGACGCGCCTCTCCTCGGCGCGGCGCGCGCCGTGTTCGACATGCTCACCGAGAAGCGATCCGTGGGGAGGGAACGATGAGCGACGAGGTACTCGCCGCGGTCCGCGGCGGCCTGATCGTGTCCTGCCAGGCGTACCCGGGCGAGCCGATGCGCGATCCGCGCACGATGACCCAGATCGCCCAGGCCGCCGTGCTCGGTGGCGCGGTCGGGATCCGCGCCCAGGGTCTCGACGATCTGCGTTCGATGCGTGCCGTTCTCGGCGTCCCGTTGATCGGGTTGCTCAAGACCGACGACCCGGAGGTGTACATCACTCCGACGCTGGAGGCCTCCCTCGCGGTGGCAGCGACCGGGGTCGAGATCGTCGCCCTCGACGGGACCCGCCGGGTGCGCCCCGATGGGCGTTCGCTGGCGGCGACGATCAGCGCTCTCAAGGCGGAGCATCCGGGGGTGATCGCGATGGCCGACTGCGGATCGCTCGCCGACGCCCTCGCCGCCGAGGAGGCCGGCGCCGACGTGGTCGGCACGACGCTCGCCGGCTACTCCGGGGAACGGCAGAAGACGGAGGGACCCGACTGGGAGGTGATCGACGAGGTGGTCGCCCGCTGCACGGTGCCGGTGATCGCCGAGGGGCGGATCCACTCCCCCGCCGACGCCGCGGAGGCGATCCGCCGGGGCGTGTGGTCGGTCGTCGTCGGCACGGCGATCACCCACCCGACGACGATCACCGGATGGTTCGCCCACGCCGTCGCCGACGCCACTCCCGGCGCCTCGGGGGGCGGGCCGCACCGGTCGTAGACCGAGGGGTCGCCGCCTCGCAGCCGGGCCCCACCCTCAGGCCGCGTCGCGACGGAGCGGCGACGGCATCACGCCTGCCGCCGTGGAGTCGATCCAGGCCGGAGCTGGCGAACCGCCTGCCACGCGTCACGTAGCGGAGCGCCGGCGACGTACAGGCGCCCGCGACGCTCCCCTTTCGGTTCGAGAACGCCTGCATCGACCATCGCCCGCAGATCACGGCTCGCCGTGTTCTCGGTGATGCCG
>CAZQEJ010000083.1:10762-14448 GCA_964592165.1 uncultured Ilumatobacteraceae bacterium | reverse complement strand
CGGTCCGAGCTGGCTGAGGTCGGCCGCGGCGAGCTGCGCGGCAACGTGGTACACCCAGTCCTGCTGGCCGTCACCGGTCGGTCCCGACTCCGTCATCGTCCCTCACCCTCGGACGCACTGTCCGTGTTGCCTCATTCTCCCAACGCCGGGACGAGCTCGCCACCCGGGTCAGCTCTGCAATCGGTACCCGATACCACGCACGGTGACGATCAGGTGCGGGTCTTCCGCCTGGTCCTCGATCTTGACCCGCAGGCGGCGGACGTGCGCGTCGACCAGGCGGCTGTCACCGAGGTACTCGTACCCCCACACCAACTCGAGCAGCTGGTCGCGGGACAGGACCATCCCGGCGTGATCAGCGAACTCGCACAACAGGCGGAACTCGGTCTTGGTCAAGCTCAACGGCACGCCACCTTTGAGCACGATGCCCTGCTCCCGGCGGAGCTCGACATCACCGAAGACCGTCGGGCGGACCGGGGCCGAGCTCGACTCGTGGAGCTGGACCCGGCGCAGGTGGGCGCGGATCCGCGCCGCGAGCTCCTTGGGCACGACGGGCTTGGTCACGTAGTCGTCGGCCCCCGCCTCCAAGCCGGCGACCATGTCGTAGGTGTCCGCCTGAGCGGTGACCATGATGATCGGCACGATCGAGCTCCCCCGGATCGTCCGGCAGACCTCGAACCCGGAGATATCCGGCAAGCGCAGATCGAGCAGCACCAGGTCGGGCTCCGCGGCGGAGAACATCTCCAGCCCGGTGTGCCCGTCGGGGGCCTCGCGCACCTCGTAGCCCTCGTCCTCCAAAGCGAGGCGTAGGGCGAGGCGGATCGCGTCGTCGTCTTCGATGAACAGCAGGGAATGCATCGGTCTCCGCAGGTCGATTTGTTACACAAAGCGCGCAATCGCAGTGGACCATCGTCACAAATCGTCGCCATGATGGCAACCGTTCACGCTGCCCCGGTGAGGTACCTCCCTCCCCCTGGTACCTCACCGGACAGCGCGTCGCTCGGGAAGCTCGGGACTGTGTCGGACACCATCGTGCGCGCCCGGTCCCAGCCTCTCGGGGACCACACTGGAGTGGTGCTGCACCACAGTGAGACCCCCGGCCGCCGTGTCGTCGGTCTGCGCGTCCGGGTCACGCTGTTCTTCTCCGTCGTCGGCCTGCTCGCCGCCCTCGGTCTCGCCGCGGTCACCTACGTCGTCACCCGCAACTACCTGATCGACCAGCGCCGCGGAGTCGCTCTCAAACAGACAATCGACAACGCGACGATCGTGCGCGACGCCCTGCGCCAGCCGCGCCAGACGCCAACTCCGAAGCAGGCGATCGAGTCGGTGCGCACCGACTCCCGCGGCTATGCGGTGATGCACCTCGACCCGCCCGTCGACCAGCCGTTCGGGCAGGATACGAGCAAGCTCGCCCTCGACGACATCCCCACCGAACTGCGCACCGAGGTCTCCAACGGGCGTCCCGGCTATCAGTACTTCAACCTCCGCATCGGCGGCAATGAGCAGCCGTACCTCGCTGTCGGCGTCGTCTTCGCCGATCCGGACGCGCAGTACTACGAGGTCTTCCCCTTGGCCACGATCCAACGCGACCTGCGCGTCATCGCCTATGCGCTCGTCGTCGGCGCGGCGAGCACCGCCCTGCTCTCCGCGGCCATCGGGTGGTGGGCCGGGCGTCGCCTGCTCCGCCCGCTGTCCCGCCTCGCCGACGCGGCGACCGAGCTCGCCTCCGGCGGTCTCGACACCCGCTTGCCGCGCGACCCCGACCCCGACCTCGACCGGCTGTCGACGTCGTTCAACGAGATGGCCGACGCGGTTCAGGCGCGCATCCAGCGCGAGGCCCGCTTCGCCTCCGACGTATCCCACGAGCTGCGTTCCCCGATCACCGCGCTGACCGCCGCAGTGGAGGTGATGGACGCCCGCCGCGCCGACATCCCCGAGCGCAGCCAGCAGGCCCTCGACGTCGTCGTCAATCAGGTCCGCCGATTCGACCAGATGGTCCTCGACCTGCTCGAGCTGTCCCGGCTCGACGCCGGGGTCACCGAGCTCAACCGGGAAGACGTCGTGCTCGGCGACGTCGTGCGCCGGATCGCCGACCGTCACGGCTTCGGCGACGTGCCGATCGAGGTCGGCACCGGCGCGAACGTGACCGTCCCCGTCGACAAGCGGCGCCTGGAGCGGATCGTCGTCAACCTGTTGGACAATGCCCGCCAGCACGCAGGCGGCCCCAGCCGGGTGACGATCGAGCGTTCCGGCGCGTCCGACGCGCCGGCGGTCGATCTCGCCGTGGAGGACGCTGGGCCGGGCGTCGCGCTCAGCGAACGGACGCGCATCTTCGAGCGGTACGCGCGGGGCACCGCGTCGCGCACTCGGGTCGGGACCGGACTCGGCCTCGCCCTCGTCTCCGAGCACGCCCAGGCGCATGGTGGACGGGCGTGGGTGGAGGATCACCCCGGCGGCGGCTCGCGCTTCGTCGTCCGCTTCCCCCTGGAGCAACGATGACCGGCCTGAGGGGCGTCAGGACGCGTCTCGTCGCCGCCGCGGTCGTGCCGTTGTGCGTGATCGGCGTCGCCGCATGCGGGATCCCCGACGGCGGGTACAACCCGGTGAGCAACGCCGACCTCGCCCTGCTTGCCGCGTCGACGACGACAACGACGACGACGACGCTCCCCACGACGACCGCCCCGCCGACCACGGCGCCGGCCGAGACCGTCCCCCCGACCGAGCCGACGACGAGCTCGACGGTGCCCACCGAGCTGTTCGACTTCTTCTTCCTCTCCGGGGACAAGCTCGTCCCCGCGCAATTCCCACTGTCGCCCGGGGCGAGCGCCGATCAGGTCCTCCAGGTCCTCGCCAACGGCGTCGAGCAGTTCGGGCCCGCCGCTGCGGCGCTGCGCACGGCGATCCCCTCCGGAGCGGCGATGACCGTCACGTCCAAGGCCAATGGCGTCGTCACCGTCGACATCAACCCGGACGGGATCACCAGGGTCGCCGAGGACCTCCGTTTCGAATTCGGCCAGATCGTGCTCACCCTGCTCAACAGCCAGACGGCGATCGGGCAGGTCACGTTCACCGTCGGGGGATCGCCGATCCCCTTCGAGAACGGCTCCGGGGCCCAGATATCGGCCGGGGGCGTCGCCTCCACCGACAGCTACACAAGCGTCCTGGCCACCCCGTAGGAAGATCGCCGAGGGCCGCGCTCAGTACAACCGCTCGACCCGTTCGGGCCGCCGTTGCCAGTTCTTCTCGACCTTGACGAACAGCTCCAGGTGCGTTCCCCGGGGGAGCTGGGCGCGCGTCCGCTCCCCGACCTGCTTGAGCAGCGCACCACCCTTGCCGATGACCATCCCCTTCTGACTCTCCCGCTCGACGATGATCTCCACCCGCACCCGGTTCCCGTCGTGCTCGGCGACGCGGGTGGCGATCGAGTAGGGCAACTCGTCGTGGGTCACCGCGAGCAACTGCTCGCGGACCAGTTCGGCGATCCACTGCTCTTCGTCCCGGTCGGAGATCATCCCTTCGGGGAAGTACGCGGGCCCCTCCGGCACCCGCCGGGCAAGCTCGTCGACGAGCGCTTCGATACCTTCGCCGGTGCGCGCCGAGACCGGGAACCAGGCACTCGCGGCGAGCTCCGACGACGCCTGCAGCTGGGCCGCGAGGCGGGCCCGGTCGACTCGGTCGATCTTGTTCAC
>CAZQEJ010000083.1:4136-10662 GCA_964592165.1 uncultured Ilumatobacteraceae bacterium | reverse complement strand
GATCCGCGTCGTCTGCGGCTTGTCCGAGACGATCGACACCTTCGTCCCGCAGATCCGGTTGAGCAACGTGGACTTGCCCACGTTCGGCCGCCCGGCAAGGGTGACCAGGCCGCTACGCATCAACACCCCGGGTGAGCGGCACTCACCCGGCTCCTTCCCGGGCGTCGTCCACCGGCACGTCGTCGGCCACCGCAGGCACCACGGCGACGCGCACCCGGCGCACCCGGCGCCCCTCGACGACCTCGGCGGTGAACCGCCAGCCGTCGCAGACCACCGATTCGCCCGCCGCGGGCACGTGTCCGATCGTGCCGAAGACGAACCCGCCGACGGTGTCCCAGTCGTCGTCGGGGAGCTCGGTGCCGAGCAGGTCGCCGAGATCGTCGACGCTCATCGCCCCATCGACGAGGTACGCGCCGTCGGCCAGCCGTTGGACCTCGGCTTCCTCCTGGTCGTACTCGTCGACGATCTCCCCGACGAGCTCCTCCAGGCAGTCCTCCAGCGTGACCAGGCCAGAGATCGCGCCGTACTCGTCGACGACGACCGCGAGGTGGAACTTGCGTTCCTGCATCTCCCGCATCAACGCGGCGACCGGTTTGTTCTCCGGGATGAACTCGACGGTGCGCAGCACCTGGCCGACGTGCATCGCTCCGCCGCCGGCCCGCTCTGCCTTGATCAGATCCTTGGTGAAGGCGATGCCGACGACATCGTTGCGCTCCCCCGCGGCGAGGACCGGCAGGCGGCTGTACCCGTGCTCGATGGCAACGTCGAGCCCGTCGGTCACGGACTGATCGACGGCGAGCATGACCATGTCCGGCCGGGGGACCATGATCTCCCGGGCGACGGTGTCGCCGAGCTCGATGATCGATTCGATCAGCTCTCGCTCGCGCTCTTCGATCACGTCGTCCTCGACGGCGGCCTCGACGATCCCGAGGAGCTCCTGCTCGGAGACGAACGGCCCCTTCTTCAGCCCCCGGCCGGGGATGATCACGTTGGTCAGCCCGATCAGAGCACGTGACACCCATTTCAGGGGAGGGAAGTCGACGAGCCACAACGTCGGCCGGGCGGAGAACAACGCGGCACGCTCGGCGTGAAGCACCGCGTAGGTCTTCGGCACCGCCTCGGCGAGGACGAAGAAGACGATCACGTTGAGGACCACACCGACGACGACACCGACCGGTCCGAACAGGCTCCCGGCGACGATCCCGGTCAGGGTCGCCTGCAGCGTCTGGCAGATGTTCACCGTGAGCAGGACGGGGTTGACCCACCGCTCCGGCTCGACGACGAGCTTGAGCAACGCCTGCCCGCCGTGGCGTCCCTGGTCGGCGAGGGCCGTCGCCTTCGGCTTGGTCATCCGCGACAGCGACATCTCGGCGATGGCCAGGAAGATCAGCACGAAGAGAAGTCCGACGATGGCGACGAGCATCGCCAGCTGCGGACCTCCGAACGCGGTGTGCTCTCCGGGCGCCGGTGGGCCGGCGGCCGACGCGACCAGGATCACGGCTGCTCCTGACGGAACCCGTCCGGCACCGGGCCGCACCAGTGGAGCTCGGCGAGCAACTCGCGATCCCGGACGCGCATCGCGTCTGCCTCGGCCGGATCGTCGTGGTCCCACCCGAGCACATGGAGGATCCCGTGGACGACGAGCAGGGCCAGCTCGTCGTCCAGGTTGCCCGCGTGCTCCGGGGCCTGGGCGGCGGCGACCTGTGGGCAGACCACGACGTCGCCGAGCAGCAGGGGCAACTCCTCGGGGTCCACCGGGGCCCGGTCCGGCCCCCGGCTGGCGGCCCCGGGAGCGGCGAGGAGCTCCACGTCGGGGACGTCGATGGGGAAGGCGAGCACGTCGGTCGGGCCGTGCTTGTCGAGGTACTCCTCGTTCAACCCGGCGATCGTCGGTTCGTCGACGAAGATCAGCGACATCTCCGCCGCACCGCGCACTCCCTGGGCGGCGAGGACCTGCTCGGCGAGCGATCGCCAGCGCGCCAGATCGACCGGCACGGCCGACTGCTCGTCGGCGCAGAACACCTCCGGCTCACCGTCGCCCCCGATGCGTGCGCGCCGAGACGATGCCGGCCGGCTGCCCTCACCCACCGGCCGCCGCCCCCGCGGCACGCTCGTAGGCGTCGACGATCTCGGCGACGATGCGGTGGCGGACGACGTCGGCGGCACCGAGGTGGACGAAACCCAGGCCGTCGATCCCGGCGAGCATCCGCTCCAGACCGACCAGACCACTTCGCCCCCCGGCGATGTCGACCTGGGTCGTGTCCCCGGTGACGACCACCTTGGAGCCGAAGCCGATCCGGGTGAGGAACATCTTCATCTGCTCGGGCGTCGTGTTCTGCGCTTCGTCGAGGATGATGAAGCTGCTGTTCAGCGTCCGGCCGCGCATGAACGCCAAGGGGGCAACCTCCACCGCTTGACGCTCGAGCAGCTTCTGCACCCCCTCGGGATCGAGCATGTCGTACAGGGCGTCGAACAACGGGCGCAGATACGGGTCGATCTTGGCCATCAGATCGCCGGGGAGGAAGCCCAGGCGTTCGCCGGCCTCCACCGCTGGACGGGTGAGGATGATCCGCTGCACCTGCTTGGCCTGCAACGCCTGCACCGCGGCGGCGACCGCCAACCAGCTCTTGCCCGTGCCGGCCGGACCGAGGCCGAAGGTGATCACGTTCGCCCGGATCGCGTCGACGTAGCGCTTCTGGCCGGCCGTCTTCGGGCGCACGGCGCGCCCGCGCACCCCACGCAAGACCTCGTCGGTGAGCACCTCGCTCGGTCGCTCGTCGTGGCGGAGCATCTCGATCGAACGGCGCAGGCTCGACTCGTCGAGATGCTGACCTCCGGAGATCAACGCGACGAGCTCCTCGAAGAGCCGGGCGACGAGCGCGGCGTCCGGGCCGGCGAGAGCGATCTCGTTGCCCCGCACTCGGACCTCGGTCGAGGGAAACGCCTCCTCGACCTGCCGGAGGAACGCATCGCGCGGACCGACCAGGGAACTCATCAGGTGGTTGGCGGGTACGACGACGGTCGTCGGCTCGGCGGCACTCGGGTTGGCGTCGGCGGCGCGCGTGGCGCTCATGCAGCTCCATCGGTGGGCGGACGGTCCGCTCAACGGTAGCGGCCCCCATCGTCGATGGTGAACGGCACCGCGTCGCCGGGGGCAATCCGACCCAATACGACCGGCGCGCTCACCGGCCCTTAACAAAACCTGAGACAGTCAACACACATCGTGAGCGGCTCCTCGCGCAGCGTCCCGCCGGCGCCCAGGAGACTCACCCCCGACCGAACCCCCGAACCGAGCCGATGCCAGCAGTCTCCGTACAGCCACTAGGCCCGACGAAGCAATGATCCTCGGGCACGACACGCCGGCGTTCGGTCGACCGCGACCACAGGCGGCAACCACGTTCGGTGACCGTCTCGTGGCGATGATCCCCGCAGCGTTGATCGTCGCCGGAGTGATCGCCACGATCGCCAGCGCGCTGAGCGCCGACGACTCGACGACGAAGCGGCTGGAGATCGTCGGGAGCATCGCCGTGACGGTCGCCCTGGGCGCGGCCCGGTTCGTCCACCGCGGCTCGAAGTGCGTCGTCACCCCGGCGGTGATCGTCGTCACGATGTACCTGCTGATGCGCGCCGTCGAGCGCGACGGCGTTCCGACCGGTCACCGCTCCGACGGTCTCGTCGCCATCTTGACCGTGTTGATCTCGGTCGGGACCGTCGTCGTCCTCGGCGCACTGGTGCGCGTCCGGCGTGGGCACGTCGTACGCAGTGTGATCGCCGACACGACGATCGTCACCCTCGCCGGGTGGCTCGTCTCGTGGGTCGTCTTCGTCGAGCCGGTGCTGCGCGCCGGCCGCCTCGAGTGGGCGGCCGTCGCCCGGGCCTGCACCCACGCGGTCACCGCCCCGCTGTGCTACCTGCTCGTGCTCCTGCTGTTCTCCGGGCGCCGGCGGACCCGCGCGGTGTGGCTGATCAGCCTGTCCCTCGGCGCCGGGATCGTCGCCGACTGGGTCGACGGGATCGCTGCCGCAGGATGGATCGCCCGCCACCCGGCACATATCGACGCGCTGTTCGTCCTGTGCCTGTTCCTCACGGCGGCTGCATTCTCCGACCGGAGCATCGCCACCTTGACCGATGACCTACCCCGCCATCGCTCGCACTCCGCGCTGACCAGGGTCCTGCTCACCGCGGCCTGCCTCCCCGCGCCGGCTCTCCTCGTCGCGGTGAGCACACCGTCGGGAAGCGCCGACCGGGTCGTCCGCACCGTGTCGCTGATCGCCCTGACCCTGGCGGTGACCCTGCGTGTCGCCGAGTCGATCCACTCGAACAACGCGGCCCACACCCGCCTGCTGCGCGACGCGCGCCGCGACCCCCTCACCGGCTTGCCCAACCGCCTCGAGCTGACAGCGACGATCGCCGACGCGCTGAACGAAGCCTCGGGCCACGGGACCGTCCCGACGCTGCTCCTGATCGGCCTCGACCGGTTCAAGAACATCAACGACTCCCTCGGCCACGACATCGGCGACGAGGTGCTCCGCCTGGTGGCCAAGCGGTTGCGCAAGGCGATGCCTCCCCATACCCACGTGGCCCGCATCGGCGGCGACGAGTTCGTCGTCATCGACTCCACGATCCGCACCGAGCACGAGGCGAACACCCTCGCCGCACGCGCCCTCAGCCTGTTCCGTGAACCGCTCCACGTCGGCGCCGGGGACATGTACGTGATGGCCTCGATCGGTGTCGCCGTCGCCCGCCCGCTGACGAGCAGCGCCCAGGAGCTGCAGCGCGACGCGGACACGGCGATGTGCCGGGCCAAGGAGTCGGGAGGGAACTCGATCCAGGTCTTCGAAGACGCGATGTACGACCGCGTCTTCCATCGCCTGGAGATCGAGTCCGGCCTCCACCGCGCCCTCGAGCGGCGCGAGCTCCAGCTCTACTACCAGCCGATCCTCGACATCCTCTCCGGCCAGGTGACCGGCTTCGAAGCGTTGATGCGCTGGCAGATGGCCGACGGGCGGATCGTCTCCCCCGCCGAGTTCATCCCCGTCGCGGAGGACACCGGCCAGATCATCGCGATTGGCAACTGGGCCCTCCTGGAAGCCTTGACCCAGCTGCGCACGTGGATCGACGAGGGGGTGTGCTCGGCGTCGACGACGATGTCGGTCAACGTCTCTCCCCGCCAGCTGCGCGACCCGAGCCTGATCTCGACCGTCAACGAGGCCCTCCGCCGGGCCCAGGTCGCGCCGCGCAACCTGTGGCTGGAGGTCACCGAGTCGGTGATGATCTCGGAACCGGACCAGGCCCTGGCCGCCTTGCGCCGCCTGCGCTCGATCGACGTCCGCTTGGCGATCGACGACTTCGGCACCGGATACTCGTCGCTCAGCTTGCTGCGCCGCTTCCCCCTCCAGCGGATCAAGATCGACCGTTCGTTCATCTCCGGGATGACCGACGACGAGAACGCCTACTCACTCGTGCGCACGATCGTGGCGATGGCCGCCTCGCTCAACTTGGATCTCGTTGCCGAGGGTCTGGAGAGCCGTGACCAGCTGCGCGCCCTGACCGCCCTCGGCTGCCGCAAGGCCCAGGGCTTCTTGCTCTCCTCTCCCGTGACCGCGGCCTCGATGCGCGCCACGGTCAACGGGTTGGAGACCGCCGGGCTGTGGTCGGGTGGCTTGCAACTCTCGCTCGGCGACGACTGATCGGCCGCTCCACCAGCCGCCCTACGGCCGGCACGACCCAATGTGGCAAGCTTGCACGCCGGGCGCCGAGGGAGTGGTGTGAGCGAGAACGTCGAAACCCGCGAGGGCTGGTTGTCGAGTGACGACATCGAGACGATGCGGGGGCGGATGCCCATCGTCTACGTCGAGGCGGTCCCGGTGCGGGCCGACGCACTGGGGATGATCACCCATGTCGGGCTGCTCCTGCGACCGATGCCGGACGGCTCGATCAGCCGGGCGATCGTGTCCGGGAGGATCCTCTTCAACGAACGGGTGCGCGACTGCCTGATCCGCAACCTGGAGAAGGATCTCGGGCCGATCGCCCTTCCCCGCGTTCCCCTCTGCCCCGCGCCGTTCACCGTCGCCGAGTACTTCCCCGACCCCTCGGTGTCCGGGTTCCACGACCCCCGCCAGCACGCGGTCAGCCTCGTCTTCCTCGTCCCCGTCGACGGTGACTGCCAGCCCTCGCAGAGCGCGCTGGACCTCGCCTGGCTGACCCCGGACGAAGTGGTTCGCCCGGACATCCGCGCCGAGATGACCTCCGGACACGAGCGGCTGGTGCGCGCCGCCCTCGCCCACGCGGGCTGCCTGCCCTGACCCCCGGTCTCCGAACCTGCCCAGTTCCGGGTCGGCCCACCGCCGACCCCCAGGGGACGGCTCCGGAGGAGGATCTGGGCAGGATTGCGGGCCGTGGGCCGCGCTGAGCACGCGGATCGGCGCCGCTGGCAGAATCGCCAGCGATGACCAGGAACGTGACGATCGGCGCGGCCCAGCTCGGGCCGGTGAACCGCGACGACAGCCGGGAGGCGGTGGTCGAG
>CAZQEJ010000083.1:0-4036 GCA_964592165.1 uncultured Ilumatobacteraceae bacterium | reverse complement strand
CGCCGACGGCGCGGTCAAGCACTACAACACCCAGATCCTCGTCGAGCGGGACGGCTCGATCGTCGCCAAGTACCGCAAGTGCCACATCCCCGGGCACGAGGCGCACGAGCCGTGGCGCGCCTTCCAGCACCTCGAGCGCTACTACTTCGATGCGTCCGACGACGGGTTCGGCGTGTGGCGGGCGTTCGGCGGGATCGTCGGGATGATGATCTGCAACGACCGCCGGTGGCCGGAGACGTACCGGGTGATGGGTCTGCAGGGCGTCGAGCTGATCCTCTGCGGGTACAACACACCGATCCACTACGCCCCCGACCCGAGCCAGGACATCCTCCAGGGCTTCCACAACGCGCTGGTCATGCAGTCCGGCGCCTACCAGAACGGGACATGGGTCGTCGGGGTGGCCAAGGCGGGCAACGAGGAAGGCGTCGAGTCGCTCGCCCAGTCGATGATCATCGCCCCTTCCGGGCAGATCGTCGCCCAGGCGCTGTCCAGCTCCGACGAGCTCGTCGTCGCCCGCTGCGACCTGGACTGGTGCTCGCGCTACAAGGGAACCCTGTTCGACTTCGACCGCTACCGGCGCCCGGAGCTGTACGGACTGATCACCTCCCAGCGCGGCGTCGTCCCCCCACCGTGAGCCGATCGCTCCGACCCGGGCGTTGACATTTTGTAAAATCGCCCTGCCGTGCACCCCGAGGAGGCCGAGATGACGATCGACGAGTCACCGAGCACGCTGGACGACGCGGGGCAGAGGGTCGCGTTCCGCCTCAACGGGCGGGACGTGTCGGTGCGCGGCGATCACCCGCACCTCCTCGCCGCGCTGCGCGAGGAGCTCGACGTGACGTCCGTCAAGGACGGCTGCTCGCCGTCGGGCCAGTGCGGGTGCTGCACGGTGATGATCGACGGCAAGGTGCAGATCTCCTGCACCTACGCGACGGACAAGGTAGCCGGGCGCGACGTGCTCACCCTCGACGGGCTGAGCGACGCCGAGCGGGAGACGTGGGCGGGCGCGTTCGCCGCGACCGGCGGGCTGCAGTGCGGGTTCTGCATCCCGGGGATCGTCATGCGAGCCAAGTCGCAGGTCGACCGCAAGGGCGCGGACCTGACCCGGGAAGACATGGCCCGTCACCTCGGCGCCCACCTCTGCCGGTGCACCGGCTACGTGAAGATCCTCGACGCGATCGAGTCGGTCGCCCTCGACAAGCAGCTCCAACCGGTCGCCGCCGGCGGGGTCGGCGCGAGCGGTTCGAAGTACGAGGCGAGCGAGCTCGCCCTCGGCGACCGCGGCTACATCGACGACATGCGCGTCCCGGGGATGCTCCACGCCGCGCTGCGCTACACCGACCACGCCCGGGCCGACGTGCTGGCGATCGACACGACGCAGGCGTGCCGGGCTCCGGGAGTCGTCGCCGTGTTCACCGCGGCGGACATCCCGGGTGCGACGCACGTGGGGATCATCTACGACGACTGGCCGGTGATGATCCCCGCCGGCGGGCGCACGTCCTACGCCGGCGACGTCCTCGCCGTCGTCGTCGCCGAAACCCGCCAGCAGGCACGCGCCGCCGTCGCCCTCGTCGAGGTGGCCTACGACGTCCACCGCCCGCTGACCGACCCGGAAGCCGCGCTGACCGACCCCGAGATCGCCGTGTGGGGGACGACCGACAACGTGCTCTCGGTCTCCGAGTACGTGCGCGGCGACGTCGACGCCGCGCTCGCGGCGAGCGCCCACGTCGTCACCGAGACGTTCCGCACCCAGCGCATCGAGCACGCCTTCCTCGAACCGGAGTCGACCCTCGCCGTCCCCCGTGACGACGGAGGTCTGCACGTCTACTCCGGCGGGCAAGGGGTGTGGGACGACCGCAACCAGATCGCCGCCGTGCTCGGCGTCGGCCACGACCGGGTCAGCGTCGAGCTCGTCTCCAACGGCGGGGCGTTCGGGGGCAAGGAGGACATGTCCAACCAGGCCCACGCGGCCCTCGCCGCGTGGGTGTTGAAGCGCCCGGTGAAGTGCACGCTGTCGCGCGAGGAGAGCTTCCGGATGCACTCCAAGCGCCACCCGATCACGCTGACCTACACCGTCGGGTGCGATGCCGAAGGCCACCTCACAGGGATGCGCGTCCGGGCGATCGGGGACTCCGGGGCGTACGCGAGCGTGGGGATGAAGGTCCTCGAGCGCACGGCCGGTCACGCGTCCGGGCCGTACCGGGTGCAGGCCCTCGACGTGCGCGCCACCGCGGTGCGCACGAACAACCCGGTGTGCGGCGCGTTCCGCGGCTTCGGGGCGAACCAGGCCCAGTTCGCCATGGAAGGGTGCCTCGACCGCCTCGCCGAACGGGTCGGGATCAGCGGCTGGGAGATGCGCACGCGCAACGTGATCCACCCCGGCGAGGTGTGGGGCCCGGGGCAGGTGATGGACGAGGGCTGCCTCGGCGCGGAGGCCTGCCTGGACGAGATCAAGCCCTACTACGACGCAGCGCGCGCCGCGGGGAAGGCGATCGGTCTCGGGCTGGCATTGAAGAACTCGGGTCTCGGCAACGGTTTCGTCGAGGTGACCAAGGCCGTCGTCCACTTCCGCGCCGACGGGATCGTCGAGGTCCGCCACGGCTGGACGGAGATGGGCCAGGGCATCCACACCGTCGCCCTACAGGTCGCGGTCGAGGAGCTGGGCATCGATCCGGAGCGGATCCGCGTCCACGTCGACACGTCGCGCGAGCTCGGGCAGGGGCAGACGACGGGATCGCGGGGCACGTTGATGGGCGCCGGCGCGGTGAAGGCAGCATGCGCCGCGGCACGCGAGGGCGGCTGCCGGGTCGGCATCGACTATCTCGGGGAGTATCGCGTCGACTGGACGACGAAACTCGGTACGCCCGGCGTGGAGCATCCGGTGATCCACTCCACGTTCTCCTACGCCGCCCAGTTGGTGATCGCCGATCGGGCGAGCGGGGCGATCGAACGGGTCGTCGCCGTCCACGACGTCGGCAAGGCGGTGAACCCGATGCTGTGCAGCGGCCAGGTCGAAGGCGCGGTGCACATGGGCCTCGGATACGCGCTGAGCGAGGAGTTCCCCAGCGATCCGGCCACCGGGTTCCCCGTGTCGCGCACGTTGCGCCAGCTCGGCATCCTGCGCGCCAAGGACGTCCCGGCGATCGAGGTCGTCCTCGTCGAGGCACCTCAGCCGAACGCGCCGTACGGGATCAAGGGTGTCGGGGAGATCGGCCTCGTGCCGACCGCCGGCGCGGTCGCCGCCGCGCTGCACGACCTCGACGGGCAGTGGCGCACGCAGCTGCCGATGCGCCGCGCCGCGGCGGACTGAGACCACGCCATGGCCGCCGTCACACCCGGACTGGTCTGCGCCCACCACCACCTGTACTCCGCGCTCGCCCGGGGGATGCCCGCCCCGCCCGTGCAACCCCGCTCGTTCCGGGAGATCCTCGAGCAGATCTGGTGGCGGCTCGACGCCGCGCTCGACCTGGAGATGCTCCGGGCGAGCGCCCGCCTCGGTGCCCTGGAGGCGCTGGAGTGCGGGACGACGGCGATCGTCGACCACCATGAGAGCCCGAACGCGATCGAGGGCAGCCTGGACGTCATCGCCGCGGCCTGCGCCGAGGTCGGCGTGCGCGTCTCGTGCGCATACGGTGTCACCGACCGCCACGGCTCCGACGGTGCCCGCCGCGGCCTGGAGGAGAACGAGCGGTTCCTGCGCGCCGGCGGCCGGGGGATGGTCGGCGTACACGCCGCGTTCACCTGTTCGCCGGCCACGCTGGAAGCGACCGCCGGACTGGCCGCCGATCAGGGTGTCGGGGTCCACGTGCACGTCGCCGAAGGACCGGAGGACGCCGATGCCGGCGAGCGCCTGGCACATCTGGCGACCGACGACTGGTTGATCGTCCACTGCGTCCACCTCGACCGGGTGCTGCCCGGGACGATCGCTCACAACCCGCGCTCGAACATGAACAACTCGGTCGGCTACGCCCGACCGGCGCGGTTCCCCAACCGGGTCGTCCTCGGCACCGACGGGATCGGCGCGGACATGCTCGAG
>CAZQEJ010000082.1:0-14726 GCA_964592165.1 uncultured Ilumatobacteraceae bacterium | reverse complement strand
GCCGCCGTTGACCACGTTCATCATCGGGACCGGCAAGACGTGCGCGTTGGCTCCGCCGACGTAGCGGTACAGCGGCAGGCCGAGCTCCGCGGCGGCCGCCTTGGCCACCGCGAGGGAGACCCCGAGGATCGCGTTCGCCCCCAGGCGGGCCTTGTTGTCGGTGCCGTCGAGGTCGACGAGGACCCGGTCGACCGTGCGCTGGTCGACGGCGTCGAGACCTTCGATCGCCTCGGCGATCGCCCCGTTGACGTTGCCGACAGCCTTGGCGACCCCCTTGCCGCCGAAGCGGGTCCCGCCGTCACGCAGCTCGACCGCTTCGTGTTCCCCGGTCGAGGCCCCGGATGGGACGATCGCTCGTCCGCTCACCCCGGAATCGAGCAGGACCTCAACCTCGACCGTCGGGTTGCCGCGGGAGTCGAGGACCTCGCGCCCGACAACCTGCTCGATCTCGCTCATCTCGCTGACCGCTCCTACCGCTCGACTGACACGGAAAGGCTAGTTCGCGACCTCGGCCGAGGGGCGGAGGGCCCGCCCCTCGGTGGCCGGTGAGCGACTCAGATCTCGCTGCGCCACGGGGGATCGGCGCCGGGGCGGGTGCACGTCAGCGCCGCGGCGCGCGTCGCCATGGCGAGCATTGCGCGGAGGGCCCGCGCGTCGAGCGCGTCGAGCGCGGCGCGGCTCAGCGCGTCGTGCTCGTCGAGCCAGCACAGCACCGCCGCGCCGAACGTGTCTCCGGCGCCGATCGTGTCGGCGACGGCGACCGGCGCGGCGGCCTGCCCGGCGCGCGTTCCCCCGGCCGTCGTCGCCCACGCCCCGGCTGGACCGTCGGTGATCACGACCAGTCCGGCGCCGAGGCAATGCCAGTGCTCGGCAACAGTCGCGGGGTCGCCCGCCGGGTACAGCCAGGCCAGGTCGCCGGCGCTCGCCTTGACCACATCGGCGGCCGCGATCCAGCTCTCCAGGCGGGAGCGGTAGGCGGTCCGGTCGGGGATCAGCGCTGGGCGGCAGTTCGGGTCGAGGACGACCAGCCGCCGGCCGCGCTCGCGGCGGATCAGCGTCTCGTAGGCCGACGCGCCGGGTTCGAGGACGAGCGACAGCGTGCCGACGTGGAGGGCGGCGACGCTCGGCGCGAACCGCACCGGGAGGTCGCCGGGGAGCAGGCCGCGGTCGGCCGTGCCCTGGACGTAGAACGTGTACTCAGCCTCCCCCTGCTCGCCGACGGAGACGACGGCGAGGCTCGTCGGTTCGGTCGCGTCGACGACCAGCGCGGTATCCACCCCCGACGTGCGCAGGTGGGCGCGCAGCAGCCGACCGAAGCCGTCGGTCGACATCCGGGAGAGGAAGCCGGTGGGTACCCCGAGGCGTGCACAGGCCACTGCGGTGTTCAGCGGCCCGCCGCCGGGATGGGCGAACACCGTTCCCGGCGGCTGGCCGGGAACGGGCGTGAGGTCGATCAGCGCCTCCCCGCAGACGACCACCCGGTACGGGCCGAGTGACCCTCCTGAACCGGGGGGATCCACTCGGTGTGGCATCGGGCCCCTCCCTCGTCGCGTGCCGGGTCGCTAGGGTCGTCGTTCCGGTGCCGTGGGCGGTGGCAGCGGGATGCCCTCTGGGGCAGATGTTCACACAACTCGAGACCGCAGGGCAGGGAGGCCGATGACGCCGATCGACTGGGCGTTCTACGACGCGGTGCTGTTCGACCTCGACGGTGTGCTCACCCCGACCGCCGAGCTCCACCGCCAGGCGTGGACGGAGATGTTCGACGCCTTCCTCGCCGAGCATGCCCCCGGTCAACGGCCCTTCGGCCCGGACGACTACCTCGGCTACGTCGACGGCCGGCCGCGCTTCGACGGCGTGCGGGCCTTCCTCGCCGGGCGGGGGATTACCCTCCCGGAAGGTTCACCCGGCGATCCCCCGGGCGACGGGTCGGTCGGCGCGCTGGGCAACCGCAAGGACGAGGCGTTCAACGAGCTCCTCCAGCGACGGGGGATCACCGCCTACCCCGGGTCCGTCGCCCTCCTCGACGTGCTCGCCGCGCTGGGGACGAGGACTGCTGTCGTCTCCTCCTCGCGCAACGCGCCGGTGGTGCTCGCCGCCGCCGGCCTCACCTCGCGTTTCGCCGTGCTCGTCGACGGCGCCGCCGCGGAGGAGCGCGGTCTGGCCGGCAAGCCGGCCCCGGACATGTTCCTCGCCGCCGCCGCCGAGCTCGCCGTCGCCCCGCCGCGGGCGGTCGTCGTCGAGGACGCCCTGAGCGGTGTCGCCGCGGGACGCGCCGGAGGGTTCGGCCTGGTCGTCGGCGTCGATCGGGGCGCCGGTGCCGATGGGCTGCGCGCCGCCGGCGCCGACGTGGTCGTCGACGACCTGGCGCTGACGATCGGGACGGACGGCTGATGCACCGGCCGACGGGACCGCTCCAGCTGCCCACCTACCGCTTCCCGCTCGACCCGTGGAAGCTGATCGAGCGGGAGCACGACACCGCCGACCTGGGCGTGACCGAGACGTTGTTCGCCGTCGGCAACGGGTACATCGGGATGCGCGCCAACCCCGAAGAAGGGCGCGACGCGCACACCCATGGGACGTTCGTCAACGGCTTCCACGAGACCTGGCCGATCACCCATGCGGAGGACGCCTACGGGTTCGCCAAGACCGGCCAGACGATCGTCAACGTGCCCGACGCGAAGCTGATCAAGCTCTACGTCGACGACGAGCCGCTGCTCCTCGGCACAGCCGACCTGATCGCCTACGAGCGAGTCCTCGACTTCCGCAGCGGTGTGCTCAGCCGCGAGCTGCTGTGGCGGACGCCGGGCGGGAAGCGGGTCCACGTCCGCTCGACGCGCATGGTCAGCCTCGTCCATCGCCACCTCGCGGTGCTCACCTACGAGGTGACCTTGCTCGACGATGCCGCGCCGGTGGTGATCTCGTCCCAGCTGCTCAACCGCCAAGACGGGGAGGACGAATACCACGTCACCGCCGCGGCGCTCGGCGAGGGCCGCGATCCGCGCCAGGCGCGGCGGTTCACCGAGCGGGTTCTCCTGCCCCAGTTGGCGCGCACCGACGGCGGCACGACGGTTCTCGGCTACCGCTGCGCGCACAGTGGGATGACGCTCGCCTGCGCCACCCATCACCTCGTCGAGACGCGCTGCCCGCTGACCGTCGAGGATTCGGCCAGCGACGATCTGGCCAAGACGCTGATCAGCGTCGACGCGCAGGTCGACGAGCGCATCCGGCTGACGAAGCTGGTCACCTACCACACCTCGACCGGGGTGCCGGCCGAGGAGCTCGCCGAGCGCGGCGAGCACACGATCAGGCGCGCCGCCGGTGCCGGCACCGATCATCTCCACAGCGAGCAGCGGCGCTGGCTCGACGAGTTCTGGGAGCGCAGCGACATCGAGCTCGACGGTGACCCGGCGGGGCAGCAGGCGGTGCGCTGGAACATCTTCCAACTGGCCCAGGCCAGCGCGCGCACCCAGGAGAGCGGCATCGCCGCCAAGGGGGTCACCGCCGCGGGCTACGAGGGGCACTACTTCTGGGACACGGAGGTCTACGTCGTCCCGTTCCTCGCCTACACCAACCCCGAAGCGGCGCGCGGCCTGGTCCGCTTCCGCTGGAGGATGCTCCCCCCGGCGCGGGCCCGGGCCGCGGAGATGAGCCAGGTCGGCGCGCTGTACCCGTGGCGGACGATCAACGGCGAGGAGGCATCGGCCTACTTCGCCGCGGGGACCGCGCAGTACCACATCAACGCGGCGATCGCCTACGCGATCGAGCAGTACGTCAACGCGAGCGGCGACGTCGGGTTCCTCGCCGGCGACGGGGCAGAGGTCCTCGTCGAAACGGCGCGGCTGTGGGAGGACCTCGGCTTCTGGTCGGCCAACGGCGAGCCGGTGTTCCACATCCACGGCGTCACCGGACCCGACGAGTACACGACCGTCGTCAACGACAACCTGTACACGAACGTGATGGCCCGCTTCAACCTGCTCTACGCGGCGCGTGTCGTGGAACTGATCGCCGAGCGCGACGCGGACGGCTACGCGCGGCTCGCCCGCCGCGTCCGGCTCGGCGACGACGAGGTCGGCCGGTGGGTGCGTGCCGCGCAGGCGATGCACCTGCCCTACGACGACGAGCTCGGCATCCATCCCCAAGACGGTGCGTTCCTCACCCACGAACGGTGGGACTTCGCCAACACGCCGGAGGAGAACTACCCCCTCCTGCTCCACTACCACCCGCTCGTCATCTACCGCTTCCAGGTGCTCAAGCAGGCCGACGTGGTCCTCGCCATGTTCCTCCACGGGGAGTGCTTCACCCTCGACCAGAAGCGGCGCAACTACGACTACTACGACCCGATCACGACCGGTGACTCGTCGTTGTCCGCCTGCGTGCAGGCCGGCGCAGCGGCTCAGATCGGCTACGACGAACACGCCGTGCGCTACTTCCGCGAGGCGCTGTTCGTCGATCTGTGCAACACCCACGGGAACACCGCCGACGGCGTGCACATCGCCTCCGCGGCCGGTGTCTGGGTGGCGGTCGTCTACGGCTTCGCCGGCCTCGCCGACAGCGGCACCGCGGTGAGCTTCTGCCCCCGCTTGCCGAGCGCCTGGGAGCGAGTCGCGTTCCGCCTCGAACGTCACGGGTCGCGCCTCGTCGTCGAGCTCGACCGGGGCGGAGCGACGGTCAGCGTCCTCAGCGGCGAGCCGGTGCCGGTCGCCCACGCAGGGACGATCGTCGCCCTCTCGGCAGGGGAGTCGTTGCGCATCGTCGCGCCCCCGCTGGACGATCCGGAGGATGCCGATGACTGAGCACACGGAGCATCCCGGCGGGTCGCGGCGCGAGTTGGTGATCGTCGCCAACCGCCTGCCGGTCAGCCGCGTGGCGGGGACCGATGCGGAATGGGAGCGCAGCCCGGGGGGTCTCGTCGCCGCGCTCGAGCCGGCGGTGGCGCAGAGCTCGACGACCTGGGTCGGCTGGAGCGGTTCGGCCGACTGCCCCCCGCCGTTCGTCCATGGCGACCTCCGCCTGCGCCCGGTGCCGGTCGACGAGGCGGAGTCCGACGCGTTCTACGGCGGTTTCTCCAACAGCACGCTGTGGCCGCTGTACCACGACGCGATCTTCGTGCCCCGCTTCGACGGCGAATGGTGGAGGGTCTACGAGGCGATCAACCGTCGCTTCGCCGACGTCGCCGCCGAGGTCGCCGCTCCGGGGGCGACGGTGTGGATCCACGACTACCAGTTGCAGCGCGTCCCCCAGATGCTGCGCGACCTGCGGCCCGACCTGCGCATCGGGTTCTTCTTGCACATCCCCTTCCCCGCCCAGGAGTTGTTCTTGCGCCTCCCGTGGCGCAGCGAGCTCGTCGAGGGGATCCTCGGAGCGGACGTCGTCGGGTTCCAGACCACGGTCGGGGCGGAGAACTTCCGGGCGGTCACCCGCCGCCTCCTCGGGGCGCGCCCGGTGGCCCAGCGGCTCGTCCACGACGGGCGGGAGGTGTTCATCGGCACGTTCCCCGTGGGGATCGACGCGATGGCGATCCGGCGCATCGCCGCCGACCCGGCGACGGTCCGGCGCACGTTGGAGATCCGCGCCGAGCTGGGCAGCCCGCGCACCTTGCTCCTCGGGGTCGATCGCCTCGACTACACCAAGGGGATCGAGGTTCGCCTGGAGGCCTACCGCGAGCTCCTCGAGGAGGGCCGCCTCGATCCGCACACGACGGTCCTCGTCCAGATCGCCCAGCCGACGCGCGACGAGGTCCCCGGCTACGCGGAGACGCGCATGGAGGTGGAGAAGCTCGTCGGGCGGATCAACGGTGACTTTGGCGGCTTCGGCACCACGGTCGTCGAGTACCTCCATCAGGGCCAGCCGATGACCGAGCTCGCCGCGCTGTACCGCGCCGCGGACATCATGCTCGTCACCCCGTTCCGTGACGGGATGAACCTCGTCGCCAAGGAGTACGTCGCCAGCCGGGTCGACTACGGGGGAACACTGATCCTGTCCGAGTTCACCGGTGCCGCCCACCAGTTGCGCCGGGCCCGGCTGGTCAACCCGTTCGACGTCGCCGACGTGAAGGCGGCGATCGTCGAGGCCGTCGAGCAGCGCGACGATCCCGCCCGCCGGCGGCGGATGATGTCGTTGTGGCGCAACGTGCGTGCCGAGGACGCCGCGCATTGGGCGGCGACGTTCCTCGACCGTGTCGACATGGCCGGGATCCCCGCCGCGCTGCTCGCTGCGCTCGACCGTGTGCGTGCCCTGCGCCCGTTGCTCGTCGTGGTCGACTACGACGGCACGTTGTCCGAGATCGTCGCCGATCCGGCCCGCGCCGCCCCGTTCCCGGGGGCGGTCGCCGCGCTCGACGCGCTCGCCGCGCTGTCCGGTGTGCGGGTTGCCGTGGTCACCGGGCGGGAGCTCGGCGACCTCGCTCGCGTCGCCACCTTCGCGGAGGCGGTCGACGTCGTCGGCCTGCACGGGGCGGAGTCGGCGGACGGGGTGGTCGAGGGGTTGGACGACACCGCGGCCCGGCGTCTCGGTGTGCTCGAAGCGGCGCTCGCCGGCCTCGCCGGTGCCGTTCCCGGCGTCCGCCTGGAGCGCAAGCGGGCAGGGATCGCCCTCCACCACCGCGACGCCGACGAGCAGGCGTTGTTCGAGCGGCTCAACCATCTCCTCGCCGGCCCGCTCGCCGGTGACGGGTTGCGCATCCGCCAGGGCAAAGCTGTCGTCGAGTTGAGCGTGGTCGATGGCGACAAGGGGCGCGCCGTGCGCCGCCTGCGTGACGCCGCAGGAGCCGCGGCGGTCGTCTTCGTCGGCGACGACGTCACCGACGAAGACGCGTTCGGCGTGCTCCACGGCGGCGACGTGGGGATCAAGGTCGGGGTCGGGCCGACCCGTGCCGGCTACCGCGTCGGCGCCCCACGCGACGTCGTCGCCGTCCTGCGCCGACTGGCCGTCCCCCCCGGCTGAGCCGGGGTCAGGGTTGTGTGGCCTTGACCTCGTCCCATAGCGCGTCGAGCACGGCGAGGCCAGCGTCGGCGAGGTCGATCCCTCTGTTCGTCGCCAGACGATCGACGCCTTCGACGCGGCGGCGGAACTTCGCCGCCGCCTGACGGAGGGCGACTTCCGGATCGACGCGCCGGTGACGGGCGACGTTGACCACGGCGAACAGCAAGTCGCCGATCTCGGCGGCGACGTGCGCCGGATCGTCGAACGCCTCGTCGACCTCGGCGAGCTCCTCGGCCACCTTGCCGAGCGTGGCCCGGGGCTCGTCCCAGTCGAAGCCGTGCTTGGCTGCCGCTTTGCCGAGCTCGTTGGCGTAGGACAGGGCGGGCAGCGCGCCGGCGACCGCTTCCAGGGCAGCGGTCAGCGGTTGGACCGCCGCCGCGTCCTCGCCGCGCTCGGCGGCCTTGATCTGCTGCCAGTTGGCGACGACGTCGTCGGCGCCGGCGACGGTCACGTCGCCGAACACGTGCGGATGGCGGCGGATCATCTTCTCGCTGATCGTCGTGGCCACCTCGGCGAGGGTGAACCGGCCTTCCTGCTCTCCGATGGCGGCATGCAGGACGACTTGCAGGAGAACGTCGCCGAGCTCGCCGAGCAGTTCCTCGTCACCTTCCCCGTCCGGGCCGAGGGCGTCGATCGCCTCGACGAGTTCGTAGGTCTCCTCCAGCGCGTAGCGGGCCAGGCTGGCATGGGTCTGGGTGCTGTCCCACGGGCACTCGTGGCGCAGGCGGCGGACGATCTCGTGGAAGCGGACGAGCTCGCCGCCGACGGGTGCGCCGAGGCGGGGGATGTACAGCGACGTGAGGTGGTCGGCCGCGACGGTCCGGTCGAGGTCGGCCCAGGTCGTGGTCACGACCCGCTCGTCGGGCAGGCCGAGGCGTTGGAGGATGACGACCTGCTCGTCGCCGCGGGCGTTCTCCACGGCGAGCTTGATCTCCGACAGCACCCAGTCGGCGTGGCAGTGGGCGACAAGCAACGGCCCGGTCTCGCCGGCCGCGGCCGCGGCGAAGTCGTGGCCGTCGATCAACCGCACGCGGGACTCGATCGGATCGATGCCCAACCGGGAATAGGCGAGATCGAGGAAGGACAACGAAGGGAGCAGCTCGACGGCGACCCGCTCCTCGGCGCGCAGCAGGGCGACGGAGCGCTCCAGCACGAGCGGCGAACCGGGCACGGCGTAGAGGACCTCGCACTCGGCGATCGCCGCGGCGACGAGCCGCTCGACGATCCCCGCGTACACGTCCTCGAACCGGGCGGCCGTCTCGTACAGCTCGTCGAAGCTCGGCGCGTCGGCCAGGACCGAAGCCGCCGGGTGGCGATGGGTGCGCACGAAACGGACCTCGATCCGCTCGATCGCCGCGAGAACCGCAGTGGTGATCTGCTCCGGCCCGGCCGGTCCGAGACCGGCGACGACGACCCGGGGGAGCGTCACCCGGTGATCGCGGCGAGGGAGACGACGCCGCCGTCGACCGGGGACCACTGGCCGATCGCCGGGTTGACCGACACGTTCGCCGTCGCCGCCAGCGCGCCGGCGCGCGTCGAGGGCAGCGCCGCGGTGACCGTCGCGGCGACGTCCTCGAACGGCCGCAGGTAGAAGATCTCGTACCCCAGCGCCGAACGCACCGGGCCGGTCAACTCGCCGACCGTCGCCTTGCGCGCCGCGGTGGCCAGGTCGATGCCGTAGGCCCGGGCGAAGGTCGACAGGTCGAAGCAGTCTGCCCCGCTGCGCGGGTCGGTGACGATCCCGTCGCTCTTGGCCGTCGCCGTGTCGATCGAGCGCGACGCAGCGGCGAAGGAGAAGCTGTCTCCGGCGGCGATGCGCTCCAGCACCGCCTGGGCATCGGACTCGGTGGCGGTGACGATGTGGGCCAGGCAGACGAGGCCAGTCTCCGATGGGCCGGCTTCGTACAAAGCACGCACGTCGGCCTCGGACAGCTTGCCGATCGCCGCGTCGAGAGCTTGGGTGGCCGAACGCAGTTCGATGACGACAGACTTGAGGATCTGCGACTCGGCGTCCCAGCCCGCCGGGTCGCCCGCCTTGAGCTGCGTTTCGGTCTCCGCCCGCTGCTCGTCGGTGACCGGAGCGCCGAGGCGAGCCAGTTCGTCGCCGATCAGGCGCATGCCGATCATCGCCCCGAGCACGGAACGGGCCTGGTCGGCGCCGTACACACCGTCGAGCGCCGTGGTCGTCGTCTGGTCGGGCGATGCGTTGGCCGCCGCGGCACGGGCGTTGCTCGCCTCCACCGCGTCGAGCAGGTCGCGGTAGTCCTTCATCGAGATCGTGTGGCCGTTGACGATCGCCGCCGGCGCGTCGACCGTCGAACACGACGACAGCGCGGGAACGGCGAGTGCAGCGGCGGCAGCAGCGAGGGCCAGGCGACGGCGGATCACGCCGGGGAACGCTAACCGGACCCGGCACGCCGGACCCAGCACGCCGCCCGTTGTCAGCCGGTAGTGACGAGCTCGCGCAGCAGGGTGACGAGCTGGGTCGCCGGGTCGGTGCCCCGGCGGAGCGGCACGACGAGCTGCTGCTGGTCCTCCTTGTAGATCGCCTCGCGGGCCAGGCGGCGCAGGCGCATCGTCTCGCTCGTGCGCAGCTGGAGCGGCGCCAGGCGGGCCTGGGAGGACACCAGGGACACGTCGCGCACCCCGACCCGGTGGCACTCGGCGCGCAGCATGCCGACCATCAACAACGCCTCGGCCGGCTCGGGGACCGGGCCGTAACGGTCGAGCCACTCGGTGCGGATGTCGTCGACCTGCTCGGCGCTGGTCACTGCGGCCAGGCGGCGGTAGGCCTCCAGGCGGGACTCCTCCTTGGTCACGTAGTCGGCGGGGAGGTAGGCGTCGACGGGCACGTCGAGCTTGACCTCGGCCGGCTCGGTGGGGACGGGCTCGCCCTTCATCTCGGCGACCGCCTCGGTGACCATCTGGCAGTACAGGTCGTAGCCGACGGCAGCGATGTGCCCGGACTGCGACTCCCCGAGGAGGTTCCCCGCGCCGCGGATCTCCAGGTCGCGCATGGCGATCTTGAACCCGCTGCCCAACTCGGTCGCCTCCCCGATCGTCTTCAGCCGCTCGTAGGCCTCCTCCGTGAGCACCCGGTCGGCGGGGTGGAACAGGTAGGCGTAAGCGCGCGAGCCGCTGCGCCCGACCCGGCCCCGCAGCTGATGCATCTGGCCGAGGCCGAGCAGGTCGGCGCGCTCGACGACGAGGGTGTTCACCGTCGGCATGTCGATCCCCGACTCGATGATCGTCGTGCACACGAGGACGTCGAAGCGGCCCTCCCAGAAGTCGACGACGACCTGTTCGAGAGTTCCCTCGTCCATCTGCCCGTGGGCGACGGCGATGCGCGCCTCGGGCACGAGCTCGCGCAGGCGGGCCGCCGCGGTCTCGATCGAGCGGACCCGGTTGTGCACCCAGAACACCTGTCCCTCGCGCAGCAGCTCGCGGCGGATCGCCTCGATCGCCACCCGCTCGTCGTACTCCCCGACGTAGGTCAGGATCGGCTGGCGGTCGGCGGGTGCCGTCTGCAGCAGGGTCAGGTCGCGGATCCCGACGAGGGACATCTCCAACGTGCGGGGGATCGGCGTCGCAGTGAGGGTCAGGACGTCGACGTTCGTCTTCAGCTTCTTCACCGCTTCTTTGTGCTGGACGCCGAAGCGCTGCTCCTCGTCGACGACGAGCAGGCCGAGGTCCTTGAACTTCAGCCCTTCGGCGAGCAGGCGGTGGGTGCCGATCACGCAGTCGACCTCGCCGCTGGCCAGCCCGGCGATGACCTTGCGTGCCTGGCCGGCGGTGAGGAACCGGGAGAGGACCTCGACGCGCACGGGGAACCCGGCGAAGCGGTCGGCGAACGTGTTCCCGTGCTGCTGGGCGAGCAGCGTCGTCGGCACGAGAACGGCGACCTGCTTGCCGTCCTGGATCGCCTTGAACGCGGCCCGCACGGCGACCTCGGTCTTGCCGAAGCCGACATCGCCGCAGATCAAGCGGTCCATCGGATGATCCGACTCCATGTCCGCCTTGGTCTCGGCGATCGCCTGGCGCTGGTCGGGGGTCTCCACGTAGGGGAACGCCTCTTCCATCTCCAGCTGCCAGGGCGTGTCCGGGGGGAAGGCGTGGCCGGCGGAGTGGACCCGCTTCTGGTAGAGGACGACGAGCTCCTGGGCGATCTCCCGCACCGCGGAGCGGACCCGGGACTTGGCCTTGGCGAAGTCCGCCCCGCCGAGGCGGTGCAGCGTCGGGGCCTCCCCACCGACGTACTGGCGGACGGTGTCGATCTGGTCGGAGGGGACGTACAGCTTGTCCCCGCCTTTGTACTCGAGCAGCAGGTAGTCGCGCTCCACCCCACCGATCGTGCGTTTGACCATCCCCTGGTAGTGGCCGACGCCGTGCTGGTAATGGACGACGTAGTTGCCGGGCTTGAGGTTCTCGAAGAACCCCGCCGCGTCGCGCCGGGGCGGCCGGGGGCGGCGGTGAGCCCGCCGCCGTCCGGTGAGGTCGGCTTCGGCGACGAGGGCGAGCTTGGCCGCGGGGATCGTGCAGCCCCGGTGCAGGGGAGCGACGACGATCGATCCCCCGCTACGGGTCAGATCGGGGACGGTCTGGGCGATCGGGAGGTCGAGTCCCTGGGAGCGGAGCACGTCGGCGAGGCGGGTGGCCGAACCGCTGCCGTCGGCAGCGACGACGACCCGGTAGCCGTCGGCGAGCAGGGCGGTGATCCGCTTGGCGATGCCGGTGCCGTCGTCGCCGGCGAGCGGCGCCCAGGTGCTCGCCTCGACCGCCGGGGCCTCCGGGCCTTCGGGGGTCGGCACGATCGACACGGTGGGTCGTGCCGCTGTCCCCGACGAACCGAGGAGGCGTTCGGGCACGGCGTGCAGGCGGGGGAACGTCTCGTCCCGGGCCCGCCCCCAGCTCGCCGACAGCGCGGCGGCCAGGTCGTCCTCCTCGGCGAGCAGCTCCGTGGCCCGGTCGCGCATCCGCCGTGGCTCGACGAGGACGACCCGTGCCTGGGTGTCGAGCAGGTCGGTGAGCAGCGTCTCGGAGCCGGCGAGCCACGGCAGCCAGCTCTCCATCCCGTCGAAGAGCAAGCCCTCGGCGAGGCGTTCCCATTGTTCCCGGCCCCATGGCTCGTCACCGACGAGCGCCGCGGCGTGGGCCCGCATCGCCGCGTCGACGACCAGCTCGCGGGCGGCGAACAACTCGACGAAGGGGAGGTCGGCCGTCGAGCGCTGATCGGTGACGGAGAACTCGGTCAGCCGCTCGACCTCGTCACCCCACAGGTCGATGCGCACCGGGGCGTCCGCCGTGGAGGGGAACACGTCGACGATCGCCCCCCGGCGGGCGAACTCGCCGCGGTGCTCGACGAGCTCCTCGCGCCGGTAGCCACCGGCGGCGAGCCGGGTGCACAGCTCGTCGGGATCGACCTGCGACCCGGGGCGGATGACGATCGGCGCGGCGGCCGCACCCGTCGTCGCGACGCGCTGGAGCAAGGCGCGCACCCCGCCGACGATCACCTTCGGGGCGTCGCCGGCGTGCAGCCGGTGCAGGACGCGCAGGCGCCGCCCCATCGTCTCGGTCGACGGGCTGATCCGTTCGAAGGGGAGCGTCTCCCACGCGGGGAACAGCTCCACGTCTCCGGGGGCGAGGAGTTGGGCGAGGTCGTCGGCGAGCTGGCCGGCCATCGTCCCGGTGGGGGTGGCGACGACGATCGTCGAGCGGGGGTGGCGGGCGGACAGGGCAGCGAGGGTGAGAGGCCGGGCGGCTTCGGGAACGGCGAGGACACCGTTCGCCGCGCCGTCGACGGCGACCACCGCGGCGTGGTCGGCGAGCGACCCGGCGAGGCTGCGCAGAGGGGCAGTGGCGGCGCTCATGGGGCCCGGTCAGGGTACCGGTGGCGTGCCGCTGCCGGTCAGCGCCCGTTGACGGCGCGCATCGCCGCCTCGACACCCTCGGTGGCGATCGTCCCCACCGCCTCGGCGGCGGCGACGACCGCCTCGTCGAGGAGCTCGCGCTGGGCCTTGGGGACCTTGCTCAGCACGTGGTCGACTCCCGCCTGCTTGGACGGCGGCTTGCCCACTCCGATGCGGACGCGGACGTAGTCCTGCGTCTTGAGGTGCTGGGTGATCGAGCGCAGGCCGTTGTGCCCGGCGAGGCCGCCGCCGACCTTGACCCGCACGGTGCCAGGAGGCAGGTCGAGCTCGTCGTGGACGATCACCAGCCGTCCCGGGTCATCGATCCCGTAGCGCTTGACGAGGAGCCCGGCGGCGATCCCCGACTCGTTCATGTACGTGGTCGGGAAAGCCAGTGCGACCCGCTCGGTGCCGATCGTCACCTCGGCGACGAGGGCTCGCTGGCGCCCGGCCTTGAGCGTCGCGCCGCGCTCGGCGGCGAGACGTTCGACGACCTCCGCGCCGACGTTGTGCCGGCTGCGCGCGTACTCGCGGCCCGGGTTGCCGAGCCCGATGACGAGAAGATCGGCGGGCGTGCCGCGGTGGGCGCCGCCACCGCGCAGCATCAGCCCTCGGCGTCGGTGGCCTCGGCCTCGGCCGGCGCCTGACCCTCGGCTTGTTCTGCCTCGGGGGCGACCGCCCCGTGGAGGGCGGTGACGACCGGGGTGTCGGGGGCCATCGGGCTGCTCGTCCCCGCGGGGAGGGCGACGTCGGCGACGCGGATCACGTCACCGGTTTGCATCTCGCTGATGTCGATGACGATCTCGGTCGGCATCGTGTTCGGCGTGCAGGTGATCTCCATCGCGTCGATCGCCGGATCGACCATTCCCCCGTCGAAGAGGACGGCCTTCGCTTCGCCCTCGAGGCGAATCGGGACCTGGATGGTGATCTCCTCGTTCACGTTGACCTGGAGGAAGTCGATGTGGCTGACCGTGCGCCGGATCGGGTGACGCTGCAGTTCCTTGATGATCGCCGGGTAGCGCTTGCCCTCGACGTCGAGGGAGAGCAGGGTGTTGAACCCGCCCGGGCCGGACAGGGCGATGCGCAGGGCGCGGCGTTCGACGCTGACCGGCAGTGGCGTCATCCCATGGCCGTAGAGCACGGCGGGGATGTGGTCGTCGGCACGCAGCCGGCGAGAAGCAGCGGACCCGGTCGGGCGCCCGGTGCGGGCGGCGAGCGTGACTTGGGACATTGGCGCGGGCCCTCCCGGCGATCGCGGACAAACCGGCGTGCGACTCTAGCGTTGTCAGGCCTGGTTTTCGCCGCCGAAGATCTCCGACACGCTCGTGTCGTCGAACACGGCGTCGAGCGCGTCGGCGATGATCCGCCCGACGGAGAGCACCTCGAGCTGGGCGAACTGCTTCTCGGTGGGGATCGGCAAGGTGTTGGTGACCACCACCCGGTCGATCGGGGCGTTCTTCAGCCGATCGACGGCGGGCCCGGAGAGCACCCCGTGGGTGGCCATCGCCCATACGTCGGCCGCACCCTTGGCCTTGAGCACCTCGCAGGCGGAGACGATCGTGCCGGCGGTGTCGATCATGTCGTCGACGAGGATGCACTGCCGCCCGGCGACGTCGCCGATGATGTCACGGGCGATGGCCACGTTCGTCGTCCCCTTCGGGCGGCGCTTGTAGATGAACGCGAGATCGGCGTTGAGGTGCTGGGCGAGGCGTTCGGCGACCTTGATCCGTCCCGCGTCGGGGCTGACGATCACCGGGTCGGTGCCGTGGCTGCGGATGTAGTCCTCGATCACCGGCATCGCCGTCAGGTGGTCGACCGGTCCGTCGAAGAAGCCCTGGA
>CAZQEJ010000081.1:12814-14760 GCA_964592165.1 uncultured Ilumatobacteraceae bacterium | reverse complement strand
CATCGTGCCGGCAGAATCGCTGGAGAGGACCGCGTTGAAGAGCAAGCTCGTCATCGTGCGAGAGCATTGACGCCTATCACGATCGGTGCGCAGTGAGGGCGTAGGGCTGGTCCCGAGCAGGTGCACGGATACCGTGGCGGCGTGACCGAAAACCGTTGGCTGCAGGTCCTCGAACAGAACCCGGGGCACTCCGCGTGGTACGCGGAGCGCTTCCGCACGCTCGCCGCACAGGGCAAGGATCTCGACGGTGAGGCCCGCCTGGTCGATGCGCTCGCCCCGCGCCAGGGGCGGATCCTCGACGCCGGGTGCGGACCCGGTCGTGTAGGGGCGAGGCTCGCCCGACTCGGGCACGACGTCGTCGGCGTCGATCTCGACCCGGTGTTGATCGCCGCGGCCGAGGAGGATCACCCCGGACCGCTGTGGCTGGTCGGCGATCTGGCCGAGCTCGACCTGCCGGTGCAGGGCATCCGCGCCGAGTTCGACGTCGTCGTCCTCGCCGGCAACGTGATGACGTTCCTCGATCCGGCGACCCGCCGCCCGGTGCTGGAGAGGCTCGCCGCCCACCTCGCCGACGGCGGGCGGATCGTCTGCGGATTCGGTGCTGGGCGCGGCTATCCGTTCGAGGAGTTCTTCGCCGACGCCGGGGCGTGCGGGCTGACCGTCCAGCTGACCGTATCCACCTGGGACCTGCGGCCGTTCAGCGCGACCTCCGACTTCCTCGTCGCCGTTCTCGGCCGCTGAGCGACGCGGCGCGGCGACCCCCTGGGGGAATGGCCACCCGGCGGCGGGTGTTGGCAGACGGTGCACACCTCGAACGAGGAGGACGTGATGCCCGCCGTTTCCGCCGACACGCTGACCTTGCCACGCATCGCCGTCCCCGCCGCTGGGCGGGAGCGGCTGGTCAAGCAGGTGGCCACCGGGCCGCACAGCTTCGAGGGTGACGGCTTCCCCGTCGTGCGCGCCTTCGCCGGTGTGCCGATGGAGGATCTCGACCCGTTCGTCCACATGGACCAGATGGGGGAGGTCGACTACGCACCGGGTGAACCGAAGGGCACTCCCTGGCACCCGCACCGCGGCTTCGAGACCGTGACCTACATGATCGACGGCACGTTCCTCCACCAGGACAGCCACGGCGGTGGTGGCGTGATCCACAACGGTGCCACGCAATGGATGACCGCGGGATCGGGGATCCTCCACATCGAGACCCCTCCGGAGGACCTCGTCGTGTCCGGCGGGTTGTTCCACGGTGTGCAGCTGTGGGTCAACCTCCCCGCGGCGGACAAGTTCGTGCCGCCCCGGTACCAGGCGATCGAAGGCGGTGAGGTCGAGCTCGTCGCCTCGGCCGATGCGGGTGCGCTGGTGCGGATCATCGCCGGGTCGATCGACGGGCACACCGGCCCCGGTTCGACGCACACCCCGATCGTCGTTGCCCACGCCACGCTGCAGCCGGGAGCGCAGCTCGACCTGCCCTGGCCCGCCGAATACAACGCGCTGGCCTACGTGCTGTCGGGCAACGCGAGAGCCGGATCGGAGGCCCGGCCGGTTCACGGCGGGCAGCTCGTCGTCTTCGGGCCCGGCGACAGGATCACGATGAGCGCAGCGCCGCACCAGGATTCGAACCGGCCGGCCGTCGAGCTGTACCTGCTCGGCGGGCGGCCGATCCGGGAGCCGGTCGCCGTCTACGGCCCGTTCGTGATGAACACCCGCGCCGAGCTGGCCCAGGCGTTCGAGGACTACCAGGCCGGTCGCCTGGGGACGATCCCCGACGGTGCGCTGATGCCGCACAGCGGGACATGAGGGCCCGGCAGCCACGACGGAGACGGTCACGGCCGGCATCGAGTGGGCCGAGGAGGACGAGATGAGCGCCGTACGCAGAGCAGCACGCCTGGCCGGGCAAGCGATGATCGGGGTGACGTTCGCCCGCCTCGGCTACGACGCGTTCGCCA
>CAZQEJ010000081.1:3149-12714 GCA_964592165.1 uncultured Ilumatobacteraceae bacterium | reverse complement strand
GATGGGCAAATGGGACCGGGTGGTCGACGTCGTCGTCGTCGGATCGGGGGGTGCCGCGCTGACCGCGGCGACTCTCGCCCACGACGGTGGGGCGCAGACGATCGTGATCGAGAAGGCGGCGCTGCTCGGCGGGACGACAGCCGTCTCCGGCGGCGGGGTCTGGTTGCCGGGCAACCACGTGATGCGCGCCGCGGGGATCGACGACTCACGCGACGCGGCCCTCGCCTACACCCGCGCCCTCGTCGGTGATCGCGCCCCGGATCCCGACCTGCTCGAGGTGTTCGTCGACACCGCTCCGGAGGTTCTCCGCTACCTCGAGGATCACACCCCACTGCGGACCCACATCCAGCCGCTGCCCGACTACTACTGGCCATGGCAGTTCCCCGGCACCGTGATGGTCCCCGGGCGCACCGTCGAGGCCGACCCTTACCCCGTGGGTGACGAGTTGCCCGAGTGGGCGCCGAGGATCGTCAAGCGGGGCACGCTGCCCTCGCTCGGAGCGGCGACGACGCTGGCCGAGGACTTCGCGCCCCAGACCGAGGAGCTGCGCGCCGAACTGCGCCGCCGCGAAGAGCAGGACATCCGGCCGAAGGGCGCGGCGCTCGTCGCCCGCCTGCTCAAGGGACTGCTCGAGCGCGGCGTCGAGGTCGAGCTGGAGACCCCGGCGCGCGAGCTCGTCACCGACGACGCCGGCGACGTGATCGGGGTCGTCGCCGAGCATGAGGGGCGCACCCTGCGGATCGGGGCCCGGCGCGGCGTCGTCCTCGCCTGCGGCGGGTTCGAGTGGAACCCCGAGCTGGTGCGCGCCCACCTCGGCTACGACGTGTACCCGCTCAGCCCGCCGCACAACAACACCGGTGACGGCCTGCAGATGGCGACCGTGGTCGGGGCCAAGCTGGCCAACCTCGACTCCTACTGGGGCACGCCGGCGATGTTCGACCCGGAGATCGTCGACGAGGCGACCGGGGACCCGCTCCCCCAGTTCGAGTGGGGTCGGGGCGCGCCGGCGTCGATCATCGTCAACCGCGCCGGCAAGCGCTTCGCCAACGAGGCATTGCCGTACAACGACTTCCCCAAGGCATTCGGGATCTACGACCCGCAGGCCGTCGCCTTCCCCAACACCGGCCCGGCATGGCTGATCTTCGACACCACGGTGCGCGACCGGCAGCGGATCATGTCGATGCTCCCCGGCGGTCCCGACCCGCAGTGGGTGGCCAAGGCGGACGCGATCGGCGCGCTCGCGGAGCAGATCGGGCTCGATCCGGCCGCCCTCGAGGAGACCGTCGCCCGCTGGAACGAGGGAGCGGCTGAGCGCCGGGACCCGGACTTCGCCCGCCATCAGGTCGGGCTGATGTCCCCGGGCGCGGTCGCCCCGATCAGCGAAGCGCCGTTCTACGCGGTGGCCATCCACCCTGGGATGCTCGGAACCAACGGCGGCCCGCAGGTCGACCGCAACGGCCAGGTCCGTCGCGCCGGCGGCGGTCTGATCGGAGGGTTGTACGCAGCGGGGAACACGGCGGCGAACGTGTTCGGCTGGGCCTACCCGAGCGGAGGCGGGACGCTCGGCAACGCGCTCGTGTTCGGCTTCCTCGCCGGCCGGCACCTCGGCGCGCAGCCCTCCCGGGACGTTTGAACGACCGGCAGGTCAGGGCATCACCCCGATCCGGGCGACCGGTTGGGGAACCTCCTGCCGGCGGTGCAGGGCGCGCTCCAGGGAGCGGAGCAGAACGTTGCGCACATCGCGCGGGTCGATCAGCTCGTCGAAGCCGAACGACTCCGCCGAGCGGTACGACGCCTCGACCTCCGCGGCGCGCAGCAACTCGGCCTCGTCTGCGTCCGAGCCGCGGGCGCGGCTCATCGCCGAGGCGCCCATCGCACCCATGGTCACTCCCGGCAAGGCGAACGTCGCCGACTGCCCGTCGAAGGGGATCATCCCCATCACCATCGAGCCGAACCCGTACGCCTTGCGCAACGTGACCTCCAGCTTGGGGACCGTGGCGTGGGTCTGCGCGGCGTACATGCGCGCCCCGGAGCGGAGGATCGCCTGCCGTTCCGAGGCGCTTCCGGGCAGGACGCCGGGGTTGTCGGTGAGGAACACCAGCGGGAGGTGGAACGAGTCGGCGACGGTGATGAAGTGCGCTCCTTTGTCCGCCGCGTCGGCATCGATGGAACCGGACAGCACCAGCGGTTGGTTGGCGACGATCGCCACCGGGTGGCCGCCGAGGCGGGCGAGGGCGGTGATCAGCGAGGGACCGAACCCCGGCTGGACCTCGAACACCGACCCGGCATCGCACACGGTCTCGATGGCGCGGCGCATGTCGTACACCTGCCGGCCGTTGCGCGGGATCAGCTCGAGCAGCTCGGGGACCAGGCGCGTCCCGTCGTCGTCGTCCGCGTCTGGCGGATAGGACCACGCCGAGGACGGGAAGTAGGACAGGTACAGGCGCAGGAGGTCGAGGGCCGCGGCATCGTCGGCGGCGGCGTTGTGCACCAGCCCGGAACGGGTGGCGACGAGCGGCCCGCCGAGGTCCTCCTTGGAGACCTGCTCGCCGAGCGACTCGTAGACGACGGGAGGGCCGGCTGTGAAGATCGCCCCCGTGCCGCTGATCACGCTGAAGTCGGAGATCGGGGCGACGAGCGCACCGTGACCGGCCGACGCACCGCACACCGCGGTGACCAGGGGAACCCGTCCGGAACACTGCGCCTGGGCGATCAGGTCGGTCGGGGAGCGCCCGGCGACGTGCCGGCCATCGGCGCGGAACCCGGCGCCTTCGAGGATCATCACCAGGGGGACGCGGTCGCGTGCCGCGAGTTCGGCAACGCGGTAGCGCTTGGAGTTCGAGGCGGAGCTGATCGTGCCCGCCTTGACGGTGAAGTCCTCGGCGGCGACGAGCACCGGCCGCCCGTCGATCTCCCCGGAGCCGACGACGACGGCGTCGGCGGGCGACTCCTCCCCACCGGCGAGCGTGCCGAGCTCGAGGAACGAGCCCTCGTCGAGGAGGTGGTCGAGGCGCGCCCGGGCGTCGAGCTTGCCCGCGGCGTGGTGGCGGGCGAGACGCTCACTGCCGCCCATCGCCCGTGATGCCTGGCGGCGACGATCGAGGTCAGCGAGGACGTCGTCCCAGCCCGTGCGGTGATCGTTCATCGTCTCATCGTGCTCGCTGCCGAGGGGCCTGAACGACTCCGCAATGTGTCCGCAACGACTCCCCACGGTGTCGTGCCCGGCCCGTCGCGGTGTCACAGTGGCGAGGGCGGGCCGAACGTCCCTACCTCGATGGCCCTTTCCGGCGGATCATGGCCTTGTGAGGTATCGCCGTGTGCTCTTGGTCGCTGCGCTCGTCGTCGGCTCCGCCTGTGGTGGAGGGGGCAAGGAGACCACCGCGAGTTCGACGGTGCCCGCGACGACGAGCACCTCGACGTCCGCCCCGCCCTCGCCGACCACGAGCGTTGCGGTCGTCACGACCACGACGGGGGCACCGGTGACGAGCGCGCCCACCCCGCCGACGACCGCGCTCCCGCCGACGTCTCCCGTGCCCACCGAACAGCCGGCGATCTGGCCAGCCGTGTCGGTCACGTTCACGACGCCGGAGCAGGCCGCGGCCGACTTCGTCGGCAAGGTGCTCGGCGTTCCCCCGGCACTCGGCGAGTTCCGCGAGGGCGATGCGAACAGCGGGGAGCTCGACGTGTTCCTCGTCGGCGAAGACGGCGCACCGTCCGGTTCGCTGCGCTCCACGCTTCTCCTCCGCCGTCTGGGAGCGGCCCGGGGGTGGTTCGTGATCGCCGCGGTCAACGAGAACAACACGATCGAGGCACCCACCGCAGCCAGCTCTGTCCCGGCCGGGCACGTCGTCGTCAGGGGCAAGGGCCGTGGCTTCGAAGCCCTCCTCGTCGTCGAAGCGTGGTTGCCGGGGGCGTCGACGTTCCTCGATCAGCAACTCGGGTACGGCGGTTCGATGGAGACATCCGAGCCCTACTCCGTGACGGTCGACCTCGCTGCCGCGCCTGCCGGGGCGACGGTGATGCTCCTCGTGCGCGGCGGCGTCGGGCTGGAGACCGACCCCGGGGAGTTCAGCGCGATCCCGGTGACGATCGCCGGCTGAACGGGTCACTTGACTCTCCGCCGGCACGGCGGTGCTGCGAACATCGGGGGTCGCGCCGCCAGCGCCCCCATTCGCAAGGAGCACATGTGAGCACCCCCACCTTCGATCCCGTTGCCGTGGCCACTGCCCAGGTGGCCGGCCAGGACGTCGCCTGGTTGCTGCGCCACTGGGCGGAGAGCAGACCGGATCATCCGTTCCTGATCTGGGAGCCGCGCCAGGGCGCGTCGCGGCAGTGGACCTACGCCGAGTTCTTCGCCGCCGCCGGGGAGGTCGCCGCCGGGCTCGCGGCACGTGGGGTGGGCAAGGGCGACAAGTTGTTGATTCACACGGACAACTGCCCGGAGATGCTCCTCACCTGGTACGGCGCGGCGCTGCTCGGCGCGGTGGGGGTGACGACGAACACGCGCTCGGCCGGGCCCGAGATCGAGTACTTCGCCCGTCACACGCGCTGCGTCGCCGCGGTCACCCAACCGCAGTACGCGGATCTCGTCGCGGCCAACGCGCCCCAGCTGGCGTGGATCGCGGTCACCGCCGACAACAGCGGAGAGCCCGCCGAGAACGCCGACCCTGCACCGGGCGGACCGCCGCGGTTGGCCTTCGCCGAGCTCCCCGTCGCCGGTGCCCCGGCTCCCGCTCGGCTCGCGGAACCGATGCTCCCCGTGGGGATCAACTTCACCTCCGGCACGACCTCACGCCCCAAGGCGGTCGTTCACACCCACGCCAACGTGATCTGGTCGTCGCGCATCGGCCCGGACAACGTCGCCCTCACCCCCGACTCGAAGTACCTCGTCTACCAGCCGTACTTCCACGTCAACGCGCAGAGCTGGGCGACGTGGGCGGTGCTCGGGGTGGGGGCGACCGTCGTGCTCATGCCGAAGTGGTCGACGGGCCGTTTCCGCGAGCTGGTCGTCGCCCACGGGATCACCCACTTCTCCAACCTCGGGTTCACGATCAAGGCCGTGGCCGGCAACCCATTGCCTCCCAACGACCTGCGCGTCGGGGTGTTCGGGTTCATCTCCCCCCAGATCTCGGCGATGTTCGGTGGGATCGAGATCACCGCCAACTGGGGGATGACCGAGACCGTGACCCATGCGACGCGCAACACGTTCGCCCAGGACTACCCACCGGGGACGATGGGGCGCCCGACACCCGGCTATGAGTTGCTCGTCGTCGATCCGGATGCGCCGCGGATCTGTGATCCGGGGGAGACCGGGGAACTGTGGGTACGCGGGACGCGGGGGATCCAGCTGTTCCTCGAGTACTTCGACAACCCGGAGGCGAACGCCAAGGCGTTCACCGCCGACGGCTGGTTCCGCACCGGCGACCGCGTCCTGCTCTCCGCCGACGGGTTCTTCTACTTCCAGGACCGTGACTCCGACGCGCTGAAGGTCGGTGGGGAGAACGTCTCGGCAAAGGAGGTGGAGGACGCCTGCCGCCTGGTGCCGGGGATCGTCGAGGTCGCCGTCGTCGGCCAGAAGCACGACTTCCTCGGCCAGGTCGCGGTGGCCTTCGTCATCCCCGCCCCGAATGCTCCCGAAGACCTCGGCGAACAGATCATCGCCACCTGCAACGAACGGCTCGCCGGGTTCAAGTGCCCGAAGGCCGTCTACCTGCTCGACGAGTTCCCCCGGGCGACGCTGGAGAAGGTCGCCAAGAACAAGCTGCGCGAGCTCGCCGACTCCTACGTCGCCGGCTGATCGGCGGGCAGCCGATCGCTGCCGGGCGGGGAACGGTTAGCCTCCGCCGGTAGCGATCACACGCGGACGCGGGCGTGGTGGAATGGCAGACACGCCAGGTTTAGGTCCTGGTTCCGCAAGGAGTGAGGGTTCAACTCCCTCCGCCCGCACCTCGATCACCACGTTCGCCCGGGGGTCGAACGTGGTCACACCAAGCCGTCGTCACGCGCCCAGGAGCACCGTCGCCCGGGCAACCCCGGCGCGGGGATGGCGGGCGGTCACGGTGAGCTGCGTGCCGGCGCATGCGCGCACCACCCAGGCCGCGAGGGCCCGATGGGCGGTCGCGTCGGTGGAGTGGGCGAAGCGGGCCGCCCCCGCCCCGGCCAGCTGACCGAGGAGCTGGCGCTGGTCGCCGGCGACGAGCTCTGCCCCGGTCGGCAGGGTCATCTCGGCGGTGACGGGGAGGACCAGGTCCTTCTTCGCCGCGTGGACGCTGATCTGGGTCGGTAACCAGCCGGTGTTGGCGATCCCGGCCTCGACCCGCCACACGCCGTCGCCGAGGGGCCGGGCGCGGGTCATCTCGATCGCCAGCGCCGGTGCCGCGAGGGCTTGTTCGACGGCGAATCGGGGATGTCCGGCGACCACCTCGGGAAGCCGTTCCGGCGGGGGGTTGTTCATCGCCCGCACCCGGTCCAACCCGCCGATCTCCACCGGGCCGAGCTGGGGATGGTCGAAGGGCCGCCACGGTGCGTACATGCCCGGATGGTTCTCGGCGAACCAGGCGGCGACGGCGAGCGTCGTCGCGTCGTCCGGCGTCTCGTACCAGATCGACGTCGGCGCCCGTGTTCCGGTGGCCGCGTAGATCACGTCCCAGAACTCGGTCGTCCAGCTGAACACCCCGAGGTGCTCGTAGGCCCAGTCGTCCGCCGCGCCGGACATCGTGTCGCTCTTGTCCCAGGTGAAGTCCTCGTACACGGAATGCACCGGGTAGCCGGTGAGCGCCGTGCACCGCTCACCGAGCCGGTTCCAGGTCCACACGTCGCCCGGCGGTAGGGAGCTGTCCGGTTTGGTCGACGAGGGCCGCAGGAGCACCCCGCCCCAGGTGTGGTAGGCGTTCGTCCCGCAGATGTTCGGCCGGGCGACGATCGCCGCGATCAGTGCAGCGATCTCCGGCTCCGAGCCGGGATGATCGCCCGCCCCCTCGACGCGGGTGTCCCACCCGGCGGGGAAGTTCCGGTTCAGATCGAGCCGCTCCGGGTTGCCCGGCGTGCGGATCGTGTACCCGTCGTAGCCGTCGATCGCCCCTTCCGGCAGGAGCCGGTAGCGGGGCCGCTCCGTCCACCCGCCGATCGGGATCGGGACCATCACCGCATCGTCGTCGGGATGGGTCGTCCATCCGCCCGCCGGATCGGCGATGCGCATCGTGCGGATCGCCCCGTCACCGTCGAGATCCTCCGGGTGCAGGCCGGGTTCGCTCCAGCCATCGGTCCACGGCCAGGGCCGGACGCTGGAGCGCAGCAGGCGTGGCCGGTCGGCGAGAGCGAGCTCGGCACCGTCGGGGTTGACCCGGGGCACGACATAGAACGTGCGCGTCCGCAACGCCTCGGTGACCATTGGGTCGGAGCCGTAGCCCTCGACCAGATGCGCGAGCAAGGCGAGAGCGGCGACCGACGCGGTCAGCTCCGTGGCGTGGATGTTCGCGTCGACCCACATCGCCGGCTTCTCCTCGTGCGCCCCGGTCGAGACGTCGGTCACCGTGACGAGGCGTAGCGGTCGGCCTTCGAAGGACTGGCCGTAGGTCTCCACGGTGACGAGCCCGGGGTGGGCGGCACTGAGTGCGTCGAGCTCGGCACAGAGCTCGTCGTGGCGCAGGAATCGGTCGAGGGTCAACGGCATGGGCGAGCAGGCTAGGGCGCGTTGCCCCACCGATCAGTCGATCGGCATCCACCCGAGGACCAACTGGGCGACGCTCACATCGTTGCGCTCCAGCGGGACGTCGAGGGTCGTGATCTGCGCGGCCTTCGCCGACCACCCCGAGTCGATGTCGCTCAGCTCGCGAGCGAGGTCGTCCTCCAGCTTCTGCACCGACTCGCCGAGCGCGTCGACCTTGCGCTGGGCGCCTTCGAGACGGGCCTCGGCCGCGCTCGTCGTGCGTCGCCGCCCGGCCGCGCTGCCGAGCGTGGTGGCCATCTTCGAGGCCATCGAGCGGCTGTTCCGCTTCCCCCCGAGGAGACTGCCGAGGATCGAACCGCCGGTGGAGAGGACCTCCTGCAAGCGGCGTCCCTTGTGCTCCTGGTGGAGAACCGAGCTCCGGTCGCGGGCGGCGTTGAGCTGCTCCTCGGCGCGGCGGATCCGGTCCTCGTACTTCGTGCGCAGCGCGGCCATGTCCGCGTCGGCGCGTCTGGTCGCCTCCGCCGCGCAGCGCGTGGCGAACTCGGGCTCGCTCTCGCCGGGACGGCTGTACAGCTTGAGCGCGGTGTTCGCCGAGATCTGCAGCGCGCGCGACCGGACGAGGAAGTCGATCAGATCGCGTTGCGCCCGGGACCAGAACGTCTTGTCTCCGATCGGCGCGTCGGGAATGCGGTACACGGCGGGGCCGAGTGGGTCGGCGCGTAGGTCGCGATCGTCGTAGTCGACGCTGATCGCTCTCGTCGGGTCGGCGGGGTCGGTCAGCGGGTAGAGCACCGCCTCGTACTCCTCGTCGTGGACGAGACCGGCCTTGTCGTCGTCGTAGCGCAGCCGGACGCGGGCGACGGCAGCTGCGGCGAGACGCGCCGGGCGGCTCGATCCGCCGACGTCACCGAGCCACGGGGAGGCGACGTCGACGTACCGCACCGGGACGCCCTCGGCGACCTTGGGCATCACCGCCGTCTCGTCGTCGGCGAGAGTGAGTGCCGGCGGGGGAACGTCCGCTGGCGCCGGGGCAGCAGCAGGAGGAGTCGCGGTCACCGGTGCTGCGGGAGCGGGAGTCGCCATCGCTGTCGCGGCCCGCGCCCCGCCGGTCAGGGTGCTGATCTGGTCCCGGGTCAGCGGGCCGCGCAGGTAGCTCATCGCCCACCGGGTGGTGAACGTCTCCGGCATGTCCTTCGAGGCGCGGCGCAAGACGAACTCGCGCTTGCCCAGACCGGCGATCGTCGCGCTCAGCGCGGCGACGTCGACCGTGCCGGCGGCCGCGGTCATCCCGTCGAGCAGGCGGGCCTTGTCCCGCTCGGTCTGCAGCCGGCCGATCATCCACGTCCCCGCATTGGAGATCGCCTTGTAGTCGATGTCGACCGGGTTCTGGGTGGAGAGCACGACGCCCACGCCGAAGGCTCGCGCCTGCTTCATCAACGTCATCAATGGCTTCTTCGTCGGCGGGACCGCGGTTGGCGGCAGGTACCCGGCGACCTCGTCGAGGTAGAGCAAGGCGCGCAGATCGGTCGTCCCCGACTGGCGGCGCATCCAGGTGATCAGCTTGGACAGGACCAACGTGGTGACGAACTGCCGCTCGGCGTCGGAGAGCATCGCCGTGGTCACGATCGCGGCCCGTGGGCGGCCGTCGGGTGTATGCAAGAGCGTGTCGATGTCGACCGGCGACCCCTCCATCCAGGCGGCGAACGACGGCGCGGCGAGCAGCCCGTTGAGCCTCATCGCCAGCGTCAGGCGCTCGTTCGGGGGGAAGAACGCATCCAGCTCGAACACGCCGAGCTTGCGGATCGGGGGAGTCTGGACCTGGCCGACGAGCGTCGCCAGATCCAGATCACGACCGGCCGCCCAGGACGTCTCGATCAGGTTGGAGAGCAGGATGTG
>CAZQEJ010000081.1:0-3049 GCA_964592165.1 uncultured Ilumatobacteraceae bacterium | reverse complement strand
CCAGATCACGACCGGCCGCCCAGGACGTCTCGATCAGGTTGGAGAGCAGGATGTGTTCGCGCGAGGAGAGTGGATCGGCGTCGATCCCGACCAACCCGAGCAACCCGGAGACGTATCCCTCGATCTCGTCGTGAAGCGTCTCGAGGTCGCTCGTGTCCGCGGGTGCCTGCAGCGTGCCGACGATGTTCAAGGGGATGCCGGCGCTCGACCCGGGGGTGTAGATCGATATCTCCGCCGTTGCCCGCAGGGCCCCGATGTCGGCGCCGGCCAGCCCCCACGAGGCCAGTCCGTCGCGCCACGCAGCCGCCTGCTGGGCGGCGAACGTGTCGGGGTCGACTCCCGCCTTGGCCGCGTCCCCCTCGTTGACCCACGGCCGGAACTCTCCCGGGGCGAGCCCGGGGAAGGTCAGCGCGAGGTTCGTCAGGTCGCCCTTCGGGTCGATCAGCAGCGCGGGGATCCCGGAGCGCAGGCACTCCTCGACGAGCACGATCCCGAGACCCGTCTTGCCCGAACCGGTCATCCCCACGACGACCCCGTGGGTCGTCAGGTCGCCGGAGGGGAGGAGCACCTTGGTGCCGGTGCGCGCGTGGGTGGGGACGTCGACGTCCTCGCCGAGGAACAGCTCAGCCATGAGGCGCGACACTACGGTTCGGTCATCGCCCGGGGAAGCACCCCCGCCGTGCCACGTTTGCCAACATGGGCGGGTGACAGCGATCACCCAGCTCTCCCCGGACGCGCTCACGACCCAACTCGGCCTCGCCGACCGCGTCCTCGACTCCGAAGCACTGGCCAACAGCGTGAAGCGCTTCGCCGAGCGGGGGATCGTCCTGCCGACGTTCGCCGAGCTCGCCGACCCCTCACGGATCGACCCGGCGATCGTCGCCGGGGCCGACCCACAGGGTCCCGACGCGCGCAACCTGTTCCGCTGTCATTGGTTCAACGACCTGCACGGTGAGCGCGTCGCGGTGCCGGACCACGTCGTCCTCCCCCCGGCGCTGACCGGCGTGGAGAGCCCGATCATCGTCGCCTTCGGCGACCGCTTCCCGATGATCGCCGCGCACAAGGTGCTCGCCGCCTACGCCTGCTTGGCCCCTCGGGTGATCTGCGGGCAGTTCGACCCCACCCGCCACCGGGCGATCTGGCCCTCGACGGGGAACTACGCCCGTGGTGGGATCGCGATCAGCCGGATCATGGCCTGCCGCGGCGTGGCGATCCTCCCCGCGGGGATGAGCAAGGAGCGCTTCGACTGGCTCGACCAGTGGTGCGAGAACCCCGCCGAGGATGTGATCCGCACCGTCGGTACGGAGAGCAACGTGAAGGAGATCTACGACGCGTGCAACGCGCTCGCCGCCGACCCGCAGAACTTCGTCCTCAACCAGTTCAGCGAGCTGGGCAACCACCTCGCCCACTACGAGGTCACCGGTCGGGCCCTCGGCGCGGTGTTCGATCACGTCGCCGCGTCGCGCCCGGGACTGCGCCTCGCTGCGTTCGTCTCAGCGACCGGTTCGGCGGGGACGATCGCCGCCGGTGACCGGCTGAAGGACGACTACGGGGCGAGGATCGTCGCCGTCGAGGCTCTCGAGTGCCCGACGATGCTCGTCAACGGTTTCGGTGAGCACAACATCCAAGGGATCGGCGACAAGCACATCCCGTTGATCCACAACGTGACGAACACCGATGTCGTCGTCGCCGTCTCCGATCGGGCCACCGACGGCCTCGACGTGCTGTACAACACCCCGGCCGGTCAGGCGTACCTTGCCGATCGGGTCGGCCTCGACCCCGCTCTGATCGAGGCTCTCGGGCACTTCGGGCTGTCCTCGTCGTGCAACGTGGTCGCCGCGATCAAGACGGCGAAGCTGCTCGGCCTCGGCCCCGACGACGCGCTGGTCACGATCGCGACCGACGGCGGCGCGCTGTACCCGAGCGAACGGGCCAAGACGATCGCCGAGCGCTTCGGCGGCTCGTTCGGCGAGGCCGACGCGGCCGCGGTGTTCGCCGAGCACCTCGCCGCGGCCGACACCGCGGACACCCTCGAGCTGACCGTGCGGGAACGCAACCGGATCTTCAACCTCGGCTACTACACCTGGGTCGAGCAGCAGGGGACGCCGATCGACGTCTTCGAGGCCCGTCGCTCCCAGGACTTCTGGCGTGGCCTGCGCCGCTACCTCGGCGTGTGGGACGAGCTGATCGGCGAGTTCAACGCGCGCGTCTCCGATGGTTGAGCGGCTCGCCGGGCGCGACGCGCCCGCCGCGTGGCAGTGCCGGGTGTGCGGCGCCGGGGTGCCGATCACCACGGCTCTGCAGTGGCGCTGCCCGAACGCGACCGACACCGACCGCCGCCACGTGCTCCGGCTCGCCGAGGATCACCGCCCGCTGCGCCCGCAGGACGCGCCGAACCCGTTCCTCGCCTTCCGCCGGTACCTCGCCGTCGGCGCCTTCGCCGCCGCCGCCGGGGTCTCTGCCGCCCGCTTCGCCGAGATGATCTCGGCAACCGACGCGCTCGTCGCCGCGGTCGGCGGGGACGGATTCACCGTCACCCCCTACGCCCGCGCCGACGAGTTGTCCGATGCGCTCGGCTTCCGCACGGAAGGTGGCGTGTGGATCAAGGACGAGACGGGCAATGTCGCCGGCTCGCACAAGGGGCGGCACCTGTTCACCGTCGCCCTTCACCTGCTCGTCGCCGAAGAGGCCGGCCTCGCCCCCTGGAACGATCCGCGGGCTCGCCCGCCGCTGGCGATCGCCTCCTGCGGGAACGCAGCGCTGGCCGCGGCAACCCTCGCCGCTGCGCTGTCCTGGCCGATCGAGGTCTTCGTCCCACCGGGCGCGGCCGGTGCGGTCGTCGAGCGGTTGGACGAACTGGGCGCGTCGGTCGTGCGCTGCGGGCGCCGCCCCGACGATCCTCCGGGCGATCCGTGTGTGCACCGCTTCCGAGCCGCGGTCGGTGCGGGGTCGATCCCCTTCGGCGTGCAGGGCACGGACAACGCCTGGGGGCTCGACGGCGGGCGGACGATCGGATGGGAGATCGTCACCGATGAGCAGCGGGCACCCG
>CAZQEJ010000080.1:13496-14809 GCA_964592165.1 uncultured Ilumatobacteraceae bacterium | reverse complement strand
TTCTTGTTGGTGTGGGAGTACTTCCACCGCGACGGGATGCGCCGGCTGTTCGACAAGCCCGGCTTCCTCCTGCCGTCCCCGGTGACAGTGGTCGACAAGGCGTTCCTCGGCTCGACGGTGCGCCACCAGTTGCTCGTCGGGCTCGGTTGGACGTCCGTCGCCGCCGGGATCGGCCTGGCGATCACGATCGTGGTCGGGATCGCCCTCGCCGTGTTGATGGCTCAGGCCCGCTGGGCGGAGCGGTCGATCTTCCCCTACCTGGTCGCTCTCCAAGCGCTGCCGATCCTGGCCATCGTCCCCCTGATCCTGTCCGTGTTCGGTGGGGGCCTCGGCTCGCGCATCTTCGTCTGCGTGATGATCTCGATCTTCCCTGTGGTGACGAACACGCTGTTCGGGCTGACCTCGGTCGACAAGGGTCAGCACGAGCTGTTCACCCTCCGCCGGGCGGGGGCGTTCACCCGCCTGTTCAAGCTGCAGTTCCCCGCGGCGATGCCGGCGATCTTCACCGGGTTCCGCATCTCTGCCGGGCTGTCCGTGATCGGCGCGGTGGTCGGCGAGCAGTTCTTCCGCCAGGGGCAGAAGCCCGGGTTGGGCATCGTCATGGAGCAGTTCCGCCAGAAGGGCCGCTTTGCCGAGACCTACGGCGGGCTGGTCATCGCCGCCGCGCTCGGCATCGCCGTGTTCCTCCTGTTCGGCTTCCTCTCCAGGCTCGTCGTCGGCCGGTGGTACGAGGCGACGCGCAACAGCTGAGGTCCCCCAGCCCCTTCCCCGTCGAGGCCTCGCCTCGCATCCAGCGTGAACAACCAACCAAGGAGACAGCACATGCAACACCGTCGAAGCCGCCGCTTGCTGGCGATCCCGCTTCTCGCCACCGTCGGGCTCGCCGCCTGCGGCAGCGACAGCGACAAGGCCGCGACGACGACCGCCGGAGCAGCGACGACGACCGCCGGCGGCGCCGGAACGACCGGCGGCGGGGCGAGTGGTGGGGGGGTCACCCTCTCCGGGATCTGTCCCGACGTCGTCACGATCCAGACCGACTGGATGCCCGAGGCCGAGCACGGCTTCGTCTACCAGCTCGTCGGTCCCGGCTACGAGATCGACAAGTCCAAGGCATACGTCACCGGGCCGCTGATCGACCAGGACGGCAAGGACACTGGGGTCAAGGTGCAGATCCGTTCCGGCGGCAGCCCGCAGAACTTCCAGCCGGTGACGCAGATCATGTACGCCAACAACGACGTGTTCCTCGGCTACGTGTACACCGACGAGGGCATCCAGTTCTCCGGCACGTTCCCCACCGTGGCGATCGAGTCCGG
>CAZQEJ010000080.1:0-13396 GCA_964592165.1 uncultured Ilumatobacteraceae bacterium | reverse complement strand
GCGACGATCGACTACATGAAGGACCCGGCGCGGACGAACGCGATCATCCTCGACGCGGCGACGACGTTCGGTGCAGACTTCGGCTGGACTTACACCCAAGGTGCGGCCGACTACGCGGCGAAGACCATCGCCGCCGACAAGCTCGTCGCCAACGGCCCCGACGGCACGGTCGGCAAGTTCGACATGGACCGGGTGACCAAGCTGATCGACAAGGCGATCCCGGTGTACACCGCCCAGGGCAGCCCGCCGAAGTCGGGGGTCAAGGCCGAAGACGTCGTCACCAACAAGTTCATCCAGGACGGCATCGGGCTGTAGCCGTTCCTGGACAACCGTCAATCCACTCCCGTGGCCGGCCGTGAGGCCGGCCACGGCGCGTCAACCGGGAGAACGCAGCGGGCTCCGGGCCCGGGGGCCACCGGCATGGTTGCCTGGTCAGGTCGTCGAGATCGCCTCCAGGACGTTCATCCGCGAGGCCTTCGCCGCCGGGTAGAAGGCGGCGACGATCCCTGCGATCGCCGCCCCGAGCACGTAGAAGGCGATCGTCGTGAAGGGGACGACGGTCGTGTTGATCACGGTCGAAGGGACAGCGCCGGCCAGGGCAACCCCGATCAGCGAGCCGAGCACCACGCCGACCAGCCCGCCGAAAACGGTGACGATCACCGACTCCCAGCGGATCATCCGCCGTGTCTGGCGGCGGGTCATCCCCACCGCGCGGAGCAATCCGATCTCATGGGTCCGCTCGAACACCGACAGTGCGAGCGTGATCGCGATGCCGAGCACGGCGATCACCAAGGCGAACACGAGGAGAACCGTGATCACGTAGAGGAGTTGATCAATCTGCCCTTCGCGCTGGTCGCGGAACTCGGCTTGGTCCTGGACCTTCAGTTCGGGGTAGGTCGTCGTCAACTCGTCGAGCGCGGCCCGCCCCTCGGCAGGGGTGACACCGGAGGCACGCTTGGCCACGACGAAGAGATCCTCCGCGGGGGCTGTGCTCACAGCCTCCAGCCCGCTGACCGACATCATCCAGTCGCCGACGACGGAGCCGTCGGCGAAGATCCCGGCGATGGTCATCTCTTTGGTGACGCCGTTCTGGAACGTGACCGGGACCTTCGATCCGACGTTCAACCCGAGCTTCTTCGCCGGATCCTTGTGCACGAGAAGGCCGTCGTCGCCCAGGTCGGTGACCGCGCCGCGCAGGACGTCGATGTTGATCAGCTTGCCGAACGCGGCCGGGTTGATCGCCGCGATCGACTTGGCCTGACCGTCGATCTGCCCGCGGGCGGCGCGCACCGGGGTGACCGCGTCGAACTGGGGCATGTCCGCAACAGCGGCGGCGACGTTCGGGCTGATCCCCTGGAAGGAGGAGCCGGTGATGATGTAGTCCGCGCTGATCGCCCGGGCCAGGGTGTCGACGAACGTCTTCTTCAGCGAGGCGGCGAACACGGCTGCGGCGGAGACGAGGGCCACCCCGATCATCAGCGCCGCGGCCGTCGATGCGGTGCGGCGGGGCGATCGGGCGGCGTTCTCCCGGGCGAGTTGCCCGGGGCTGCCGAGCACCTTGGCCAGGGGGAACCCGAGAGCACGGGCGACGGGGCGGGCGAACGTCGTCGAGAGGCTGGCGACGCCGAGGAAGAGGAGCAGGGCGCCGCCTCCGCCGAGAGCGACGAGACCCGGCGTGCCTCCCGGGGAGGCGAAGATCCCGACGCAGAACAGGAGCGTGCCGGTCGCGGTGACGACCGTGCCGACGACGACGCGTCGCGCCGAGGTCAGGGCGGCGAAGCCGACCTCGGGATGCATCGCCGCGACCGGGGGGATCTTCGCCGCGCGCCGGGAAGGGACGATGACCGCGGCGAGGGCCACGCCGATGCCGACGATCAGCGCGACGATCACGGTGCGCGACCGGACGACGAGCGTCGACGCCGGGAATCCGGCTCCCGCGGAGTTGAACAGGGCGACGATGATCCGGGCCACGCCGTACCCGCCGCCGATCCCGATGATCGTCGCGCTGAGCGCGACGACGACCGCTTCGGCGATGATCATCTGCTGCACCTGGCGGCCCGAGGCACCGACGGCGCGCATCAGGGCGAGGTGCCGCAGGCGCTGGCCGATCGTGATCGCGAACACGTTGTTGATGATGAACGCGGAGACGAACAAGGTGATGAAGGCGAACGTGAGCAGCCCGTTGCCGAAGACACCGATGAACTCGCCGACTTGGTCCTTGCTCTCCTGGGCGAGCTGCGCGCCGGTGACCACCTCGGTGCGCGGGGGCAGGATCTGCTCGATCCGCTGGGTCAACGTGGCGATGTCGGTGCCCTTCGCCGCGGCGATCTCGATCGAGTCGACGCCGTCGCCGGTGGCGAACAGGGACTGCATCGTGGGGAGATCCCAGGCGACGATCGTCGCTCCGCCGAACCCCGTCGTGTTCCCCAGGCCGACGAGGCCGACGAGGGTGAACGAGCGACGCCCGGCGGGCACGGACACCTCGACCTGGTCTCCGAGGTGGAAACCCTCCCGGTCGGCGGTCGCCTGGTCCATGGCGACCTCGTCCGGGCCGTTCGGCGTCCGCCCCTCGCGCACCTTGGCCCCGAAGGTGGAGTCGGCGTCCCAACTCATTCCGTACGTCGGAGCGCCGCGGGTGGCGACCGCCTTGCCGTCGGAGCCGATGATCGTCGCCGTGCGTTGCAGGGTGGGCGTCGCTGCGGCAACACCGTCGAGCTGGCGGACCTCGGCGAGCAGCGAGAGGGGGACCGGGTCGCGCGGTTGGCCGGCGTCCTGGCCGAAGGCAAGTTGGCTGCGGATGTCGAGGTCGACGCCCGCGTAGACGCCGGTGAACAGGTCGTCGAACGTCTTGCGCAGGCTGTCGGCGAGGACGAACGAGCCGGCGACGAAGGAGACGCCGAGGAAGATGGTCAACCCGATCAGGATCGAGCGACCCTTGCTCGCGCTCAGGCTGCGGCGGGTGAGCTTGGCGACTGCCATCGGGGTCAGTCGCCGAACCGCTGCATGCGCTCGAACACCGTGGCGGTCGTCGGCGCGGTGATCTCGTCGACGATCCGCCCGTCGGCGAGGAAGACGACCCGGTCGGCGTAGGACGCTGCGTTCGGGTCATGGGTGACCATCACGATCGTCTGGCCGAACTCGGTGACGGCGAGGCGCATGAAGTCGAGGATCTCCGCCCCGGTGCGCGAGTCGAGGTTGCCCGTCGGCTCGTCGGCGAAGACGATCTTCGGGCGGCAGGCCAAGGCGCGGGCGACGGCGACTCGCTGTTGCTGCCCGCCGGACAGTTCCGAGGGCCGGTGGGTGAGGCGATCGGCGAGGCCGACAGTCTCGACGACGTGGGCGATCCACGCCGGATCGCCCTTCGACCCGCCGAGCATCAGCGGCAAGGTGATGTTCTCCTCGGCGGTCAGCGTGGGGACGAGGTTGTACGCCTGGAAGACGAATCCGACGTCGGTCCGGCGCAACTCGGTGAGTTGCTTGTCGGTGAGCGAGGCGAGGTACGTCTCCCCGATGAACACCGCGCCGCTCGTCAACGTGTCCAGCCCGGCAAGGCAGTGGAGCAGCGTCGACTTGCCCGACCCGGAGGGGCCCATGATCGCGGTGAACTTGGCCGACTCGAACGTGACCGACACCCCGTCGAGGGCGCGCACCTCGGAGTCACCGAGCCCGTAGATCTTCACCGCGTCGATAGCGCCGGCCGCGGCGAGGCCGGTTCCGGCCGAGGTGGTCGTAGACATGGACCTTGTTCTACCGGCTGTGACCATCGCCTCGGCGCACGCCCCGTGGCCTACGCTGAGGCCTCGATGATCTGCCCGTCGTGCGCTGCAGAGTTGCCTCCCGGCGCACGGTTCTGCCCGTCGTGCGGTCAGCAGGTCAACGCGGCCCGGACCGAGGAGCGGCGGATCGTCACCGTGCTGTTCGCCGACATCGTCGGCTTCACCGGGATCGCCGAGCATCGTGATCCGGAGCAGGTCAAGCGGATCATCGACTCCTGCATGGACCGTCTCGCCGCCGACATCGGCGCGTTCGGGGGAACGATCGACAAGATCCTCGGCGACGGGCTGCTCGCCCTGTTCGGCGCACCCGTCGCCCACGAGGACGACGCCGAGCGCGCCGTACGTGCCGCGTTGCGGATGCAGGAGGGGATCGCCGCGCTGCGGGGCCCGGACGGGGAGGCGCTCCGCTTGCGGATCGGGATCAACACCGGCGAGGTCGTCGTCGGTGCTCTCGCCGGGGCGCGCGGCGACTACACGGCGATGGGTGACGTGGTCAACACGGCGGCGCGGCTGCAGGCGCTCGCCCCTCCGGGACGGGTTCTCGTCGGGGAGAGCACGCATCAACTGACCGAGGCGACGATCTCCTTCGAACCATACGGGGACGTGCTCCCCCGGGGACGGGAGCACGCCCTCGCGGCGTGGCTGGCGATCGCCCCGACCGCTCCGCCCGGGGAGCGTCGTCGTCACCGGGAGCTGCCTCTCGTCGGGCGCGACGACGAGCTCGGCCTGCTCCTCGGCGGGATCCGCTACGCGTTCGCTCGTCGCCGGGCGTTTCTCGCCGCGATCGAGGGCGAGGGCGGCGTGGGCAAGAGCCGGATCGTCAGCGAAGTCCTCAGCCGGGTGCGCTACGAGCTGGGCGTGCCGGTCCTCGAAGGGAGTTGCGTTCCCTATGGGGAACCGAACGCGTGGTGGCCTCTGGCCAGTGCGATCGTCGACTACTTCGACGTCGCCGCGGCGGCCGACCCCGAGCACGTGCGCACGTTGGCCGCGGCCAAGGGCACCTCGGTGCTCGAGTTCGATCCCGCTGATTTCGACGTCGCTGGTCTGGACGAAGCGTTCATGCACCTCCTCGGCCAGCCGTCAGCGCTCGATGAGCTCGAGCCGGTGAGGGCACGGGAAGAGCTCAGCCGGACGATCGGTGCGGTGCTCCAGGCGCACACCCGGCGGGGACCGCTGGTGCTCGCCCTGACCGACGTGCATTGGGCCGACCCGGCGGTGATCGCGCTGCTCGAACAGCTCTTGTCCTCCCTCGCCGAGCTTCCTCTCGTCGTGTTGACCACGGCGCGCCGCTCGGGTGAGCTGAACTGGCCGCCGATCGGGCCGTATTCGACGTTGCGCCTGCGGCTCGAACCGCTCGACCCGGATGCCGCGGCCGAGCTGGTGCGGGCCATCCTCGGCGAGGCCGCCGAACCGGCGACCATCGACCGCCTCTACGAGCGCAGCGGGGGGAACCCTCTGTTCCTCGAGGAGTTGACCGAGCTCGTCGCCGATCGCGGTGGCGCTGCGGAGCTCCCCGATTCGCTGCGTGCGCTGATCTCGGCCCGCCTCGACCAACTCGGTGGTGACGAGCGTGCCGTGTTGGACAACGCGGCCGTCCTCGGTGGATCCGGGTCGCTGTCCGCTCTGGTCAGTTTCGGCGAGGGGATGGGGATCCCTGACACCGAGACCGAAGCGGTCCGCCTGACCGAGGCGGGCCTGCTCGCCATCGAGCAGAACCGGTGGCGGTTCCGTTCCGAATCCGTGCGCGAAGTGGCCTACCAGACGCTGACCAAGGCTGCTCGTGCCCAGCGTCATGCGTGGGTCGCAGCGGAGATGGTCGCCTCCGGGAAGCCGATCCGTGCCGAAGAGATCGCCCATCACTGGGCGACCGCGGCGGAACTGGTCACCGAGATCGGCCCGGTTCCCGGGGTCCCCGGCGACGTCCGCGACCTGGCGGTGCGTTGGCTGGGTGACGCCGCGTGGTGGGCCGCCGATCAGATGTATCCCCACGCTGCGGTCCGCCTCGCCGACCGGGCTCTCGAGCTGATCGCCGATGACGACGCCGCCTCACTGCGTTCCCCGCGCCGCCGCTTGCAGCTCGTGCGCGCCGACGCTCTGGCCGAACTGCGCCAGCTGGACAGGGCCCGTGACGACGTTTCCGACGCGATGCACTCGGCGCTCGTCGACCAGGACTCGGCGGCACAGGCCACGGCCCACCGTCAACTCGGGGACATCGAGCGCTGTGCCGGGAACCTGATCGGGGCGCGGGTCGAACTGGACACAGCGATCCGGCTCAGCCGCGAGCTCGGCGACAGCGCGCAACTCGCCCGGGCGTTGCGCACCCGGGGCTTCGTCGAGATGTTCGGCGAGTCCCCCGCCGATGCGACCCCGTTCCTCGACGAAGCCGACGAGCTGTACCTGCGCCTGGGGGACCGCGCCGGGCACGCCTGGGTCGAGCAGAACCGGGCCTGGCTCGGGTTCCTCGCCGGCGAGCTGTCCGTCGCGGAGGAGCGGCTGCACCGCGCCGCCGCGGTGATGGAGGAGATCGGTGACAACGGCGGCATCGGCTGGGCGTTCGGGCTGCTCGCCTACGTCCGCTTCTACTCCGGGAACCGGGAGGAGGCCGCCCAGATCGCCGCCACGGTGGGGCGTGACGCGGCGGAGCGGGGCGACGAGTGGGCGGTGGGGATGATGCAGGCCCTGCAGGCCAACCTCCAACTGTGGGAGGGTCACATCAACGAGGCGTTGCGCCTCGCCGAGGGCGCCCGGCAGCGGATGCGCAAGCTCGGCGATGGCTACGGGCAGATCCAGGCGATCGCTCCGACGGTGCGTGCCCTGGCCGCGCTCGGCCGCTTCGCCGACTCGCGCAGTCACATGGAGGAGCTCGATGGCCTTGCCCCCCGGTTCGGGATGGAGGGTTTCGCTGCTCTCGTCGAGTTGGGCGCGGCGCTCCATGTGGGGGCATCCGCCGGGGCGCTCGACCGCGCCGAGGTAGCCCTCGACCGGGGTCGCTCGACCGGGGTCGCCGCGATCGACGCCCGCCTGGGGTACTCGTTGGCTCTCGCCATGGAAGGCCGGCTGGACGAGGCGCAGGGCGCGTTCGAAGCCGCCGCGCCGTCCGAAGGCCTCGCCCAGCCGTACGCGCAGGCGGTCGCCGCGCTCCTCGCCTTGCTCGGCGACCGACCCGAGGACGCCGCGGCGGCGTCGGCCGCGGTGTTGGGGCAGCCCTCGGCGACCTACGTCGACCGGATCTACGCGCTCATCGTGCGCGCCGCGATCGCCCTGCGGGACCGACGACGCGACGACGCTCTCGTCGCCGTCGAACAGGCGTGGCTGATCGCCACCGGTACCGAGGATCTCGTCGCCGTCGAGCTCGTCAGCCAGGCCCGGCGGCGCCTGCAACCGAACGCGCCCGCAGGTGTCGCGACGTTTCGCATCCCGGGCTGGCAACGAGTGCTCGACGGCTTGTTCCGCTCCGAGACGAGCGCTGCTCCGGCACGCACCTGAGGAGGTGCGTGGCGGAGCAGCACCACGGTGCTCGTCAGCGGCCCGGTTGGGCGACGGTGCGCAGGTAGGGCTTGATCGTGGTGAACCCGGCGGGGAACAGCCCGGCGGCTTCCTCGTCACTTACCGAAGTGCCGATGATCACGTCGTCGCCGTCGACCCAGTTGACGGGCGTGGCGACCTTGTGCTCGCTCGTCAGCTGCAGCGAGTCGACGACGCGCAGGATCTCGTCGAAGTTGCGCCCGGTGGAGGCCGGGTAGGTGATCGTCAGCTTGACCTTCTTGTCGGCACCGATGACGAACACGGAGCGGACGGTGAGCGTGTCGTTCGCGTTCGGGTGGATCATCCCGTAGAGATCGGACACGTTGCGGTCCTCGTCGCCGATCATCGGGAAGTTGACCGGAGTCCCTTGGGTCTCGCCGATGTCGGCTTCCCACCCCTTGTGCGATTCGACGGAGTCGACCGACAGGCCGATCACCTTCACGTTGCGCTTGTCGAACTCGGGCTTGATCTTGGCCACGTAGCCGAGCTCGGTGGTGCACACCGGTGTGTAGTCCTTGGGGTGGCTGAAGAGGATCCCCCACGAGTCGCCGAGCCACTCGTGGAAGTTGATCGTTCCCTCGGTCGTCTCGGCGGTGAAGTCGGGGGCCGTGTCCCCGAGCCTGATCGTCATCGGTCGTCGTCTCCTGATCGTGTCGCAGCCGGCGTGTTCGGCGCCGGTCGGGGTTGTCGTAGAATCCCGACCAAGTTGGTCGGAATAAAACCCGAGTGATCTTGTCGAGATTCAAGCCGGCCGTCAAGTCGGCGAGACGGGTCGCGTAGGTTGCTGCGATGCGCGCCCACCGGATCGTCGCCTCCCAGCAACCGGCCGAGCTGTGCGAGGTCGACGTCCCCGAGCCGGGTCCGGGGGAGGTCCTCGTGCGCGTCGGGGGGGCGGGGCTGTGCCACTCCGACCTGCACCTGATGCACTTCCCCGGGCCGCCCGACCGGCCCGCGTTCACCATCGGGCACGAGACCGCCGGGTGGGTTGCCGCCCGCGGTGCAGGTGTCAGCGGTTTCGAGACGGGGGAGCCGGTGATCGTCCACGGGGCGTGGGGCTGCGGGCGGTGCCGGCGCTGCCAGGCCGACCAGGAGCAGTACTGCGAGTGGGTCGCGGCGAACCGGGCCCCGGCCGGCTCGGGTCTCGGGCGTGACGGGGGGATGGCCGAGTACCTGCTCGTCCCCGCGGCCCGCCACCTCGTCCCCCTCGGCGGGCTCGACCCGCGCGACGCCGCGCCGCTCGACGACGCCGCGCTCACGCCGTACCACGCGATCAAGCGCCACCTCGGGCTGTGCACGCCGGACAACTGGGTGCTCGTGATCGGCATCGGTGGGCTCGGGCACGCCGCGGTCCAGCTCGTCGGCGCGCTGAGCGCGGCGCGGGTCGTCGCCGCCGACATCGACGACGGCAAGCTGGCCCAGGCCGCTGCTCTCGGCGCGGCGGCGACCGTTCGCGCCGACGCACCCGATGCGGCCGGCCAGGTGCGCGCCGCCACCGGAGGGCAGGGCGTCGCTCTCGTCCTCGACTGCGTCGGGGTCGACTCGACGATGGCCCTCGCCGCGGCGGTGACCCATCCGCTGAGCCAGATCGTCGTCGTCGGCGTCGGGCTCGGCACGTTGCCGTTCAACTTCCTCGCCGTGCCCTACGAGTGCTCCGTGTCGACCACGTTCTGGGGATCGGTCGGCGAGCTGCGCGAGGTCGTCGCCCTCGCCGCCGCGGGGCGCCTTCACCTGCACGTCGAACACATCGCTCTCGACGACGCGGCCCGTGGCTACGAGCGCCTCGATGCCGGAGACGTCAACGGGCGTCTCGTCGCCGTCCCCAGCACCTGACGACCGATGGGACCCGTTGCGGGACGGGTGACCACCGGGGTGAACGGGAGACAGATCGGCTGGGACGTGGTAGGACCGGGCCATGAGCATTCCAGTTCCCCTCGGTGAGCTCGGTGAGACCCTCGGTCGCTACGGCTACGCCTACCTGCTGACCGTCGCCGACGACGGCCGGCCGCACGCGGTCGCCGTCGATCCGGTCCTCGACGAGGCGGCCTTCGTCGTCGGGGTCGGCAACCGGTCGCGGGCCAACGTCGCGGCCCGCTCGAACATCGCCCTCGTCTTCCCCCCGGCCGAGACGGGTGGGTACAGCCTGATCGTCGACGCCGACGGATCGGTCGACGGCGAACGGGTCCGCCTCGTGCCGACGAAGGCCGTGCTCCACCGCCCGGCGACGCCCGGGTTCGTCTCCTCCAACCCCGGTTGCGTGTCCGACTGCGTGCGCCTGACCGTCGAGTGATGCCGGGCCATCGCTGATCGCGTACCGCGGGCGAGCCGCGTGCGGCGCTCGTCATCGTGGAGCATCTACGGTCGTCGAACGTGCCCGACGATTCCGTCTTTCCCCCTGAGCGTCATTTCCTGCGAGACCTGCGGGTCGTGACGACGCAGAGAGAAGGTGGCCGCTCCGAGTCGATCGCGCCGATCGACGACCCGGTACGCAACCGGGCCGGTGGGGCCGCGATCGGCTTCGTCGCGGCAGTGGCGGACATCGCGGCCGCGGCAACCACCCTGCTCGCCGTTCACCCGGACTGGGCAGCGACGGCCGATCTGATGCTCAGCTCGTCCCGGCCGATCGTCGGTGAGCACTTGGTCGTCGACGCGCTGCTCGAGCGCGTCGGTTCGAAACTGATCATCGTCCGGGTCGCGGTCTCCGATGACCGATCGGGGCAGGTTCCTGGCGATGGGCTGGCGATGACCGGTGTGCTCTCTTTCGCCCGCCTTCCGGGATCTGCCTCGCGAGCCTTCGACCGAGTAGACCTCGCGTCGTCGATCGGGACGCCGCGCGGCGTGAAGCCACTTGGGGAGGTGACCCCGGGAAGCATCACCGAACGGATGAACTTGACGACGGTCGATGCAGGCTCGGGGATCGTCGAGCTCCCCCGCGATGAATATGTGACCAACAGCTTCCGGGCGATCACCGGCGGCGTACTCGGTGTCGTGTTCCAGACCGCAGCCGAAGCGATGCTCCCCGAGATGGTCGCCAGCGACCTTCAGATCCACTATCTGCGGCAAGCCACGGCCGGCCCACTCCGTACTCGGGGAACGGTGGTGCGTGCTGGTCGCGAGCACGCGGTGTGCACGGTCGAAGCGGTCGACGCCGGCCACGACGACGCCGTGCTCGCCCTGGCCACGGTCACCCTGCAACGCTTCTGATCGGGTCGATCAGCGAACCGGGGGACGAGTACACGCGTACGGCGTCGCCGGCCGCTACGCAGACGCCACCCCCTCCCGTATCCTTCGTCGGGCCGCCCCCGTAGCTCAGGGGATAGAGCGTCGGTTTCCTAAACCGTGCGTCGCAGGTTCGAATCCTGCCGGGGGCGCTACAGAAGACCAGGTGGATGGCGATCTGACGGTCGGCCGATGTGGCCGACAGCTCGAGTCGTCCATCCACTCGTCCATGTTGTCCACCCGGCGCCGGGTTACCGTCTCCGTCGGCGCTGTGGTGTGGCGCAGCGATGGTCGGATCCTGTCTCGCTGGGGCTCGACCCCGGTTCGCACACTCCGCACCTCGGGTACCGCACAGCCGAGTTCGCCGCCGAGGAGTGGCGATGGCCGCCCGAACGCGTGTCGGCTCGGATCTGGAATGTAAGAGTCCTCTGGTCTGGAAAGGTGGATGGCTCTGGTCTGGAACGCGGATGTCCTCGGATATCGAAAATAGACCGTCTACGCTGGTGGGATGCTGACTGTACCTATCGACCGCCGGATCCTCTCGGTCGTCGAGGATCGGCTGGCCGAAGCGCCGGTCGTAGTGCTGCAGGGTGCACGTTCTGTTGGCAAGTCCACCGTGCTTGCCGAACTCGCCCGGCGGCGTGACGTCGAGATCACCGACCTCGACGATGTCGTCGTCCGCGCTCGGGTGCAGGCGTCGCCGTCGGACGCTGTTCGCGGGCCGTCACCGGTCTGCATCGATGAGCATCAGCACGTACCCGAGTTGCTGCAGGCCATCAAGGCCGAGCTGAACCGTCGTCACGACAACGGCCGCTGGCTGCTCACCGGCTCTGCCTCGTTCTGGGCGATGCCGCGCGGCACCCAGGCGCTCACCGGACGAATCCAGCTGCTCGAGGTCATGCCGTTCTCCCAAGGTGAGCTCGACGGTGTCCGCGAGGACTTCCTCGACCTGGCGCTCGCTGACCCGGCTGCGCTTGTCGCCGCACGGCGTCCCGCGACTGAGCGCGACGAGTACGAGCGCCGTGTGTGTCGCGGTGGGATGCCGCTCGCCGTCCGCGCGCCCGATCGTCAGCGCGCCAACTTCTACCGCTCGTACCTCGGTGCGTCGCTGGCCCGCGACGTTCTCGATCTGTCACGGGTACGCCAGATCAACGCGCTGCCGCGGCTGATGACGCAACTCACGGCACAGACCGGGCAAGTGCTCAACGTGGTGAAGGCGGCGGCCGCCGCGGGGATCGAACCGCGGTCCGCTGACAACTACACCCGTCTTCTCGAAGCGTTGTTCCTCATCCGCCGTCTCCCGGCGTGGGGACGGACACTGCGATCCAGAACTGCGCACTCGCCCAAGCTCCACGTCGTCGACTCCGGGCTCGCCGCGTACCTGCTCGGGGTCACGACCGAGAAGCTCGCCCGGCGCAATCCGGCAGCACTGGCCGAGTTCGGACATCTGTTGGAGACGTTCGTCGTCGGCGAACTCCTCAAGCAGGCTTCGTGGGGCGACGACGTCCGTGAGCTCGGTCATTGGCGAACCCACGATGGCGACGAAGTCGCCCTCGTCGTCGAGACGGTCGACGGCGACGTTATCGGGTTCGAGATCAAGGCAGGCCGCGAAGTCGACACAAAGGCGCCGCGTGGCCTCATCAAGCTGCGTGACGCCCTCGGTGAACAGTTCCGCGTCGGCTATCTCCTCAACACGGGCAGCGAGGCCTACGAGATCGACGACCGGATTCACGTCTGCCCCATCGACCGGTTGTGGCAGACCAACGCCGCCTGATCACCCACTTCCTTGAGATGCCCGGCGACGCCTCCGACGTCAGCCCAGATCAGCAACTTGTGCACCAACGCGGTGGGGACCGGGCTGCCGGGTTGGTGCCCGGCAGCCCATTTCCGTGGGCGTTGATTGATCGCGCAGCCGAGCACGACGACATGGTCAAAGCGGCGTTCGCGCCGGCGTTGCCGGGGCGGATTATGTCGGCGAGAACCTCATCGGTCTCGGCGCACAGCGCCAACAACGGGTGACGCCCGTAGGTGCGCTTGTACGTCGGCGCGGCGTCTTGCCCGTTGCCTTGATGGTGATGATCGTGGCGTCGAGGCCAATGATCAAGTCGTTCTCTGCTGGACCCGCACCAGCGGCCCATGCCCGCTCCCACGTCCGGGAGCGTGCCCCAGCGATCCAGCGCAATTCGACCGGGTCGACCTGGCCGAACGTGTGCCACACCGTGGCCTACGAGCCGACCGGCCCGAACATTGCTGGCTGGGCGCGCAGGGCATCGAGGTCCGACAGGCACGTGGCACCATCCTCGAGCACCAACACGACCTGTGAGAGCGTGGCGCGGGTCGTGACGACGCTGCGGCACCGCCGCCCTCGCCGCGCCCAAACCACCGGTCAACCCGGCCAGATCCGCGGTCTCCGCGAGCCACCCCACTCCGGCGTGGAAGACCAACCCGTCACCATGCGCGGTCACCGTGTGCGGTCGGACCAGGCTGCTACCTCAGCCGAAGGGAACGTCCTCCGAAGCCTGGAACATGGTTGATGTCGCCGATACTGATCACCCCAGCTCGGAGATCAGTTTCGTGAGAGTACACCCCGACGCTACCAGAGATCCGGGCTAGGTTTCACTCGACTGGCGTGCCGACGAGCACGAGGAGATTGAGCGGGAAGGGGCCGAATGATCGGCAACGAACAGATCGCGCACGGCTTAACGTTGGCGTACATCAACAACCGTTACGGCGCCGAGGTGTCCGGTTCCTTCTATGTCAGCACCATCGGTGACGAAGTCACTGGATCGGGAACGGTAGAGACCGGGAGACTGCCACACGTTGGCTCTAAGAATATGCTCAAAGTCGGAACCGGACAGAAGCATCTGTTCGGACTTCGC
>CAZQEJ010000079.1:0-14902 GCA_964592165.1 uncultured Ilumatobacteraceae bacterium | reverse complement strand
TCGCTTCCAGCCACCGCTCGCAGTCGATCGCCGCCATGCACCCCGAACCGGCAGCCGTGATCGCCTGACGATAGGTCCGGTCCTGGACGTCACCACAGGCGAAGACCCCCGGGACGTTCGTCGCCGTCGAACCGGTCGCCGTCGTCAGGTATCCGTCGGCATCCATGTCCAACACACCGCGCAACAAGCCGGTGTTCGGCTCGTGCCCGATGGCGATGAACAGCCCGGTGACGGGCAGCGTCCGTCGCTCGCCGGAGTGGACGTCCTCGAGGACGACACCGGTGAGTTGCTCGTCGCCGAGGAGTTCGGCGACAGTCGAGTTCCACACCATCTCCAGCTTGGGGTTGGCGAACGCCCGCTCCTGCATGATCTTGGAGGCGCGCAGCTGGTCACGGCGGTGGACGAGGTGGACCTTGGAGGCGAACTTGGTCAGGAACGTGGCTTCTTCGACCGCCGAATCGCCACCACCGACGACGGCGATCTCCTGACCGCGGAAGAAGAAGCCGTCGCACGTCGCGCAGGTCGACAGGCCGTGGCCGAGGAGCTCGGTTTCGCGGGGGAGGCCGAGCATCAGAGCGCGGGCCCCGGTGGAGACGATCACCGATTGAGCGCGGTGGGCCTCGTCGCGCACCCACACGGTGAACGGGCGGGCGGAGAAGTCGACGCGGGTGACCTTCTCCGTGACGAACTCGGCGCCGAAGCGAGCCGCCTGCTCGCGCAGGTTGGCCATCAGCACCGGCCCCATGATCCCTTCTGGGAAGCCGGGGAAGTTCTCCACCTCCGTGGTCAGCATCAGCTGGCCTCCAGGGGTGTCGCCGGTCGAGGACGGCTCGCCTTCGATGACGAGCGGGTGGAGGTTGGCACGGGCGGTGTAGATCTCGGTGGTCGCCGTATCATTAAAAAAACCGACGATGATCACGTTGCGGGGGGACGTGGGGATGGTTCAGCCTCTTCGGGTCAGCCGCCGCTTGGGGCGTGGCGCTTGGACATCAGCAACGCCCCAAGGGTGCAGAACAGCGCCCCGATCGCCAGGTAGGCGATCCACACGCTGCGCTCGTGATCGGTGAAGATCCCGATCAGCAGTTGCAGGGCGCGGGTGGCGCAGATCAGGGCGAGGACGGCGACGATGACGACGAGGATCGCCGCGAGGAGCCCGAAGACGGCGGCCCGCACGACGGTGACGACCTTCGTCGTCGCACCCTCGCGGATCTTCGTCGTCACCGACTCGAGCAGATCAGCGGTCTGCTTCGGCCAGTCGGGGTTGCCGATCGGGTTCAATCCCATGACCGGTCAGACTATCGAGCCACCGACACTCGTCTGGCGCTGCGCGCGCCCCGCCGTGCTTGCGGACACGCTCAGGGGAGATCGACCTCGGCGAGGACAGCGCACGTTCGGTCGACGACGAGCGCCCGGCTCGGCACGGCGAGGCCGGGGACCACGACGAGCTGCCCGGGGATGTCCTGCCAGGTGACCGGTCCCGCTCCGAACCCGGTGACCCCGCGGCCCGCGCAGGTCGCCGGCAGCGGCAGGGCGCTGCTCGTCCTCGACGCGTCGGGACCGCTCACCGTCAGGGCGTAGGCGCGCAGTTCGTCGAGCGTCGCCAGGTCGGGCGTGGTGAAGTCCGAGGCGTCGACGGGGGCAGGGACATCGACCGTCGCCGGACCGTCGATCACCGACAGGCCGGTGCGCGCTTCGGCAGCCGGTGGTGGTGGCGCGTCCCGGGCCGAGGTCTCCGCCGCGGCCTTCGGCGCTGGCTGCCCGGCGGCGCCGGCGGCCGTCGCCGTCGACTCGCGACCCGACTCGTCGCCGCGGTCCCGCGTCACCAGGGCGCTGATGCCGAACACGGCAAGGGCCGCGGCGGCAGCCATCCCGGCCCACGCCGGCACCGGTCGGCGTCGCCGGTAGGCCGAACCGGCGAGGGGGACCGGCGGCCTGGTCGCGACGTTGTTCTCCGGCACGGCGTGGCCGGGGGGAGCGGTACCGGTGGTGATCTCGTCGAAGGCGGCGAGGGCGGCAGAGATCGCGTTGTCCCTCTCGGCGGGATCGGGCGGCGGGATCTCACCGACCGCGGCGACGATCGAACGCAAGCGGGCGAGCCGGTCGGCCGATGCCGGATCGTTGTCGATGGCCGCTCTCCCCGTCTCGTCGGCGGTGCCGTCGAGACAGGCGCTGAGCAGTTCGTCGAGGGGATCGAGGTCGTCGTTCATGAGTACGGAGCAACGGTCGTCGAGACGATCACGGGATTGGACGATCGGGTGGCAGGTCGGGGTTCCCGAGGAGATCGGCGAGCTGGGATCGGCCGCGGGCGATCCGTGACTTGACCGTCCCCAGGGGGAGGTCGAGCACGGCGGCGATCTGCGCGTAGTCGAGGCCGGCGAGATCACGGAGGATCACCGGGACGCGGAACTCGACGGCGAGTTCGGCGAGGGCGGCATCGACGGCGAGCCGCGCCTCGACCTGCGCCTCCCCGTTCGGGGCGAGCCAGCGTTCGTCCGGGTCGGTCGGCTCCACGGGGACAGGGCGCCGCCGCCGCCTTCGGAGCTCGTCCAGGCAGGCGTTCGTCGTCACTCGGTACAGCCAGGTGGAGAACGACGAGCGACCGTCGAAGCGGTGCAGGCCACGGACGACGGCGAGCAGCGCCTGTTGAGTCGCGTCGGCGGCATCGGCATGGTTGCCGGTCAGCCGGTAGGCGACGGCGCGGACCCGATCGTGGTGCCGGCGCAGGAGGGTGTCGAGTGCGGCCCGGTCCCCGTTGCGCGCCGCGGTGACGAGGTCGAGGTCCGGTACGTCGTGGTGGCGCGCAGCACTCGGGGGCATCGGGACACCTGTCGCTCCGTCAGGCGGGCAGGAAGTGGATCTCGGAGATCTTGCCCCGGAAGGGCCGCGCCGCGCTGCACGTCGGGTCGGGGGCGAGTTGCGTCAGCCAGACCAGGGCGAAGCGGTGGGCGTCGGGCCCGAGGGTGAACGTCGCCGAGGGCTTCTCCATGGAGAACCGTTGGTCAGCGGCGCTGCCCCATCCACCGAGGGCCGGCGCGATCTCGTCGGCAGTGAAGATCGTCGCTGCCCAGGGGATCGCTCCGAAGGTGACCTCCAGTGTCCCGGTCGCTGCACCCGACAACTCGACGACCAGCCCGACCCCGCCCTTCGCTCCGAGGTACTGGTTGTCGTAGCAGTCGGTCCGCCACGAGGTGGTGTCCGATCCGTCGATCGCGTTGGGGGCCTCCGCGTTGTGCTCGTCGCCGTCGTCCCCGTTCGGGTCGTAGGCCTCCGCCTTGACGATCGTCACCGGTCCGGCTGGCGCGGGGGGTGGTGTCGTCGCTTCGGTGTCACCCGGCGCGGCCCCGTTCGGCGCCGGTGCCGGTCCCGTCTCGCCGGTCGGCCGGTCGTCGCCGAGGACCGCGACGAGCAGCGCGGTGAGCACGACGGCGGCGAGGAGGAGCCCGCCGACGACCATCGCCGGGGTGCGGCGTTGCTGGAACTGGCGCGCCGGGCGACCGGTGACCCGCCGGCCAGCGGACGGTGTCGGATCCCGATCGACGACCGGGCGGGGCCGGACCGGCGTGCTCGGGCGGGAGGTCGGCCCCGTGTTCCCCGCCGGTCGTCGTGTCCCGTCGCGCGGTGTGCTCGGACCGTCGCGCATCGGGGTGCCGGGCACGGGGGTCGGGCTGGTCGGATCGCCGGGGGCGCTGCGGATCCGCTCGATCGCGCCTTGGATCGCGCTGCCCGTGGAGGGTCGTTCGTCGGGGCTGCGGGCGAGCATCCGGTGGATCAGTTCTCCGAGACCGGCGGGGAGTGTCGGCCGCAGGCGGAGCAGTGGTGTCGGATCGCGCCGCAACCTGGCGAGGGCGGTGGCTGCATCGTTGTCCCCGAGGAACGGCGGCCGGCCGGCGAGGCACTCGTAGAGCACGAGCCCGAGCGAGTAGAGGTCGGCCCGGCCGTCGAGGCGGCGGCCGCGGACCTGCTCCGGGGAGAGGTACTTGGCCGTTCCCATCATCACGTTGTCGCTGGTCAGGTCCCCTTCGCCGGACGCGGCCTTGGCGATCCCGAAGTCGGTGAGGAGAACGCGGCCTTCGGGTGTGACGAGGATGTTGCCGGGCTTCACGTCTCGGTGGACGAGGCCGGCGCGGTGCGCGGCGTCCAGCGCTCCGGCGACGCTCGAGCCGATCTGCATCGTCATCTCCGGGGACAGCGTCCTTTCCTCGTCGAGGATCTGGCGCAAGCTCCGTCCGGGGACGTACTGCATGACGACCGCCTGGCGGCCGCGTTCGTCGACGGTGTCGTAGACGGCGACGATGTTCGGATGGGTCAGCCCGGCGACGGCGATCGCCTCCCGCCGGAATCGCTCGGCGATCACCGGGTCGGCGGCAAGCGCGGGTTTGAGGACCTTGACCGCGACCTGACGGGTCAGTTGGGTGTCGGTCGCCAACCAGACCTCGGCCATCCCCCCTTGGGCGATGCGGCGTTCCAGACGGTAGCGCTGCGCCAGGAACGGCGCCGCCGGGGACGCGGAGGAGGAGGCCACCGAGGCCCCACGCTAGCCGCATCCGGCCCCCGGGGCTGGTCACCTTCTACATGACATCGAGGCTTCCACCGCACTGAGCGCGCGGCGAGTGCGCTGCGCGGTCAGCCGACGACCTGGAAGGCGATCCCGATCGTGCCCTGCCCGGCGTGCGCGCCGACCACCGGGCCGATGTCGCCGACGAGCACGTCACCCATCCCCAACGCCTCGACCTGGGCGACGAACGGAGCGACGTCGGGACACTGGGCGTGGAGAACGGCGATGTTCTCCACCGTGCCGTAGGAGCGCAACTTGTCGACGAGGAAGGCGAGCGACTTGGCCCGGGTGCGCTGCCTGCCACCTTCTTCGACGCGCCCGTCGCGCACCTCGATGATCGGCTTGATCGACAGCACCGAGGCGAGCAGGGCGCGGGCGTTGCCGATCCGACCGCCCTTCTTCAGGTTCTCCAGGGTGTCCAGCGCCCCCCACACCTTCGACCGGAGGGCCATGTCCTCCACCGCTGCGGCGACCGTCTGCAGATCGTCGCCGGCGCGCGCCCGCCGAGCGGCGGCGACGGCGATCATCCCCTGGCCGAGGGTCAAGGTCCGGGAGTCGACGACGCGCACCGGGATCGTCCCGGTGACGGCGTTGGCCGCCAGTTGTGCGCTCTGCATCGTCGCCGACAACGCCGAGGAGAGGCAGACGACGACGATCCCTGAGGCTCCTTCGGTGGCCAGCTTGCGGTACGCCTGCTCGAACAGCCCCGGGGCCGGGGCGGCGGTCTCCGGGAGCACCGCAGAGGCGGCACATCGCCGCCAGAACTCGGTCGGGGTCAGATCCTGGCGGTCGACGAACTCGGTGTCGCCGAAGCGGATGGTCAATGGGACGATCTCGATGCCGAGCTCGGCGGCGATCTGCTCGGGGAGATCGCAGGCGCTGTCGGTGACGATGCGGATGGCCACGGACCGCGAGGCTAGTGCCGGTCTCCAGCGTGGCTTCCGCTCGGTTCCTTGCCCGCCGAGGGATGACCGGTCGCGGTCAGCGCTGCCGCCTCGGCACGCCGGCCGCGTCGCCGCGACCGCGCGTGCTGCACCCACCAGGTGGCGAGGACGACGAGCAACGCACCGGAGATCACCTGGCCCAGTCCCGTGAGGGCCGTCGATCGTACGGTCAACTCGACCGGGGCGGTGAGCACCGCAGGCGGATCGCCCCCCGGGGTGTACAACTCGACGGTCACGGTGAACACGCCGTTGGTCTTCGCCTCGACGGGGATCTCCACCACCGCCCGATCCGACACAATGGTCGTCGTTGACGTCTCGCGCAGGATCAGCTTGGAGCTGGCCAAGGCGACGCGCACCTGGAGCGGATCCGGACAGGAGTTCTCCAGGGTGATCGGGATGTTGCTCGTCCGCCCACCGAGGGAGATCCGTCCCCGGTTGGCGACGGTCACGCAGTTGCGGACATCGCCGATCTCCCCGTCGAGCTGGTCGGCGTACAGGTCGCGGGTGGTCTCGTCGAGGTTGTCGGCGGGGAACACGCCGACCAGCGCCGACCACAGCGCGGGCCGCCCGTCACCGGTCGGGAGCATCGTCGCCGTCGTCGAGATCGCGGCGCGCAGGCGGGCCAACTCGTCGGCGATCGCCGGGCCGCTTGCCCCGGGCTGGGGAACGAGCGTGGTGAACCGTTCGAGCTCTCCGCCGGGGCTTTCCCTGCCGAGCTCGGCGATCACGTCCGAGCCCGTTCCGAGCACGATGCGGGGGTTGTCGGCGATCAACCCGAGGAGCGTGTCGACCAGTGCCGGGGGCAGGCTGGCCGGGTCCCCGAGATCGATCGCCAGGCCGAGCGGCACGCTCCCGTCCTCGACGTCGGCGACGATCCTCTCCGCTTCCATGCTCATCACCATCAGGTCGGCGACGACTTGGTAGGCGCGCAGCACGGGATCGGCACCCGGACGGGCCAGGCGGTCCTCGACGACGGCGTCGCCGAGGAGGCTGGGCATCGGTGCGTCGAGAGCTGCGGGAGTTCCCAGCGCACCGTCGCGCGTCGGCAGGTCGCTGCGCTCGGCGCTGTCGACGACGAGTTGCTGGATGCCGAGGTAGCGCAGCAGACCGAGCCCATCGGCGTCGGTCGGCGCGTCGAGCAACCACAGCCGTCCGGGCGACACGCCGAGGGCCCGTGCCGTGACGTCGTTGCCGTGCAGCAACTGGTCGCCGAGCTCGATCCCCAGACCCCCTTCGACGGCACCGGAGGGATCGATGGACACGTAGGTCTGGGGGAGCAGTTCGTCGATCGAGCCGGCACCGAACTCGCTGCGCAACTGCGCCAGGCGTGCTGCGTCCGACGGATCCTCGGACCGGGTGAGGCCCTCGAGCAGTTCGGGGCGCAGGGCGATCGTCATCGGCACACCCGGATGCGCGGTGAGCAGCCCGTTCAGGCGGTCGAGGGCGTTCCGGGTGGCGGCGGGGATCGTCGTCGTCCCGTCGGGGCCGAGCGTCGGCGGCGAATCGACCCGGGTGACGACGGCGATCCGCACGGGCGAGCTGAGCTCGCTCTCGTCGGTCTGTTCGACGAACGTCGTCAGGCTGGACACGGCGCGGCTGGCGAGGCGCACGTCGATCGTGATCGGGATCATCCCCGCGCCGCCGACCTTGAGCTGCTCCTCGGGGCCGGCGCCGGTGCGTGTCACGATCCGTAGCCGGTAGTCGCCTTGCGCGTCACGGGGGAGATCGGAGGGGAGCAGCTCCAGCTGATCGACCGGCCGACCGCGCGGCCCGTCGTCGATCGCCTCGCGCAGATCGCCACGGGTCTCCGCGGGGAGGTACGAGCTGACCACGATCGTCGCCTCCTGCCCCAGATCGCCGGTGATCCGCACGGTGAAGTTGGCCGTTCGCTCCGGATCGACGCGCAGATCCTGGTCGACCAGGCGGATCACCGGCGAGGACGTTGCGGTGATCGCCGCCGCGCCGGCCGTTGCCCGCCGCACCGGCAGCCCCCCGCCGATCGATCCGCTCAGCACGGCGCCGGCGACGAAGGCGGCCGCGGCCCATCGTCCGGGATCGCTCACCGTGCGCCGGCCAGGTCGTACTCGAGCACGACCAAGCCATGGGAGCGGGCCACGAAACCGGCCCGTTCGTACAGAGCGAGGGCGGCACCGTTGTCCTCCTGGGTGTTCACCGCCATCGTCCGGCACCTCCATCGCGACGCCCAGGCGATCCCGTCGGCGACGAGCGCCGCGCCGATCCCCCGGCCCTGTGCAGAGGGATCCACGGCGAGCCGTTGGAGGAACGCCGCTCGCCCGGCGCGCCCGCTGATCGCATAGCCCGCCGGGATCCGCCGCGACGCCGATCCGACGACGCGGATCCGGCTGCGCGGGGTTGCTCTCGCAGCGTCGGTGATCGCCTCGGCGTCGAGGCCCCAGCCGGCAGGGAAGGCGAGCTGATCGAGGCGTGCCAGACGCTCGAGATCCGTCTCCAGCGCCCGGTGGAGGCGGACTCCGGTACCGGGCAGCCCGGGACGCGCCGCGCTCAGGTCGAGATGGAGGAGTGTCAGGCGCTGGGCGACGGTGAAGCGCAAAGCGTCGTACGGAGCGGTGCGCAACTCCGAGATCGCCCCGGTCCGCGCCGCTCGGTAGCCTTCGGCGCGCACGTCGTCGAGCCAGGCACGCAACACGGCGACCGGTGGCGGTGAGCCGTCGACGGTCTGCAACTGGGCGATCGTCGGGTCGCCGGGCCAGCTGCGCAGGCGGGCGACGTGGCCACCGCCGCGGAGCAGCCGCGCCGGGTGGGGCGGCCGGTGCTCCGATCGGCGTGCGAGGCTCCTCACCGCGCTTGACGGTAGCGCCCTCGACCGGCACCCACTGCCCGCCCGAGCCCGGCGTGTCCAGGCAACCGTGCAGCGCGCACCGCCGTAGGCTCGGCGCCCGTGATCCCGGACCGCTTCGCTCCCGTGCTCGGCGAGCTCACCCCTCTCGCCGAGCGCTTCGCTGCCGCGGGTCACCGTCTGTACCTCGTCGGGGGGACCGTGCGCGACCTGCTCCTCGGCCGGGACATCGACGGCGACTTCGATGCGACGACCGACGCTGCGCCACCGCAGATCAAGGTGCTGTTGGAAGGGTGGGCCGACGCGATCTGGACCCAGGGAGAGCGGTTCGGCACGATCGGGGCACGCCGCGGGCAGCGCACCTACGAGATCACCACCCACCGCTGCGAGGCCTACCAGCCGGACTCGCGCAAGCCCGAGGTGACCTTCGCCGACCGGATCGACGCCGACCTGTCTCGCCGCGACTTCACGGTCAACGCGATGGCCCTCGAACTGACCAGCCCGGCGCCGGAGCTCGTCGACCCCTTCGGCGGTGCGGCCGACCTCGTCGCCCATCGCCTGCGCACCCCGCTGTCGCCGGAGACCTCCTTCACCGACGATCCGCTGCGCATGTTGCGCGCGGCGCGCTTCCAGTCCGGATATGGGTTGGAGCCCGATGCCGCGCTCGTCGCTGCGGTCGGATCCCTCGCCGGACGATTGTCGATCGTCTCCGCGGAGCGGATCCGGGACGAGTTCGACAAGCTGATCACGCTCGACCGGCCGGAGGTCGGACTGTGGTTCCTCGTCGACACCGGCCTCGCCGCCGAGTTCCTCCCCGAGCTGCCCGCGATGCGCCTCGAGCAAGATCCGATCCACCGTCACAAAGACGTACTCGCGCACACGATCGCGGTGGTCGGCAACGTCCAGCGCGACGCCCACCCGAGCTTCGACTTCCGCATCACCCGGCTCGCCGCGCTGTTCCACGACGTGGGCAAGCCGCGCACCCGCGGCTATCGCAAGGGGACCGGGGTCACGTTCCACCATCACGACGTGGTCGGGGCGCGGATGACCCGGGAGCGGATGACGGCCCTGCGCTACTCAGCCGCCGACGTCCACGCGGTCGCCGAGCTCGTCGATCTTCACCTCCGCTTCCACACCTACAAGATGGGCTGGACCGACTCCGCGGTGCGCCGCTACGTGCGCGACGCGGGACCCCTGCTCGCCGAACTGAACGTGCTCACCCGCTGCGACTGCACGACGCGCAACGAGCGCAAGGCGCGGGAGCTGGCCCGGCGGATGGACGAGCTGGAGGAGCGGATCGCCGACCTCGCCGCGCAGGAGGCGCTCGACGCGATCCGCCCCCAGCTCGACGGGCGGGCGGTGATGGATCAGCTCGGCGTGCCGCCGGGACCGGTGATCGGCAAGGCGTTGGCCATGCTGCTCGAGATCAGGATCGAGGAGGGCATCCTCCCCGACGACGAGATCCGTGCCCGGCTCGACGAGTGGTGGGTCTCACACCCCGAGCTTGCGGGCGCGTAGGACGAGCACGATCGGCACGAGAGCGTCGGCTCGACCGACCGGGAACAGCTCCTGGATCACGTCGACGCGGAAGTTGGCCCGGCTCAGCGCGGTGAACAGCTCGCCGACCCCGCGACTCGGAGGCTGCCCGTAGGCGCGCCCGATGGTCTCCGGCTGCTCGCCGAGCATCGCCAGGATCGGGTGAGGGACGGTGACGACGAACGGTGCCTCGGGGCGCAGGACCCGGTGAACCTGGCGGGCGACGCGGGACAGGTCGTCGGTCTCGTGCAGCGACCCGGCGGCCACGACCAGGTCGATCGACGCCGACGTGGCGAAGCCGAGCTCGCCGAGCGCGGCGGTGTGGAACTCGACGCGCACCCCCTCGGCTTCTGCAGCGGCCCGTCCAGCGCTGATCCGCCCGGCGTCGGGATCGACGGCGATTGCCTTTGCTCCGGCGCGGGCGAGGGCGATGGCGTTCGTCGCCGGGCTGACACCGAGCTCGATCACCCGTTTGCCGGTGACGTCCCCACACAGCCGCAACTCGCCGTCGTCGGGGACATCGGGACCGTAGGAAAGGTGCAGGGCCACGGCCTCCAGTGTGGCCGGAGCCCGTTCCCCAAGCGAGGATCCGCCGTCTTCGGCCCGACCAGCGGGCGCGCCCGGGTCGGTAGCCTGGCGGGGTGAGCTTCGGGACTGGCGCGATCCGAGGTGCCGTCCCCCAGCGTGGTGGCACCGTCGACCACCGCTTGGCCCGGCGCGCCCTGATCAACGAGTACCGGCGCGGTCGCCTGCGCCGTGATCAGGTGTGCGACGCACACCCCGAGCTGATCCGGGCCGCGTTGAACATCGGCGATGAGACGCGGGTGACCTGCCCGATCTGCGAGGAGCACAAGCTCGTCCTGGTCACCTACGTGTTCGGTCCCCGGCTCCCCGCCCACGGTCGGTGCATCTCCGACAAGCGTCAGCTGGTCGAACTCAACCGGCGCACCGACGAACTCGTCGCCTACATCGTCGAGGTCTGCCCCCACTGCCACTGGCATCATCTGCTGCGCGCCCAGCCGCTGGGCGGTCCCCGCCGCCGCCGGACCGCCGGCGAGTAGGGCGCGGTGCGCCGGCATCGCGCCGGGCACGGGGTGGAACGGTTCAGAACGGGCTGAGCCCGAGCTGATTGCGCACGGCGACCATCTCGCCGAGGTGGGTGATCGGGTGCGCCAGTGCCTCCCACTGGACGAGCCAGGCCACCGGCTTGCGATCCCACATCGCATGGAGCCAGGGGACCACCTCTTGGCGCACCCCGGCGCGTTGGGCGAGGCGGCGGGACGCAGCAGGGATCGTGTCCAGGGCGACCGCGGCGACCCGCGTCGCCCACAGATCGGTGGCAGCGCCGACCTGCGCGGCGTAGGCGCGCAGTGCGTCGAGGTCGAGCGCGTCGACGAGCCGGCCGTCGGGCTGCTCGCTCAGCCCGATCTCCGGCTCGAAATCCTCGATCCCCAACCGGCCGCGCCACTGGCCGAGCAGCGGTGGGCGGTCGAGCACGGCGGTGGACACGGCGAGGTCGTGGTGGTAGCTGAGATGGAAGAGCAGCCCGGCGATCGTCGCCGAACGGGGTCCTCCGTCGACCGCAGCCGGCAACGACGTGCGCCACAACTCATCGGGGACGTGGGCGACGACGGCACCCTGCAAGCGCTCGGAGAACAGCGTGAGCTCGTCGCGGATCCAGGTGCGCACGTCCACCACCTCACTCTGACACACCCCACAGGCATGCTCCTGCCGTGGAACCGACAGTGACCGCTACACTCCTCGGGTCACATTCGCCCTGCCCCCAGTGGTGGGGGCCCCGGTCCTCGCGGTCGGGTCCGAAGGGAGGTAGCTCGCGGTGCGAGCCTATGAACTGATGGTCATCCTCGACGGCGATCTCGACGAGCAGGTCGCCCAGGGATGGGTCAAGACGATCGGCAAGTCGATCACCGATGCGGGGGGCTCGGTCGTCGGCAAGCCCGACTGGTGGGGGCGGCGCCGGTTCTCCCACCCGCTGAAGAAGAAGGACGAGGGCTACTACCTCGTCCTCAACGTGCAGGCCGAGGGCGGCGCGCTGGACGAGGTCGAACGCTCGTTCCGGATCGCGGACCAGGTCGTCCGCCACAAGCTCATCCGCCTGCCCGACCACGAGGCCGCTCGACGCGGCTTCACCGTCTCGGCCGGCTGACAACGTCGACGCGCCGTTCGCGGCGCGATGCGTAGGAGGAACCACCGATGGCCGAGAACTCCGTCACCCTCGTCGGCAACCTGACCCGTGAACCCGAGATCCGCTTCACCACCGGCGGTCGGGCGGTCGCGTCCTTCGGGATGGCCGTCAGCCGCCGCTACCAGGTCGGCGGTGAATGGCAGGAGCAGACCTCGTTCTTCAACATCGTCGCCTGGGGTCAGCTGGGGGAGAACGCGGCGCAGACGCTGACCAAGGGCAGCCGGTGCATCGTCACCGGTCGCCTGGAGCAGCGTCAGTACGAGAATCGCGACGGCGAGCAGCGCAACATCGTCGAGGTGATCGCCGACGAGCTCGGCCCCTCGCTGCGCTGGGCGACCGCGCAGATCGAAAAGACGACGCGCTCGTCGAGCGATGGCGGCGGCTCCGGCGGTTACGACCGCGGCGGCCAAGGCGGCGGTCACGACCGCGGCCAACCAGCGGCGCGCCGTGGTGGCGGCGATGATCCCTCGAGTGGCTACGGCGACGAGGAACCGTTCTGAACGACTGATCCGCCCCTCGTCGTGGCGTGCACGACAACAGGGCGAGGCCACCGCGGTGGCGAAGTGAGACATCCGAGGAGAGATCGATGGCGAACAGCAGTGGGAGCAAGAAGGGCGGCCCGAAGGGCCGCGGTGGCAGCCGATCGAAGGACGCGGCGAAGAAGCCAGGCAAGAAGAAGGTGTCCGTCCTCGTCCAGGAGAAGGTCGAGTACGTCGACTACAAGGACGTGAACCTGCTCCAACGGTTCATGTCCGACCGTTCCAAGATCCGCTCCCGCCGGGTCAGCGGCAACTCGACGCAGGCCCAGCGGGAGGTTGCCACGGCGATCAAGAACGCCCGGGAGATGGCGCTGCTGCCCTACGCCAAGCGGGTTGCGACGACACGTGCGCCGCGTCCGCCGAAGGACGCCGACGCAGGTGCCGAGCGGGCACCGGTAGCCGCGTCTGCCGACACCGCACCGGCCGAGGACAACGAGACGGAGGGCGAGGACTGATGGCGACCAAGGTGATCCTCCGGGCCGACATCTCCGGGCTTGGCAAGCGTGGCGACATCGTCGAGGTCGCCGATGGTTACAGCCGCAACTACCTGCTTCCACGGGCGCTGGCGATCGTCGCCACGCCGGGCGCGGTCGACCAGGCCGCGGCGATGCGCCGCGCTCGCGACCTGCGCGACGCGCAGGATCGCGAGGCCGCCCAGGAGATCGCCCGGACGCTCGTCGCCCGGACGATCGTGATCACGGCCAAAGCAGGGCGGGAGGGCCGCCTGTTCGGCTCGGTGACCGCGCTCGACGTCGTCGAGGCGGTCGAGGCCCAGGCCGGCATCGCGCTGGACAAGCGCCAGGTACGCCTCGATCCGATCAAGAGCACCGGTTCGCACAGCGTGGCCGTCAAGCTTCACGCCGACGTCGAGTTCCCCATCTCGCTCGAGGTTCAACCGAAGTAGCCGCCGCGCCGATGGCGGTGGTTCGCCACCGCGCCGACGGTGTCGCCCGATGTGCGGGTGGGGGAGCGGTTGTCCCCAGATGCCCACCCGTGTCCACAGGCTTGTCCACATCGTTGACCCCCTAGTTGCCCACAGGGTCGCCGAGGCAAGGTAGTAGCCAGCATGACCGACGTCGTCCGTGAACACCGGCGGACGCGCTCGACCCAGCGCGTTCCGCCACACAACCTCGAAGCCGAAGAGTCGTTGCTCGGCGCTTTGCTGCTGTCGCGCGATGCGTTGGGCACCGTCGCCGAGTTGGGGCTCGGCGCGGGGGACTTCTACAAGCCGGCCCACCAGCACATCTACGAAGCGATCCGGGTCCTCGCGGCGAGCGGGGAGCCGGTCGACCCGGTGACCGTCGCCGACGAGTTGCGCCGGGCCGGCCTGCTCGAGGAGATCGGCGGTTCGGGGACGCTGCTCGAACTGCAGAACGCAACCCCGGCGATCTCCAACGCGGCGCGCTACTGCTCGATCGTTCAGGACACGGCGCTGCTTCGCCGGCTGATCGGGGTCGCCGGGGAGATCGCCGAGCTCGCCTACGGGGAGCCCGACGATGCGCGCAAAGCAATCGACGAGGCCGAAAAGCGCGTCTTCGATGTCGCTGAGCGCCGGGTGACCGACTCGACGGCGGAGATCAACACCGTCCTCGCCCGGGTGATCGAGGATCTCGAGGAGACCTACACCCGGGGCGAGCCGGTGACCGGGCTGACCACGGGCTACACCGACCTCGACGAACTGCTGACCGGCCTCCACCCGAGCCAACTCGTGATCGTCGGGGCCCGGCCGTCGATGGGCAAGACGGCGCTCGGACTCGGGTTCGCCACGAACATCGCTGCGCTGAACGACCTTCCCGTGCTGTTCTTCTCCCTGGAGATGGGGCACAAGGAGCTCGCTCAGCGCATCTTGGCCTCCGAGGCCCGCGTCGATTCGCAGAAGCTGCGCACCGGTTCGCTCGACCAGAGCGACTGGTCGAAGATCGGCAAGGCGATCGGCCGGCTCGAGATTCCGCTGCTGATCGACGAGAACCCGCACGTGACGGTGATGGAGATCCGGGCCAAGGCCCGCCGCGTGATGCAACGCCACGGCCGCCTCGGAGCGGTGATCGTCGACTACCTCCAGCTGATGTCGTCGAGCGGGGCGGAGAACCGCCAACTGGAGATCAGCGAGATCTCCCGCAACCTGAAGATCCTCGCCCGGGAGCTGTCCGTCCCGGTGATCGCCCTCTCCCAGCTGTCCCGCGGCTTGGAGAGCCGGGCCGACAAGCGGCCGATGCTCGCCGACCTGCGCGAGTCGGGATCGATCGAGCAGGACGCGGACATCGTCATGTTCATCTACCGCGACGAGGTGTACAACCCCGAGTC
>CAZQEJ010000078.1:9730-14952 GCA_964592165.1 uncultured Ilumatobacteraceae bacterium | reverse complement strand
CGCGCAACACGGCGGGCAAGCTGCTCCGCCGGACGCTCGCCTGAGCGCCGGCGCTCAGCCGAGTCGGGAGTGGGCGACGGCCGCTCGCGGCCGGCGGCCCCCGGCGACGAGAAACCCGGCGAAGAGGATCACGACCCCGGCGAGGAGGGTGAGGACGAAGGCCCGGTCGGCGCCGAGCCGCCCGGCCAGGCCACCGCTGCCGGAGAGCACGAGCGTTCCCCCGGCGATCAAGATGTTGCCCACGACCCGATGGGGCGGAGCGCTCCGGCCGCGTACGAAGCGCCACGTCGTCCACGCCGCACCGCCGATGATCAGCACCGCCGCAGCGCCGGAGCCGACCGCGGCGAGCACCCGCGGCCAGACCCCGAAGTGCTCGCGCCCTTCGGGCATCTCGTCGACCGGCAGTCGCCCGCTGACCGGGGCGACGAACAGGACCCCCGTGGCCAGCCCGCTGAGGAACACGAGCGCGCTGCGCACGCGGTCGCCGATCACGTTGCCCCACAGCAGGTAGACGGTCCCCAACGCCAACCAGGGGACGTTGAGCACCGCTCCGGCAAGGTAGAAGACGCGGAAGCTGGACGCGCTCCAGCCGCGCCCGAACCCCCACCACAGCGCCGCCGAACCGAGGGCGAACAGGGCCAGCGACACGGTCCAGGCGAGCTCCTGAGGACGGCGGCGGCGTAACCAGGAGTCGAGTGTCGACAGGCCGAAGGCGATCGCCACGAGGGTCGCCGCAGCAGCAAGGGCGACGTCGAGCTTCGGAGCCATCGAGCGGAGTGTGCCAGCACTTCGGCGCGCTGCGCCACGGAGCGCCGGTCCCGGACTTCGTGAACACGTGCACGAACGCGTAGCCTGAGAGGGATGGTCGACCCCCGCCGCGCCGTTCCCCGCACGCCCACGGCGCGGCCCGCAGACCGGGGAAGGCGGCGGATCCCGGAAGCGACCGTGGCCCGCTTGCCGGTGTACATGCGGATCCTCGGGGAGCTGGCCGCGCAGGACGACGACCACGTCTCGTCCGAGCGGTTGGCGGAGCTGGCCGGGGTGAACGCGGCGAAGATCCGCAAGGATCTCTCCTACCTCGGCTCGTACGGGACGCGTGGGGTCGGCTACGAGGTGGCCTACCTCGTGTACCAGATCCGTCGCGAGCTCGGCCTGACCCACGACTGGCCGGTGGTCATCGTCGGTGCGGGGAACCTCGGCCAGGCGCTCGCCGGCTACGGCGGATTCGGCCAGCGCGGCTTCCCCGTCGCCGGGCTCGTCGACATCGATCCGGCCAAGGTCGGCTCGGTGATCGGTGGCACCCGAGTCCGCCACGTCGACGAGCTCCCCCAGATCGTCCAGGCCAAGGGCGTGTCGATCGGGGTGATCACCACCCCGGGGAACTCCGCCCAGGACGCCGCGGACCTGCTCGTGCGCGCCGGGATCACCTCGATCCTCAACTTCGCCCCGACGGTCATCGCCGTGCCACACTCGATCGGCGTGCGTAAGGTGGACCTGGCCGTCGAGCTGCAGATCCTCAGCTATCACGAGCAACGTCGTGGCGGCGCGGCACTGTCGGTCGTGCCCACCGCCGGTGGCGGAGCGAGTGCCTAGGAGCCGGCATGTCGATCGTCGTCATCGGGGTCAACCATCGCACCAGCCCGATCGAGGTCCTCGAGCGCGTCGCGCTGAACAAGGTGAGCCTGCCGAAGGTGATCCAGTCGCTGCACAAGCGGGACTCGATCCGTGAGGTCGTCGTCCTGTCGACGTGCAACCGGACCGAGGTGTACGCCGTCGCCGAGCGATTCCACCCCGCCTATGGCGACATCCACGGGTTGTTCTGCGAGCTCGGGGGGCTTCATCCCGACGACCTCCACCCTCACCTGTACAGCCAGCACGACGAGGCGGCCGTTGCCCATCTGTTCGCTGTCACCGCTGGTCTCGACTCCGCCGTCCTCGGAGAGCACGAGATCCTCGGCCAGGTACGTGCCGCGTGGGAGCTGGCCCAGGGGGAGGGAGGCGCGGGCACGACGCTCAACTTGCTGATGCGCCACGCGCTGGAGGTCGGCAAGCGGGCGCGCACGGAGACGTCGATCTCCCGGGCCACCGCGTCGGTCTCCCACGCCGCGGTGGAGATGGCCGGCGAGGCGCTCCACGGTCTCACCGGCCGCCGCGTGCTGGTCGTCGGCGCCGGGGAGATGAGCGAGCAGATGGCGGTCGCGATCAGCCGCCAGGGCGTCGCCGAGATCGCCGTGACGAACCGCACCGTCGAGCGCGCCGCGGCGCTCGCCCGGCGGGTCGGCGGACGGGTGGCACCCTTCGCCGACCTCGGGGCGGCGGTCGCCGAGGCCGATCTGGTGCTCTCCTCGACGGGGCCCGGGTTCAGCCTGATCGATCGCCCGATGGTCGAGACGGTGATGACCGCCCGCCCGCACCGGCCCCTGCTGTTCGTCGACATTGCCGTCCCCCGCGACGTCGACCCCGCCGTCGACGGGATCGCCGGTGTCACCCGCTTGGACCTCGACGACCTGCGCACGTTCGCCGCCCGGGGGATCGAGCAGCGCGCCGGGGAGGCGGCCAAGGTCCGTCTGATCGTCGGCGAGGAGGTCGAGCGCTTCCTCGTCGAGGCGACGTCCCGCCAGGCCGCGCCGCTCGTCGCCCAACTGCGCGAGCGCGCCGAGGACGTGCGCCGCAGCGAGCTGGAGCGCCACGAGCGCAAGCTCGCCGGGCTCGATCCCACCCAACGAGCAGCGGTCGAGGCGCTCACCCGGGGTTTGATCGCCAAGCTGCTCCACGAGCCGTCGGTGCGCCTGCGGGCCGAGGCGGGAACGCCTCGTGGCGAACGGAACGCGGCGGCGATCCGCGACCTGTTCGACCTGTCCTGATGGTCGCTGCGCTGCGCATCGCCACCCGCGGCAGCGAGCAGGCACGGACTCAGGCCGAGGTCGTCGCCGGCGCGCTGCGCTCGGCCACGGGTTCCCCTGTCGAACTCATCTTCGTCGAGACGACCGGCGACGTCCGCGCCGACGTCCCCCTGCACACGATCGGTGGGCAAGGGGTGTTCGTGAGGGAAGTGCAGCGCGCCGTCCTCGACGGTCGCGCCGACCTCGCCGTACACTCGGCCAAGGACCTCACCTCGACGACCGCCGACGGGTTGTTCCTCGCTGCCGTCACCGCCCGGCGCGACCCGCGTGACGCGCTCGTCGGGCGGCGCCTCGACGAGTTGGCCGACGGGGCGACGATCGCCACCGGTTCGGTCCGCCGCCGCGCCCAACTTGCCGTCGCCCGTCCCGACCTGCGCTTCACCGAACTGCGCGGCAACATCCCCACCCGGCTGTCGAAGGTTCCCCCCGACGGATCCGTCGTCGTCGCCGTGGCCGCCTTGCAGATCCTCGGTCTGACCGGGCGGATCGCCGAGATCCTCCCGATCGGGCTCGCCGTCCCCCAGGTCGGCCAGGGAGCGGTCGCCGTCGAGTGCCGGGCGGGCGACGCGGTGGCGATCGCGGCCTGCGCGGCGATCGAGGATCCGATGACGCGCGCCGACGTCGACGTCGAGCGGGCCTTCCTCGCCGAGCTCGGCGGGGGGTGCACACTGCCCGTCGCCGCCCACGTCCGGCGCGACGAGCAGGGGGAGCGGATCTTGGAGATGTTCGTCGCCCTCGACGGCGAGCCCCGCCAGTGGTCCGAGTCCCTCGCCGGACTGACGCCTGCAGCCCAGATAGAGCTGGCCCGCGCTGCGGCCGCGCCCTACGCGACACGGTGAACATGCCCGCAGAGGCCGCGTTGTCCGGACGGACGGTGGTCGTCACCCGCTCCACGGGCCAGGCAGGTGAGCTCACTGCGCTGCTCCGTGCCCGCGGAGCGACGGTCGTCGAGGTGCCCGTGATCGAGATCGTCGACCCGCCCGACGGTGAGGCCGCGCTCGCCGCGGCGCTCGCCGATCCACAGGGTTTCGACTGGATCGTGGTCACCTCGCCGAACGGAGCGCGGCGACTCGCGGCCTGCTGGGAGCGTGGGGGTACGGGACGCGCCCGTCGGGCGCGCGTCGCCGCGGTCGGCCGGGCGACGGCCGCTGCTCTCGGCGACCGGCACGTCGACCTCGTCGCCAGCCGGCAGATCGCCGAAGGCTTGCTCGCCGAGCTCCCCGTCGCACGGGCACGGGCCTTGCTCGTCCAGGCCGACCGGGCTCGGCGGGTCCTCGCCGACGGTCTACGGACCCGGGGGTGGGAGGTCGTCGAGGTCGTCGCATACCACACCGTCGCCTCGCACCCCCCGCCGGAACGGGTACGTCTGGTCGCCCGGGCCGACGCGGTCACCTTCGCTTCGGCCTCCGCCGTTCGTTCTTTCGTCGACGCGTTCGGTACGGCGGCCGTGCCGGCGGTCGTCTCCATCGGTCCGCAGACGAGCGCGGCCGCCGCCGAACTCGGCCTGCGCGTCGCGGCCGAGGCGGCGACGCACGACCTGCCCGGGCTGGTGGCCGCCACCGTCGCCGCCATCGGCGCAGGTCAGAGGTCACGGTAGGCTCCCCGCATCGTCTGCGGGATCACGATCCGTCGGCGCCGATCCGGACTGTCGGTGGTCGCCGTGGGAGTGCTCACTGCGCTCGTCCCCCTGGTCACCCCGGCCGACGCACACGCCGGGCCCTCGCCGCTGCCTGCGCCGGGTAGTGCCGGGGTGGGCCTCCAGGCCGGGCCGGCCGGGTCGGATCCCGTCGTTTCCGGGGACGGCCGCCGGATCGTCTACGTCGCCGCGAGCCCGGACGCCGCGGAGGTCGCCGGCGCGGATGCCGCGTTCCCGGCGCGGGACAGCGTCTGGTTGTTCGATCGTGCCGACGGCTCGACGAGCGAGTTGACCACACTGATCCCCGGAACCCGCCCGGGGAACAGCGTCCACCCGGTGATCTCCGCCGACGGGTGCACCGTCGCGGTCGTCACCGAGATCGCCTACGACCTGTTCCGCGACGACGATCGGGCGACACGCTGGGACGTCTATCGCACGGTGCTCTCCGGCTGCCCCGGTGCGTTCGGCCTCGGCGAGTGGGAGCTCGTCTCGACCACCCCCGGCACGAACCCGGCGGCCACCGACGGAGCCGATCCCACCGATCGTCCCGCCCTCAACGCGAGCGGGAGCGTGATCGCCTTCACCCGGACCACCGTTCCCCCGGCGGGGAGCGCGGCGCGCTGGTCGACGATCGATGTCGCCGACGTGACCGTGGCGATCGGCGATCCGGGACGGATCAGCGC
>CAZQEJ010000078.1:0-9630 GCA_964592165.1 uncultured Ilumatobacteraceae bacterium | reverse complement strand
AGCGCGGCGACGTCGTCGCCTTCGTCTCCACGGCCCCGGATCTCGTCTCCCGGCCCGACGCGGCGGTCCCCCTGCCGGTCGGTGTTCCCCAGGTGTACCGCCGTGACCTCGGCGCGCAGCACGCGGTGACGACCCTCATCTCCGAGCGGGAGGGCATCCCCGGCGGAGCTGCGAGCTCTGCTCCGGCCCTCGACGCGACCGGTCGCCTCGTCGCCTTCACGACGCGTGCAGGCGACCTGGCCGTCCCTGCGGCGCCGGCCGGGGATGCGACGGGCGGGGACGTCCTCCTCGCCGACACCGAACAGGGCTCGGTCCGCCGGGTGACGACCCGTCCCGACGGGCAACCCGGGCGCGCCGCTGCCGGATCGCCGTCGATCTCGACTCTCGGGCGAATCGTCGTGTTCGCGTCCGGGGCACCTGGCGATCTCGTCGGCCCGCTCCCCGGGGCAGATCCGGCGCATGGTCCGCAGATCGGCCGGATCGTCGTCGCCGACTTCGCCGCGGAGCTGAGCACGACTGCTCTGGACATGGGGACGACGGCGGTCGGAGCGGAGTCGCCGGTCTGGTACACGACCATCGTCAACGACGGGGCGGGCGGCTTCGTCCCCGCCGAGATCCGCTCCACCGATCCCGCGTTCGCCATCGTCGGAGGATCGTGCGCTGCGGGCGTGGTCATCGCTCCCGGTGGGTCGTGCACCGTCGAGATCACCTTCCGCCCCGATGCCACCGGCGAGGCGCATGCCGAACTGGTCGTCGCCGAACGGGGGTTCGGGGCGGCCGGGATCAGTGTCCCGGTCAGCGCCAATGGCGGGATCCCCGTGCTCGACGCCTCACCGTCGGCGAGTTCGTTCGGGGAGTCGGTCGTCGGGCTGGCGGGGGTGCCGGCCACGGTCGTGTTCACCAACTACGGCGAGCTGCCGGAGATGATCGCGAGCGTCGGTCTCGGCGGCACGCACCCCGGCGACTTCGCCATCGCCGGTGATCGCTGCACATCGGTCCTGCTCCAGCCCGGGCAGAGCTGCGAGATCACCGTCGGTTTCGTCCCGGCCGGCGACGGGCCGCGCAGCGCGACGATCCGGGCCACGACCCAGGCGGGGGCGACGGCGTCGGCGGTGGTCGTCGGCCGGGGCATCTACACGCCCCTCGCCGGCACTGCCCAGGCCGCGGTCGTGACCGGTTCACGGATCGCAGTCTCCGGGTTGGGGTTCCCGGCGAACAGCTACCTCTCGGTCGGCTGGACGGGGACCGATGTCAGCGTGCTCGTGCTCAGCAGCAGCACCGGTGAGATCGCCGGTGAGGTGCGCGTCCCCGGCTCGCTGGGCACCGGCCGGCGGACGCTGACGGTCGTCGATCCGCTCGCTCGGTTCACCCCGGTGGTCACCGCCGACGTGCTCGTCACTGCCCGGACCGGCGGGGCCAACTCGGCGGCCCATCGTTCGTCCTGATCGGCGCCACAGGTCGCTTCTGCCCGACCGGCCGCCCATCATGGGGTCATGTTCTTCAGGCGGCGTGCACGCCGGCGGTTGCCCGACGACCCGGTGTCGCTGCTCGGGCGGCACCTCGGCGAGTGGGTGCTGCTCGATGCCCCGTCGCGGGAGCGGCTGCTCGGTGACATCGAGACGCTCCTCGCGACCAAGAGCTGGGAAGCGGCGCGCGGCTTCGAGCTGACCGACGAGATGTGCACGGTGATCGCCGCCCAGGGAGCGTTGCTCGTCAATGGGCTGGATGTCGAGCTCCTTCGCCACGTGCGGGCGATCGTCGTCCATCCCTCGACCGTCGTGATCCGCGGCCCGCACGCCGGGCCCGCGGCGGGGCTCGTCGACGACAGCCCGATGTACCTCGATGGCGAAGCGCACGACCACCAGGGTCCCGTGCTGCTCTCCTGGAACGTCGTGCGCCGGGAGACGAGCCGCCCCGGCACGGGGCGCAACGTCGTCATCCACGAGCTCGCCCACAAGCTGGACATGCTCGACGGGGCGATCGACGGCACCCCGCCGATTGCCGACGGCGACCGCCGGGCCCGCTTCGCTGCTGCTTCGGTCGCGGTCTACGACGAGCTACGCGCCGATCCGGGACGGCCGGGAGCAGTGTTGCGCGACTACGCGGCGAGCGATCCGGGGGAGTTCTTCGCCGTCGCCAGCGAGGCGTTCTTCGATCGCCCGTGCGCCCTCGGCGAGGCTCACACCGAGCTGTACGGCGCGCTCCGTGACTACTACTGCCAGGATCCGGGGGAACGCCGGCGGCGAGCCGGGCTCGGCGACGATCTGGCGACGCTCTAGTCAGGCGCCCACCGGCGGCAACCGGGGGCAACGCTCACCCGTCGAGCAGCCGCCCGGTGAGGGTGACGGCCACCGAGCAGGTCCCCGCCTCGGCGCTGCCGATCCGGGTGCAGGACAGTTGCAGGTTGACCGACTCCCCGGGCCCGAAGACGTAGGGGCTGATCAAAGCCTGCGCGTAATCGGTGAAGTTGGCCAAGGAGATCTCGTACAGGGACACGGAGTTGCGCAACAGGGCGAGGCGTCCCCGATCATCGTTCGGGTTCTGCCAGAGAACGTCGGTGATCTGCAACCGCTTGCCGTCGGGAACCGTGTAGCTCTGCACCGCCTGCCCGCCGAGCAGCGCTTCGGTGACGAGGCGCACGGCGAACGGCTCGCCACGCTCGCCGTTGGGGATCGATGTGGCCGGGCCACCGACCGCTGGCGTGCTCATCGTGGTCTGGGTCACGGCCCAGTCGGCGACGGCCCGCTCGGCAGCCTCGTCGATCGCCGGGCGGAAGAGGCCGAACCAGGCTCCGGCCAGAGCGCCGCCGATCGCCAGCAGGGCGACGATTCGGCTCAAGGTGCGCCCGGCGACGAGGGGGACCTGGAACAGCGTCCCGCCGGTCGTGGCCGGATGGTGACCGTCCTGGGAGGCCTCGACGGTGAACGGCACGAGGCGTGGGCCGCGTCGCCAACGGCGACGGGTGGACCGCACCCGGAGCCGAGACACCGCGCTCTGCCCCGGATCGACGCCGATCGAGGGAGGGGCGAAGTCGCCGCGCAGCCGGGCCCCGGGGTCGGACAGCGCGAGGCGCACCGCGGCGCGGGCGTTGCCCAGGTTCTCCAACACCACGTCGTACTCGGCGGTGCGCTTGGCCCGCTGGACGCTTTGGGCGAGGGACAGGCGGCGTTCGTCGAAGGCGAGCACGCTGACCGTGCCCTCGACGATCGTCACATCGTCGTCGATGTCGCCGGAGACGATGCGGATCACCAGCGGTGACGAACCGGCGGGGACCGACCAGTGGCGCGGCGGGCGCAGGGACAGCGTGGCCGTCCCCTCCCCGCTCGGCGGGAGGGTCATCAGCGGGGGGTCGATCACCGTCCACCCCTGGACGAACCCGCTGGCGACGAGGGAGAAGCTCCCCGGCGCCGACCCGAGGTTGCGCACCGTGAGCCGAACGGTCTCGTCGGCACCGGGGGAGACGATCACCTCCCCGGCGGAGAGCTGACCGACCGCAGGCACGCCGGTACGGTAGCGGGCGATGCCCGCCCCGTTCCCCGCCCACCGCCCTCGCCGCCTGAGGCGCACCGCCGCGCTGCGCGATCTCGTCGCCGAGACCCACCTGCGCACGACGGATCTGATCGCCCCGTTGTTCGTGCGCGAGGGGATCGCCGATCCCCGGCCGATCCCCTCCCTGCCCGGCGTCGTCCAGCACACCCGGGAGTCGCTGCGCACGGAGGTCGCCGAGCTCGCCGGCCTCGGCGTGAAGGCCGTCATCCTGTTCGGCGTCCCCGCCCACAAGGACGCCGTCGGCTCGGGCGCGTTCGATCCCGAGGGGATCGTCCAGGTCGCCCTGCGCGAGCTGCGCGACGACGTCGGTGATGAGGTCGCCCTGATCGCCGACCTGTGCGTCGACGAGTACACCGACCACGGCCACTGCGGGGCGCTCACCGCCACCGGGGAGGTGGACAACGACGCGACGGTGGAGATCTACTGCCGGGCCGCGCTCGCCCAGGCCGCGGCCGGGGCGGCGATCGTCGCCCCCTCGGGGATGATGGACGGCCAGGTCGGCGCGATCCGCGCCGCGCTCGACGGTGCCGGGCACGCCGACGTGGCGATCATGGCCTACTCAGCGAAGTACGCCTCGGCCCTGTACGGCCCGTTCCGCGACGCGGTCGACGTGCAGATCGCCGGGGGTGGCGACCGCAAGGGGTACCAGCAGGATTGGCGCAACGGGCGCGAGGCCCTCGTCGAGGTCGCCGCCGACATCGACCAGGGGGCGGACATCGTGATGGTCAAGCCGGCCCTCGCCTACCTCGACGTGATCGCCGCGGTGCGGGCCCACGCCGATCTGCCGCTCGCCGCCTACCACGTCTCCGGGGAGTACGCGATGATCAAGGCCGCGGCGGCCAACGGGTGGATCGACCACGACGGCGTCGCCCTCGAGCACCTCGGAGCGATCAAGCGCGCCGGAGCCGACCTGATCCTCACCTACCTGACGCGCTGGTTCGCCGAGAGGAGCGCATCGTGACGATCCCGGTCTGCGATCAACGCGGTTGCGCGCTGGCCGGCTGTGATCCCGTGCTCTGCACCGGAGCGGGCGTCGCCGACAACGAGCTCGCCCACCGCCGGGCCGCCGCGGCGATCCCCGGCGGGGTGAACTCCTCGATCCGGGCGTTCACGGCGGTCGGCGGCACGCCGTACACCGTCGCTCGCGGCCAAGGACCCTATGTGTGGGACGTCGAGGGAACCCGTTACATCGACCTCGTCCAGAGCTACGGAGCGATCGTCTTGGGCCACGCCCATCCGCGCCTGGTCGAGGCGGTGCGCCGTGCCGCGGGCGACGGCACGAGCTATGGCGCGCCGACGATGCGGGAGATGAAGCTGGCCGAGGCGATCCGCGAGCGCGTCCCCAGTTGCGAGCTGGTCCGCTTGATGAACTCGGGGACGGAGGCGACGATGACCGCGGTGCGCCTGGCCCGCGGCGCGACCGGGCGCAACCGCGTCGTCAAGTTCGCCGGCAACTATCACGGCGCGTCCGACGCGCTGCTCGCTTCGGCGGGCAGCGCGATCGCTGTCCTCGGGCTGCAAGGCACCGCGGGCGTCCCCCTCGGTGCGGTCGCCGACACGACCGTCGTGCCGTACAACGTCGTGCCCACCTTGGACGAGACGGTGGCCGCGGTGATCGTCGAGCCGGTCGCGGCGAACATGGGCCTCGTCGCTCCGTCGCCCGACTTCCTCAGCGGGCTGCGCGCCGAATGCGACCGGGTCGGGGCGGTGCTGATCTTCGACGAAGTGATCACCGGGTTCCGCCTCGGCCTCGGCGGAGCTCAGGCTCGCTACGACGTGCGCCCCGACCTGACCACGTTCGGCAAGGTGATCGGAGGTGGGTTGCCGATCGGCGCGGTCGGCGGGCGCCGCGAGCTGATGGAGCAGCTCTCCCCGCTCGGGCCGGTGTTCCACGCGGGAACGCTGTCCGGCAACCCGTTGGCTACCGCGGCGGGCCTTGCCGCCCTCGACGTGCTCACCGACGACCACTTCATCGAGATCATGGCCCGAGCGCGCAAGCTCGGCGCGGGCCTGCGTGACGCGCTCGGTGCGGCCGGCGTCGTCGCCGACGTCCCCGTCGTCGCCACCCTCGTCGGCGTCCATCTCGCCCCCGACCCGGCACGCGACTACGACGACGCCCAGCGCACTGACGAAGCGCTCTACGGGCGGCTGTTCCACGCCCTGCTCCGCCACGGCGTCGCTCTCGCCCCAGGGGCCTACGAGGTGATGTTCCCCGGGATCATGCACACCGACGAGGTCATCGGCGAGATCACCGAGCGAGCCTACGAGGCGGCGGAGGAGGCAGCCGGCGAGACGGGTGGCCGCTGATGCTCGCCGTCGCCGCCCTCGATCGCAGCCGATCGAGCTGACGACCCGTCAGGCGTTGGGGGCGAGGCGGGCGAGCGCGGCGGCGGCGCGGTAGGCGGCCTCCGCCGGACCGAGCTCGTCGGGGCGCAGGAGATTGGCCATGATCCGCAGCACCCACTCCATCAGGGTCCGCGAATGCATCCCCACCCGGGTCAGCTCGCGCATCAACGCCGGGCGCCCGATCACCCGGGCGAACAGACGGGCGACGCGGAAGTACTGCCCGTAGCTCTCCTCTAGCATCTGCGGGTAGCGCTGGAGGGCGACGGGATCGTTGCTCACCAGCGCCTCGTGGAGGACCTCGGCAGCCAGGCGGGCGGTCTCGTAGGCGTAGTCGATGCCCTCCCCATTGAACGGGTTGACCGATCCGGCCGCGTCACCGACGACGACGTAGGTCGGCCCGACCTTCGGGTTGACCGAACCGCCCATCGGGATCCGGCCGGAGGTCGCCTTGGCCAACGGCGCGTCGGGGTCGATCTCCCACCGCTCGCGGATCATGTGCGCGTACGCGTCGAGCAGATGGGTCGTGTTCACGCTGCGGAAGTCGCGGAACGTGGAGAGCAGCCCGACGCCGATGTTCACCGTCCCGTCCCCGACGGGGAAGATCCACCCGTAACCGGGCAACGGGTTTCCGCTGCGGTCCTTGACGTCCAACGCCGACTCGATCCACGGCTCGTCGTGGCGCGGCGACTCCCAATACGTGCGGATCGCCGTCCCGTACGGCCACTCCCGTTTGCGGAACGTGCCCAGCGCCCGGCCGAAACGGCTGTTCGCCCCGTCGGCGACAACGACGTAACGGGCCCGGATCGGGCGGGTCCCGCCGGCAGCGGTGCCGCCGTCGACGAGCGCGCCGCGCAGGAAGCCGCGTTCGACGATCGGCTCCACGGCGTCGTGCCCTTCGAGCAACTCGGCACCGGCGCTGACGGCGTTGGCGGCGACGACCGTGTCCAGGTCTCGTCGGCGGACGACGTACCCGTGATCGGGGTACACGGGGTGTTCTGGCCAGCGCAGCTCGAGGGCTCGGCCCATCCCCGTGGCGCGCAAGCCGTCGACACGGTGATGGCGGGTCAGCTCCCCAGCCAGACCCATGTCGGCGAGTTGCTTCACCGCCCGCGGGGTGAGCCCGTCTCCGCAGGTCTTCTCCCGGGGGAAGCGCTTGCGTTCGACGATCGTCACCCGGTGGCCGTCACGGGCCAGCCAATACCCGGCGGCGGCTCCGGCCGGCCCCCCGCCGATGACGAGGACGTCGGTCGGATCGTGGTCCACGTTCTCCGGCCTGTCGAGGATGCGCGCGCCGAGCAGGGTTGCCGGGGCCCGTGCCAGGCTACTTCGACGACGCCGGGCGGGGCGCGGTGCCCAGACCGTCGATCGTGTCGAAGGTCATCGTGCCCCCGCTCAGCCCGAGCCAGTTCTCTGCGTCGGGGGCGCACCACTTGGTGAACTCGTCGGCGAGCTCGCCTTGCGGGTCGGCACCGCCGACCCCGAAGCGCTCGTCACAGACCACGGCGAGGATCTGCGCTTCGGTCAGCGCGCCGCTCTGCGCCGGCATCGCCGCGCCCCGGCCCCAGCCGAGCTCCTGGGCGCCGCCCTCCCGGTTCGGGTCGCCGAAGGTGGTCATCCCCGCGAGGAGGTACCCCTGCGTGCCGTTGTAGACGAAGTTGAGCTGGTCCTCGATGTGCGGGAAGGTCTTGACCACCTCACCCTTGGACAGGGGACGACCGGCCCCGCCGCCACCGTCGGCGCCGTGGCAGCTCGCGCAACTGCCGGCGTAGATCCCGGCGCCGACGCCCATCGGGCCCTCGACGGCTTTGCTCTCCGGCGTCAGGCCACGCACGTAGAGGAATCCCCACAACGGGAGCAGGCCGAGCGCGGTCATCGCCCAGAACGGCGTCTTGCGGCGGCGCTTGGCGGCGGCGATGTACGGCGGGTCGGGCTTCGGCGGCGGGGGGGCCACAGGGCCGGCGGGCTTGGCCGGGGTTGCCGCGGCCTTCTTGGCCGGCGCTGCGGCAGGCGCTGCCGGCGCCGTGGGCGCCTCCCCGCTCTGCGCGCCGCCCTCGGTGGGCAAGCCGGCGGCTTGGCGCCGCTCGCGGGAACGCTTGAGCAGGTGCTCGGGGATCTCCGTCACGGGCGGACACCTTAGAGGGTCGGCCTCTTCGCCGGTCAATCAACGGGCCCCCGCCGACCCAGCTGAGTGCGTTTGCGGATCGAGGTGGTAGACACGCGGGTGGTGTCGGAACTTCGACGGCTCCGGAGCGGACTGGCCTCGCCCAGGGGTCACCCGACTATGGTTCGTGCGTCGTTTCACGACCGGTGGCGCGTCGACGCCGCTCCGGTCACACCGACCACACCGACCATCGCCACCACGGAAAGGGGAACGCTCGAATGCAGGCCTTCATCGTCAGCTTCGTCGTCACCACGTTGTTGAGCCTGGTGGCGATCCCGTACGGCCGCCGCCGCCCGGCGGGCAAACCCCTCGCCTGGGGTGAGGCAATGGCCGCGTCCGTCTACGCCTTCGGCGTGATGTTTCTCGCCTACGGCGTCGTTCCCCACCAGTGGCTCACCTGGGTTCAGAACGAGCTCGGCTGGCGTGCCGACAAGAAGCTCTACGGGATCGGCAACGTGTTCAAGTCGAAGGCCGACGGCGGCTTCTTCCCCTTCGACATCAACTGGCTGCAGATCGGCGACATCCTCGTCACGATCATCTACGGCTTCTACCTCGGCCTGATGATCTACCTCTGGTCGTGGTGGCAGAAGCGGGGCAAGACCGCTGCTGCGCCGGTCGCGGCCACGTCGTCCTATGGGCGCCCGCTGGTGAGGAAGGTCTGACCATGGCCCGCACCGATGCCAACCCCCCGATGCCGGAGTGGTCCGGCGAGTACGAGCTCGTCGAGGTCGACGCCGACTACCTGAGCAAGGCGGTCAAGCCGAAGCAGTTCATCCACATCGACCAGAGCGAGTGCATCCTCTGCGAAGGATGCGTCGACATCTGTCCGTGGAAGTGCATCCACCTCGTCACCCCGGAAGCGATCGCCGAGGCCGACGGCACGGAACTGCCCGGACGCGATCCGTCCGACCATGCGATCTTCCTCATCGACGATGACGTCTGCACACGGTGCGCGTTGTGCGTCGATCGCTGCCCGACCGGCGTGATCATCCTCGGCAAGGTCGGCGATGCGCCGGCCACCGGCGATCTCCATCAACGCACGTCCAACTACGGCTTCGGCTACGGCATGAGACTGTGAGGATCTGACCTCGTGGCAAAGACCATCGACGACACCCCACGGCCGACCGTCAAGGAACGGCTGACGAAGCTGCAGAGCTCCGTCCAGGGGAGCCAGGCGTGGAACTCGATCTTCCGACCCGGATCGATCTTCCGCAAGGGATACACCGACAGCCCGCGCAACCGGTCATACGTGATCATGAACTCGGTGCTGTACCACCTCCACCCGGTGAAGGTGAAGCGGCACGCGGTGAAGGTCTCCTACACGTTGTGCCTCGGCGGTGACCGGCATCTTCTTGATGTTCTTCTACCGGCCGACGACCGCGCAGGCCTGGCAGGACATCCAGAGTCTGCAGACATCGGTCACGTTCGGATTGCTCGTACGCAACATGCACCGATGGGGTGCGCACCTGATGGTGCTCACCGTGTTCTTGCACATGGCCCGCGTCTTCTACCACGGGGCCTACAAGGCGCCGCGGGAGGTCAACTGGGTGATCGGCGGCATCCTGCTGACGCGC
>CAZQEJ010000077.1:0-15028 GCA_964592165.1 uncultured Ilumatobacteraceae bacterium | reverse complement strand
GCCGCGGTGTAGACGAAGAACGCGGCGGCCCGGTCCGCGGTGCGCGGCCGGCCGTGATGGAAGATCGCCACGGGGTCCATGAACACGGTCGATCCAGCGACGCCGGTGCAGCGCCGCCAGCGTGCCGGGGGAACGATTGCCGCCATCTGCGTGTCGTCGACGCCCATCGACTGGTTGCGGAACGTGCGCAGGTGGACGCGCAGCGCCGAGCGGGTCGGTACGTCGCCGCGGGCGACGTACTCGAATGGTCCGTTGGCTATCGCGACGTCGTTCAGGTAGACGATCACCTTCAGCATCCGCCGGTCCTCGAGATCCTTGTGCCACAGCTCGGTGGTCACCGGTTCGGGGTTGGCGAAATCCCAGCGCAGGTGCACCCCCTGGAACACGACGGGCGCCCCGATGTAGTGCTCGGCGATCGCCGTCAACCGCGGCTCGGTCCCGAACGCGGCGAAGGCAGTGAGGTCCGTGACGGTGAAGATCTGCGGAGCGCGCAGCAGGCGAACGTCGTCTCCCGCGAGCCGCGCCGCCGATTCCATCTCCTCCAGGCGACGGGCCGCTTCGGCGAGCATCGCCGGGCCGCTGTCCAAGTCGAGCGCGTCGATCGACGTCGTCGCGCAGCCGGCCGCGTGGAGGTCGGTGAGGAGATCAGCGTCGAGTCCGCTGAGCGCGGCGAGCTGTCGGCGATGAGCCGCCGTCCGGCGCTGGTGGGCGAGATCCGCCGGCAGCCGCAGGGCGCGTGCCGCCGAACTGCGTGCCGTGCGGGTCAGGGTCCGGGGCATGGAGCCTCCTCGGGTCAGAGATTGACCACCACGTGGAAAAGCGCCGCGACGTACGAGCCGATCACCGCGCATGTGACGAGCGGGCGGCGGACGAAGGCCCGTGCCGCGTCGCGCACGTTGCGCGGCGCCTGCGCGCTGGCGACGTCCTCCTGAGCGATCTTGAGGACCTTGCGCGCGCAGAAGGCACGCTCGTAGCCGATGTCCCGCATCTGCGCGTAGACCTCGGGGATGTCGTGGTGGCGGATACGGAACCAGGCGTCGGGGTCCTTGTCCCAGTAGCTCTGGCCGAGTGTGCACTCCACCCAGTTCTGCCGTGTGATCCGCACCCGGCCGTGCAGCGCGGCGTGGGCGCACCAGAAGGCCATCCCACCCCAGTTGTCCAGGCAGCCACGCCAGCAGTTGATGCCCGCGAGGGCGAGGTCGGTGCGCACGATCGTCGCCGTGGTGAAGATCACCGCGCCGAAGTGACGCTCGATCGAGTGCTGGAAGATGCGCAACCCGTCGTCGGGGTCCCAGTCGGCGAGCTCGGGATCGAACCAGTGCTCCATCCCGATCATCCGGCCGCTGGCTGCGTCCCGCCCGGCGAAGTTGAGGTACAGCAGGGCCAGTTCCGGGTCGCCGTCGATCGTCGCCAACACGTGGCCGAGCGCTCCGGGGAGGACGACGTCGTCGTCACCGATGATCCACGTGAGCCGCCCCGTCGCCCGCTCGTAGCAGGACAGGAAGTTGCGCATCCAGCCGATGTTCGTGGGGTGCCGCTGGTCGATGAACGCCGCCGCGGGGAACCGTGCCCGCCACATGTTCACGACGTCCGCGGTGTGATCGGTGGAGCAGTTGTCGCTGACGATCAACTCCACCGCGGTCGTGGGGTGCTGGGAGAGCTCGTCGTGGAGGAAGGACAACTGGCGGTCGAGATCCTCGGCCCGGTTGTACGTCGGCACGCAGATCGTCAGTTGCGGTCGCATCCGTCTCGCCTACCTGCGAACGATGGCCACACACCTGTGGCAGGCGCGCCTGACTGTAGTGATCCGCGCCTGCGGATGGGGGTAGATCCTTCGGATCATCTGCAACCGCCGCGCAACCGCCGCGGATCGTCAAGGTCCGCTCAGGTTCTGCCTGCTCCTGTTGCGCGACATCGGGCGTGTGCCGACAGCACGCCCCGCGATGAGTGAGACGGTGGATGTCGGGGCCTTCGGACGGCCCGGCCTGATCCGCCGCGCTCAGCAGCGCGCCGGGCTCGCCGCAGTACGGCGCCGCGAGCTGATCCCCTTGGTGCTGCTCGGCACGATCTCCGTAACTGGCACCGTCCTTGCTCCGTTCCTCCGCCGGGACGGCCTCCTCCTGGCAATGCTCAGCCCGCGCCTGGTGTTCCTCGGCGTCGCTGCTCACCAGGTCGACCTCGGGCCGTTCGTCGTCCTGGCCACGCTGCGGATGTGCCTCGGCCATCCGTGGCACTACGTGCTCGGCCGGCGGCATGGGTCCGCCGTGGTCGGCTCCCTCGGGGCTCTCGGCCGCGTTGCCCAACGATTCGGGGGGCATCGCTGGGCGGTGCTCGCTCTCGTCGTCGTCCGTCCCGTCGGGCGTCACCTGATGTGGGCGGGTACGCAGAGGACGAACCCGATTGCCGTTGCCGTGCTCGACATCGGTTCGACCGCCGCCCTGTGCGTTGCCGTCAAGGCAGGGATCAGCCTGATCCACTGGTGAGAGGCGGGTCTCCACGGCGGGCCGGGACGCGGCCGGCCCGTCCGCTCCGGACTCCCGGGTGGTCCCCGGGGGTTACGCTCCCTGACGCGATGGACGAGGCGCGGCCGACGACGACTCTGCGCCGCTGGGAACCGTTCGCCGCAGCTGCCGTCGTGGTCGTGCCGGTGCTCGTGAACGGCGTTCGGGCGTGGTCCCAGGGATGGGTGCCGACGTGGGACACCGCGTTCATCCAGCTCCGGGTGCTCGACGTGGGCACCGGGAGGACCCCGCTGGTGGGCATGCCCTCGACGATCAGCGCGGCAACCGGGCAGCTCGCCGCCCACCCCGGTCCTCTCGCGTTCTGGCTGCTGGCACCGCTGTTGCGCGCCCTGTCGTGGACCCCCAGTGCATTGGCGCTCGCCGCGTCGTTGCTCAACGCGGCCTGGCTCGGGCTGGCCGTCGCGTTGGTCGCCGCGTTGCGCTCGCGAGCCGCCCTGTGGGGTGCCGCGGCGGCCCTGGGTCTGCTCGTCTGGTTCCTCGGAGAGGAGGTCCCTCACGACCCGTGGAACCCTCACCTGGCGGTGCTCGCCTGGGCGCTGGCGATCACCGCCGCGACCGTGGCCGTGCACGGGTGCAACCGAGCACTCCCCCTCGCCGCGCTCGGCGCCAGCTTCGCGGCCCAGGCCCATCTCGCCTTCAGCCTCCCGGCCGTCGCCGTCGGAGCGCTGGCGGCCGGCGCCGTGGTCCGGCGCGCGGCGCGACGCGATCGCTCCGCCCGTACCGCGCTCGTCGTCACGGTTGTGGTCAGTGCGGCAGCGTGGAGCGGACCGCTGCTCGACCAGGTGCTCCACCGGCCGGGCAACCTGCGCACCCTCGCCGGCTCCGGTGGAGCGGCGACCGCCCTCGGATGGTCACGGGCCGTCGAGCGTGCGGTGCTCGTCCTGCGGCCGGGCGGGTTGGTGTTCCGCCGCCGGATCACCGCCGGAGAGCTCGTCGGTCCGGTGGGGTTGCTCGCCTGGCTGGCGGCTGGCGCGCTCGTCGCAGTGTTCGCCGCGGCGACGTGGCGGTCGTGGCGGCGCCGGTCGCCGCTCGGGGCGATGGGACTCGTCGCTGCCGTCGCTGCCGCCGCGACGGTCCTGAGCACTGCCGTGATGCCGATGGGGCTGGCCTCACTGTTCGGCCTGCATGTCGCCCGGGTGTGGTGGCCTCCGGCGGTGGCGATCTGGGCGGTGGTCGTCGCCGGGGCCGGGTCGGGAGCGTCCCGCCGCTGGGTGCGGCCTCGATGGCGTAGCGCCATCGCCCCGATCGCCGCCGCCGGTGCCGGGCTTGTCGCACTCGCCGGCGCGGCGACGTGGAACCTGACCGGCCAGCGCGATGGTGAGTGGTTCGGCCCCGTGCACGACGTGGCCCGCCTGGTGCCGGGCGACCTGCGTGCCGATCCACTGGTGCTGCGCACCGAAGGGGTCCCGTTCGAGAGCCAGGCCGGAGCAGGTCTCCTCGCCGATCTGGCCCGGCGCGGCTTCGACGTCGTTGCTGACGGAGTTGTCACCGCCGGCCTGCTCGACAGTGGGCGCCAGGCCCGGCAACCAGGGCTTGGCACGCCACGCCGGGAGTTGGTCCTCGCGGTCGGGGTGGCGGGTGCACCGCCGGCCGGGTCGGTGGAGTTGGGCCGTGTCGCGGCCGTGGTCGGCGGCGGGATCGACGGTGTGGGTGGACATGAGACGGTCATCTTGCTACTGACCCTCGGGCCGGTCCCCGGCCGGGCCGAGCACGCCGGGCCGAGTGGTTCGATCCGGCGTTCAGGACAGGCGGGCGAAGGCCTCCGCGGCCTCGGTCTCGCCGGCGACGACGAGGAGATCGCCGGGCTCGAGCACGGTGTCGGGGGTCGCGTACGTGTAGCTGCCGCCGGCGGGCTTGACGCAGACCACGGTCACCCCGTGGCGGGCACGTAGGCCAGAGCCGGCCAGCGTCTTGCCGATCAACTCCTGAGGAGCGACGGTCTCGACGAGGGCGAAGCGTTCGTCGAGGAGGAACCACTCGAGGATCCGCCCGCCGACGAGGTGGGCGACGCGGTGGCCCATGTCGTGTTCGGGTACACCACACGGTGAGCTCCGACCCGCTCCAGGATCCGCCCGTGCTGGCGGCTGACGGCCTTGGCCCAGATCACCCGAACGCCCAGTTCATCGAGTGCGGCAGTCGCCAGGATGCTCGCTTCCCGGTCGGAGCCGACGGCGACGACGGCGAAGGACATCTCCCCCACGCCGAGTTGGCGGAGGACCTCTGCCTCGGTGAAGTCCGCTTGGACGACCTGGGTCAGGATGGGGGCGTAGGCCTGGACGGTCCGCTCGCTGTGATCGACGCCGAGCACCTCGCAGCCGAGGCGGACGAGCTCGGAGGCGACTGCGCCGCCGAAGCGGCCGAGACCGAGGACCGCGACCGCGTCACCGGGGCCGGCACGACGGATCGGCAGGCTCTGACCGAGGGTCCAAGAGCGTGTGTTCTCAGCCAATGATGATGCGCTCCTCCGGGTAGCGGTACAGGCGTTCACGGTCGCGCAGCACCAACGCGGCGAACAACGTCGGTGGACCGATCCGCCCGACGAGCATGAGCGCGGTGACGAAGAGTTGCGCGGGGACCGCCAGGGAGGCGGTGATGCCCGTCGACAGTCCGCCGGTGGCGAGTGCGGAGACAGCTTCGAACACTGCATCGGTCAGCGGGTAAGGGGTCAGGATGAGGAGCACGAGGGTCGCCCCGATGGCAGCTCCCGCACCCATCACGGCGACGGTCAGCGCCTGACGCTGGATGTCCGCGGGGATCCGCCGCTTGAACACGACGACGTCGCGCTCGCCGCGCACCTCGGCCCACATCACCGCCCCGAGCAACGCGAACGTCGTGACCTTGATGCCCCCGGCGGTCGACCCGCTCCCCCCGCCGATGAACATGAGCACCACGGTCATCAGGTGAGACGTGTCGTCGAGGGCGCGCACGTCGAGCGAGGTGAAGCCGGCGGTGCGCGCCGAGATGCTCTTGAACAGCCCGTTGGTCAGCGAATCTGCGGTGGACAGCGAACCGAACGTCCCCGGGTTTCGCCATTCGAAGGCGCAGAAGGCCAACCAGCCGGCAACCGTGAGGGCGAGTATTGGGTAGACGGTCATCTTGGTGTGCAGGTCCCAGTGGCTCGGCCGGCGCCAATGCCGCACGATCTGGTGCCACACCGGAACGCCCAACCCGCCGACGAAGACTGCCGCGGAGAGGGTGAGGAGCAGCAGCGGGTCGCGCCGGAAGGACATCAGGCTGTCGGAGAACAGAGCGATCCCGGCGCTGTTGAACGCGGACACGGCGTGGAACACCGCCAGGTACAGGGCCCGTCCTGCGGGTTCGTGGTAGCGGGTGAGGAAGCGGATGAAGAGCACGACGGTGACCGCCGACTCGGCGACGGCGGTGAGCTTGACGACGGCGAAGACCAGTGCCTTGACGTCGCCCAGTCCGAGCGCGCCCGTCTGGGAGGCTGCGAGGACGCGCTGGCGCAGCCCGAGACGGCGGCTGAGGACGAGGACGAGCAAGGACGTCAAGGTCATGATCCCCAAGCCCCCGACCTGGACGAGGAGGAGGATCACTCCCTCGCCGAAGCCACTCCAGTAGGTGGCCGTGTCGACCACCCCGAGGCCCGTGACGCAGGCCGCCGAGGCGGCGGTGAACAGCGCGGTGGCGAACGGGGCGCCGTGCGCTCCGGCTGCGGAGACCGGCAGCCACAACAGCACGGTCCCCACAGCGATGAACGCAGCGAAGGTGACGACGAGGTACTGCGCGGGGTGGGTCAGGGCAACCCGGCCACCGCCGAAGCGGGTCACGCTCATCGGGCGGTGGGGCGCGTCGACCGCACGCTCATCGTGCGGAGGGTAGGCGTTGGATCGCCGACGGGCCGCACGCGCCCGTGCCCGGGGAGGGCTCGGCTCAGGACGCCTTGGGCATCTCCAGCGGTTCGCTCAGCCGCCGCTCCTCCCGGCGGTGTGCATCGCGGTACGCGCTGCGCAGGCCGCGCCGGGCGCGGGCGACGAGGGCGGAGACCGCGTTGGGGGACATCCCCATCTCCGGAGCGAGTTGCGCTGGGCGTCGCCCTTCGACTTCGATCGCGATCAGGACCTCGCGCCAGCGCTCGGGGAGTTGACCGAACGCCTCGCTGACCAGATCGCCGGTGTCGAACTCGGACACCGCTTCGGCCGTCTGCAACTCGGTCGTCAGGCGAATGTAGCCGTCCTGGGCGCGGACGTGGGCCCGTGAGCGGCTGAAGGTGATGTTCCGCACCGCGGCGATCAGATAGGGACGGAACGACTCGCTCGGACCGCGCCCCTTGCGCAGTGCGGCGAGGATGTTGGCAAACGCCTCTTCGATCACGTCCTCTCGTTCGCAGCGCGGTACGCGCAATGACGCAGCCGCGGCACGCGCTGCAGGCCGGTAGCGGCGGTAGAGCTCCGCGTAGGCCTCGCCTTCGCCGTCGCGCGCCGCGTCGAGCAGTTCGATGTCGTCCCTGGAATCCACGATCACCGGGTTCCCTCCCGATCTCGACACCCTTCTCCGCCGGGGTGTCTCCGTGCATTATAAGTGGTGGCATCACCACTTTGCGAGAGGTTTGAGGGAAGTTGGTCCGTATGGACTTGATCGCCTGAGCATCCCTTGAACCCACTCGTCCGATGGTCATGACCTGCGGATCACTGCCGTTGCCGGCCCAGAGCAGGTCCAGACGAACCGTGGAGGCTCGACCTCCGTGGATGCCCTGGACGGGGTGGAGACCACTCAGCGCGGTGGTTCCCGCCACAGTTCGAGGGGGGTGCGATCGCGGGGCCCCGAGAAGGGCAAGCCGACCTCGGTCCCGCCGCGGCCAGCGGACGCGTATGCGGCGCAGGTCACCTCGAGCACGTGCCGTCCGAATCCGGCATCCATCGCCGGACGGCGACGCGCCTCGAGGTCGGTGACGAACACGGCGAGCTGACCGGCGTAGCCCGCTTCGACGAGGAGCGGCGGCTCGCTCGCTGGTCCCGCCGGCCAGGCGACCGGCTCGCCGTCGCGCTCCAGGGTCGGGGTGGGGAACAGTTCGGCGCGGACCACCCCGCGCGGGGAAGAGGCCTGTACGTCCCACACCTGGACCGTGTCGTCCCAGCTCGCTTCGACCCGTGCTCGCCGGCCGTCCGCGGTGAGCAGGTGGACCTCGCCATGGACATCGGCGGGGTGCTGTCCCGCCGGATCGCCGCGCAGGGTGCAGCGGACGCTGACCGGAGCCTGGCCGAGGAGCAACAGGGCGACCGCCAGCGGATGAGCCCCGAGATCGAACAACGCTCCGCCGCCCCACTCGGCGGTGGTGAACGCGCCCCACGTGGGTGGGCCTTGCAGGGCGCGCACCTCGACGTAGTCGAGCGGACCGAGCTCGTGCGCCTGACGGAGGAGCTCGACGACGAGGGGCGCGCAGGCCAGGTTCTCCGCGTAGAGCAGGCGTGTCCCGCCGCGCTCGACGAGCTCGTCGGCATCGCGGAGGGTTGTGCACAACGGCTTCTCGACGACCACCGCGGCACCCGCGTCGAGGGCGCGGCGAGCGTCGTGGCGGTGATTCCCCGGTGGGGTGGCGACGACGACGATCGCCGCGCCCGCAGGCAGGTCGTCGTAGACGACCGGACGGGCCCCGCAGCGGCTCGCGAGTTCGGCGGCGCGTTCACCGCTACGGGAGGCGACGGCGACCACCCGCAGCCCGGCACGTTGGGCCGCGAGGGCGTGCACCGAGGCGATCATCCCCGCCCCACACAAGGCGATCGTGGGGGCGCTCGTCATCGGCCGGCGAGCTCGGCGACCACCGGGGCGAACTGCTCCAGGTCTTCCTGGCCGACCACCACGTAGGAGAACCCCCAGCGCTCACGGCGGGCGAGGAGGTCATCGGCCATCTGCCGCGGGGTGCCGACGAGGGCGAACGGGGTGGCCTCGACCCCGGACCGGTCGTAGCCGATCGCCGCGGCGAGCCCGTCGAGCGTCGCGGCGCGCTGATCGGTGAACGTGACCATGAAGATCCGCACGTTGAGTTCGATGTCGGCAAACCGCTCGCCGGCCGCGGCGCGCACGACGGCCAGTTTCTCGTCGACGGACTCGGCGGTCATCGTCGCCAGGACCTCCGCGCCGACCGCGCCGGGGGCGAGGTTCCCGTTGATCCCGACGATGTCCGCCTGGCGCGCCGCGATGGTCAGCATCCGCTTCCCGCCGCCGCCGATCAGCAACGGTGGCCGGGGCCGCTGGAGCGGCTTGGGCAGGCCCTCATAGCCGTCGATCGTGTAGTGCGCGCCGCGATGATCGAAGCGGCCCTCGGCAAACGCGCCCTTGATCACGGCCAGCGCCTCTTCGAAGCGGTCGATGCGCACCCTCGCTGGGTCGTAGGGGATCCCCGACTGCTCGTAGTCGGTGGTCATCCACCCCGCACCCAATCCGATCTCCAGGCGTCCCTCGCTGAGCACGTCGAGCGTCGCCAGCTCCTTGGCGAACACGACCGGGTGGCGGTAGTCCGTGTCCCATACCAACGCCCCGACGCGCAGCCGTTCGGTCGCATCGGCCGCGCACATCAGGGCGGGGATCGGAGCGAGCTGCTCGGTGAAGTGGTCGGGCATCGTCAACGTCGAGTAGCCGGACTCCTCGGCCCGCCGGGCGAGGGCGACCCACCCTGCCCGGTCGCGCACGGCGGAGGCCTGGATGCCGAAGCGGAACGGTCGCTGCATGACGGCGAACCGTACGCCATCGCAGGGCAGGCGGCCCGGGTAGCCTCGTCCCGCTGTGCGCCGTCTGTCGTGGATCGTCCGCCTCGCCCTCGTGGTCGGCGTCGCCGGTGTCGGCCTGGCGGCGGTCGTCGTCGGGATCGTCCCCCAGGTGGTCGCTGCCCTGCATGCCCACTCGGAGACCGCGGTCGTCCTCCCCGGGTTCACCGATCTCGCCCAGCGTTCCTACGTGTACGACTCCAAGGGCAACGAGATCGCCCACTACCAGCTGGAGAACAGCCAGCCGATCACGATCGGCGAAGTCTCCCCAGCGGTGCGCGCCGCGTTCGAGGCGGTCGAGGACTCCGAGTTCGAGCGGCATCACGGGGTGAACGTGCGCAGCCTGGTGCGCGCCCTGCTGTCCAACGTGCAAGGCACCTCCAGCCGGCAGGGCGCGTCGACGATCACCCAACAGGTGGTCAAGCTCGAGTTCCTCTCCGGGTTGGAGCGCGACGCCCGCTACAAGCTCCTCCAGGCGCGCTACGCCGTACTCCTCGAACGGAAGATGACCAAGGACCAGATCCTCGAGCGCTACCTGAACACGGTGTTCTTCGGGAACAACGCGTACGGGTTGCAGGCCGCCGCGGAGGTCTACTTCGGCAAGCAGGTCAAGGATCTCGACCTGCTCGAGGGCGCCTTCCTCGCCGGGCTGGTGCGCGCCCCGTCGAGCTACGAGCCGATCGGCCACTCGGAACGCTCCCGGGCCCGCTTCCGCCAGGTGGTCGAGCGGCTCGGCGCCGTCGGGCTGGTTCCCGTGGACGAGGTCGACCAGATCGCCTCCACCTGGCCGTTGCCGACCCGCCTGCTCCCCGGGCGGACCGGTCAACAGAACAAGCGGACCCACTTCACCGAAGCGGTCAAGGCCTACCTGCTCAGCGGTTCGACGCTGCTCGGAGACACCGAGCAGGAGCGCTACAACGCTCTGTTTCGCGGAGGGTTGCGCATCTACACCACGCTCGACCCGGCGATGCAAGGCTTCGCCGAGGACGCCCGGCGCAACGAGCTGCCGGTCAACGCGGAGGGCATCGACACCGCTCTCGTCTCGTTGGACACGACGAGCGGCGCGATCCGGGCGATGGTCGGCGGTGCCGACTTCGTCGCCGGCCAGAACGAGTTGAACCTCGCCCTGCGCCCACGCCAGACGGGGTCGAGCATCAAGATCTTCATCCTCGCCGCGGCCGTCCAGGCCGGTGCCCAGCCGACGGACATCATCGACGGGACGTTGCCCTGCCGGCTGCCCGACCCGAACGACCCGCGCAAGCCGTTCGAGATCACCTCCGGGGTGAGCAAGGCGCCGGCGACGCTGCAGGAGATGACCTGGAGCTCGATCAACTGCGCGTTCGCCCGCCTGTCCCAGATCGTCGGGCTCAACCGGCTGGTCGACCTGACGGCGAAGATGGGGGTGAAGAGCCCGCTGCACAACTACGCCAGCTTCGCCACCGGGGCGAACGAGATCACCCCGCTGGACATGGCCTCCGGGGCGCAGACGATCGCCAACAGCGGCCTCCATCACGACCCCTACTACGTGGAGCGCATCGAGGGTCCCAACGGGCTCGTCTACCAGCACGACGATCCGGGGACCCAGGTGCTCACCGTGGAGGCGGCCGACACCACCGCAGCGATCCTGAAGGGCGTGCTCCAGCGCGGCACCGCCCGCCGGATCGGCTTCCTCGACGGTGGCGAGCGCCCCGCGGCGGGCAAGACAGGCACTCAGGACGACAACACGAACGCCTGGTTCGTCGGGTTCACGCCTCAGTTGACCACCGCGGTGTGGGTCGGTGACCCGAAGGGATACACACCGATGACGGCGCGCACGATCCCGGAGTTCCGCGCCCCCCTGGCCAAGCTGGGCAAGTCGACGGTCCAAGGGGCGACGTTCCCCTTGTCGATCTGGGCGGCATACATGGAGCCCGCCCACGTCTTTCAGCCGATCCTCGACTGGCCGGCGCCGCCCAAGCCGGCGCGGCCCGCAGCTCGCCTGTACCTGCCCGGCTCGGAATGCTTGGCGAGCACAGGAGCGGTGACACCGTCGGGCAGCCCAGCGAAGACGACGACCACGACCCTGGCCGAAGGGGAGCAACCGCCCGAGGCCACTCAGCCGCAGCTCCATCCGTTCGACCCGGGCACGACGATCCCTCCCGATGTGCTCGATCCCCTCGCACCCTTGCCCAGCGCCCCGTTGAGCTTCACCGTCTACGATTGCGCGAAGGGGCTGCCGGTACCGTCGACGACGACCACGACAACCGTGCCGGGGGACGCAGCGGCACCGCCGGAGGAGCCTGGCGCCCCTCCGGCGAGCAACGAGAGCGCTCCCACGAGCGGATGAGGAGGGCAGCGTGACCGATCTCGAACGGCTTCTCGGCGTGCAGGAGCTGGACAGCGCGATCGATCAGATCGCTCATCGGCGCGCCCGGCTCCCGGAACGGGCCGCGCTCGCCGAGGCCGCCGCCGCCCGCGAGGCAGCCCAGCACACACGGGACGCGGCCAGTGCCGTGATCGACTCCGCCGAGGCACGCATCGCCGAGCTCGAGTCCGCCGGGGAGCGGCGCGCCGAGCGCATCGCCCGGCTGGACCAGCAGCTGCGCCAGGCGACCTCAGAACGGCAGGCCGCCGCGCTGACCCACGAACTCGCGGTGCTCGCCGAGGAACGTTCGACAGCCGACGACGAGGAGCTCGAGCTGCTCGACGCGGTCGAGGAGTCGAGCGCGCGCCGGGACGACGTGCTCGTTGCGCTCGACGGGCTGATCGCCGCCGAGGTCGGCGCGGCGAAGGCGCTGAGTGACGCCGAGGCGCTCCTCGGCGCAGAGCTCGGCGAGCTCGGTGAGCGCCGCGCCGCAGCCGCCGGGAGCATCCCCGGGCCGCTCCTCGATCGCTACGAGAAGATGCGCGCCGGGTTTGGTGGCGTTGCCATCGCCCGGCTGAGCGACGGGCGGTGCGGAGCCTGCCACCTCGACCAGTCGCGGGCGATGATCGAGGCGTTGCGGCGAGCCGGCCCGGAGGAGACGTTCGAGTGCGAGCAGTGTGGGCGGCTGCTCGTGGGAGGCTGAGCGTCGTGTTCTTCTGGTTCCTCGGTGCCGGGGTCGTCGCGGTGTGGAACGTCTTCCACGACCCGTCCTTCGACTACCGCCTGCTCGCCGTGGGCCTGCTCCTGCCGGACATCGTCGACGCTCCCCTCGGCGGGGCGCGCGCCCTGCACGCGTTGCCGACCAGCGTCGCCGTGCTGTTGGTGATCGTCGCCACCACGAGCCGGCACCGCCCTCTGCGCCGCCGGCTGCTGGCCATCCCCATCGGGATGTTCCTGCATATCGTCGCCGACGGTGTGTTCAGCGACACGCGAGTGTTCTGGTGGCCGTTCAGCGGGTTGAGCCTGCCCGACGCCCGGTTGCCCAGCCTGGCCCGTCCGGTCATCGTCGACGTCGCTCTGGAGCTCGCCGGGCTGGCGATGCTGGGGTGGGGGTGGCGCCGCTTCGCTCTCGACCGGGCGGAGAACCGCCGCCTGCTGAGGACGACGGGCGGGTTGTCCGCGGCCCCGACACGCCGGGGGGCGACATGCTGATCCTCGTCCGTCATGGGCGCACCCCGGCGAACCGCCGGGGAGAGCTCCAAGGTCGCTCCGACCTCGAGCTCGACGAACTCGGTCTGGCCCAGGCGACGCGGATCGCCGACGCCCTCGTGCCGATCCTCGGCGAAGGGACACGGGTGATCTCCAGCCCGCTGCGCCGCGCTCAGCAGACCGCGTCCCTGCTCGGCTTGCCCACGGTCGTCGACGAACGCTGGATCGAGTACGACTACGGCGAGCTGGAGGGGACCAACGTTCTGGAGGTGCCGATGGCGGTGTGGCGGCAGTGGCAGACCGATGCCGACTTCGCCCCGCCGGGGGGCGAGTCCCATGGGGAGTTGCAGCGGCGCGTCTTCGGTGCCCTGGACGAACTGCGCGCCGAGATCCGCGAGCGGGACGTGGTCGTCGTCAGCCACGTCTCGCCGATCAAGGCGGCGATCGCCTGGGTCCTCGGACTGCCCCCGACGGCGGGAGGGCGCTACCACCTCGACGTGGCCTCCATCAGCCGGATCTCCTCCGGGCGGGAGGGGGTCGTGCTGCGGTCCTACAACGAGACCTGGCACCTGTAGGTGCACGGCGCCTGGGAGGCACCGGAGGGGACCGGTGCGCTGATCTTCGATTGCGACGGGACGCTCGCCGACACGATGCCCGTGCACTATCGGGCGTGGACGGCGATGCTCGACGAGCACGGGATTCCTTTCCCCGAGGACCGCTTCTACGCTCTCGGGGGGATGCCCACGGACCGGATCATCCGTCTCCTCGCGGCCGACGCCGGGGTCGTCGCCGACGATGACACGGTCGCCGCGATGGTCCGGCGCAAGGAGGACCTGTACCTGACGATGCTTGGCGAGGTCGGCCCCGTTGTCCCGGTCGTCGCCGTCGCCGCGGCGTACCGGGGTGTGCTGCCGATGGCGGTCGCCAGCGGCGGGGAGCGTTCGGTCGTGCGGCGGACCTTGGAGGCGATCGGTGTCGCCGAATGGTTCGCCGTGGTGGTCGGGGCCGAGGACACCGAGCGGCACAAGCCCGAGCCGGACGTGTTCCTCGAGGCGGCGCGGCGCTTGGGGGTCGACCCCGCGGTATGCGTCGTGTTCGAGGACACCGACCTCGGGCTCATCGCCGCCGCCGCGGCGGGGATGGCGGGGGTCGACGTACGGGCGTGGCAGGGAGCGATGCGGTGAGTACCGGTGCCCGGCTCAGCGGTGACAGCCCGGGTCCGCAGCGCCCGCTGACGAGCGCCCTGGTCGTCTCCTACCACCGCTGCAACCTGACCTCGGCGGCATCCGAATGGGCGCGGTGGTACGACGACGACCTGCTCCCGGCGATCGTCGACGGCGATCCGGGCGGGCCATGGGTCGCGACGCGCTGGGCGGTGACCCCTGCACCGGCGCCAGGGATGCCCGGGATCGGCTTCGACCACGTCACGATCTACGAGCTCGGCGCCGTCGATCTCGGCGTCGCTCTGCGCCACCTCGCCGAACGGTACCGGTCACTGCGCGCCGCGGGATCGTTCCACCCGAACCACACGATCCTGGCCACCGACGTACTCGTCGCCCACGGGCGTTGGGCGGCGAAGGCGGAACCGTCCGCCGGGTCGCACAGCGCGGTCCTGGCCAACGTGACGTGCGCCGACCCGACCCGGCTGGGGGAGTGGGACCGCTGGTACGACGAGGTGCACGTTCCCGACATGCTCGCCTCGGGAGCGTTCGCCGCGGCGACGCGCTGGTCGCGTCGCCCGCCCGTGCCCGTCGGGGCGAACCACGTCACGCTCTACGAGGTGACGTTGCCCCTGGAAGAGGCCGTCTCCCGTTCGGCGGCGGCGATGCCGGGGATCGTCGCCGCCGGGCGCAAGCACCCCGGCCACGCCGGTGGGTTGACCGTCACGTTGCAGGCGACCGGACGGTGGGCGGGAGTGGGCTACCGCGCCCGTTGAGCGACGGTCGGGCGCGGGTCGATCGCCATCACCACCACGTCCACGTCGTTCGCCATCGTCCTCGCCACTACCGCCCAGCCGCGGCGCGCGTAGTAGTTCTCGTGGTCGTCGGTGAACAGCAGGACGCGCTCGAAGCCCAGGCGGGCCGCGGCGGCGAGGCAGATGGCGACGAGGCGCTCACCGAGCCCCCGGCCGCGGGCCGCAGGAGCGACGAACAAGCTGGCCAGCCAGGGGCCGTCGTCGCGGAACCCGTCGAGCTCGTCGTCGGCGATCAGGCTCACCGAACCGAGCA
>CAZQEJ010000076.1:0-15335 GCA_964592165.1 uncultured Ilumatobacteraceae bacterium | reverse complement strand
TCGTGGCTACCCTCGGGGTGGGCCGGTGCCCGATCCGGTCCGGGAGGACTTCGATGACCGCGACCGCACCGCGTCCGATCCGCACCCTGCACCACGACGTCAACGAGCGGCCGTTCATCGTCATCTGGGAGGTCACCCGGGCCTGCGAGCTCGTCTGTGCCCACTGCCGGGCCGACGCCCAGCATCATCGCGATCCGTTCGAGCTGACGACCGAGGACGGCTACCGGCTGCTCGACGATCTCGCCGCGTACGGCCCGCCGCGCCCGATGGTCGTGCTCACCGGCGGGGATCCCTTCGAGCGTCCCGATCTTGAGGATCTCGTCGCCTACGGGACCGCCGCTGGCTTGCACGTCTCGCTGTCCCCGTCGGTCACGCCCCTGCTCACCCGCGAGCGGCTCGACCGGTTGCGCGCCGCGGGCGGCTCCGCGGTGTCGCTGTCCCTCGATGGGGCGACCGCTCTCACCCATGACGGCTTCCGCGGCGTGGAGGGGGTGTTCGACCGGACGATGGAGGCGGCCGACCTCGTGCGCGCCGCGGGGTTCCGCCTGCAGGTGAACACGACGGTCACCGCCGGCAACGTCGACGAGCTCCCCCGGATCCTGGACATCGTCACCGGCTTCGGCGCCGGGTTGTGGAGCGTGTTCTTCCTCGTGCCCACGGGGCGCGGCGAGCACCTCGCCCCCCTCGACGCGCGGGAGATCGAGGAGGTCCTCCACTGGTTGCACGAGGTCGGCGACCGGGTGGCGATCAAGGCCACCGAGGCGCCGCACTTCCGGCGCATCGCCCTCCAGCGCGCCGCGGTCGACGACCCGGACGCGGCGTACCCGCCCGGGCCGCTGCGCTTGCGCCTGCGCGCCGCGACGACCCCGCTCGCCGAGGGGGCGGCGATCCAGCGCGCCCCGCGCCCGCCACTCGACGTCAACGCCGGGCGCGGGTTCGCCTTCATCGACCACCGCGGCTTCGTCTGCCCGAGCGGGTTCTTGCCCTTCGCCGCCGGATCGGTGAAGGGCACGCCGTTCCACGAGGTGTACCGCGACGCGGAGCTGTTCCGTTCGTTGCGTGACCCCGACCGCCTCGGTGGGCGGTGCGGGCGCTGCGAGTTCCGCCACGTGTGCGGTGGCTCGCGCTCCCGGGCGTTCGCCGCGACCGGCGATCCACTCGCGGAGGATCCGGGATGCGCCTATCAACCGCCCGGCTGAGCGGTACTACGTCCGTTCACCTCCCGGTGAGAGCCCGGCCGTGGGCGTCGAGCCAGGCGCGGCTGCGGCGGTTCTGCTCGGGGTACCCCGCGGCCCAGATCTCGGCGTAGCCGGGGCGACCGGCCAGGGCGCGGTCGCCCATCGAGACCAGCGCCCGGTCGAGGAACTCCCCGAGCATCGCGACGACCGCGGCGCGCTGCGTACGGCCGAGTTCGTGGGCGTCGGTGAATGCGGCGAAACGTGCCAGTTGATCGACACCGGCCTGCTCGGGGGACAGGTCGCGGGGGTCACGGATCGGGATCCAGTGGCGGGCGGCGATGGCGATGTCGTAGAGCGGATCGGCCGGCGCGGCGAAGTCGAAGTCGATGAACGCGACGGCGCGGCCGTCGCGCACGACGACGTTCTCGATGCACACGTCGTTGTGGCAGACGATCGCCCCGGCGGGCGGGGGAGGGAGGTTCGCCCGGTCCCACACCGCTCCTGGCGGAGCGGCGTAGCCCGCGGCGAGCACGTGCAGCCGGTGCTGCAGGCGAGCGACGGACATGAGCAGGTCGTCGGTCGCGCTCCACGCCGGGAACGGGGGGATGGCGACGTCGCCCTCGACGAAGTCGAGCACCTCCCGGCCCTGGTCATCGATACCGACGAAGCGTGGGGCGCCGTCGAAGCCGGCTCGTTCGAGGTGGCCGAGGAAGTCGTGCACCGCAGCCGAGTGCGTTCGTACCGGGCGGCGCACGGTGGCACCGACACGTACCACCGACCCGCCCGAGCCCAGTCCGCCGGGGAGTGCGATCTCGGCCTCCATCGCTGCGAGGGTACCGAGGTGGGTACGGCGCCTCCGAGCTGATTGCATTCCGGCGATGGCGATCCTCCTGGCGACCGTTGCCGCCCTCACCTACGGGATCGCCGACTACTGCGGTGGGCGGGCGAGCCGGCAGGTGAACTCGACCGCCGTCGCCTTCGGTGCCCAGTTCGCCGGGCTGGTCCTCGTCGCCGCCCTCCTTCCCGTGTTCGGCGACCCGTTCCCCGTCGCCCACGACGTGTGGTGGTCGCTTGTCGCCGCGCTCGCCTCGGGGACGGGACTCGTCGCCTTCTACCGGGCGCTGGCCGGCGGTTCGATGACCGTCGCCGCGCCGATCACCGCCGTTGTCTCGGCGATCATCCCCGTGTTCGTCGGGCTCGCCCAAGGGGAGCGCCCCGCGCGCGTCGCCCTCGCCGGTGTGGCCCTCGCCGCCGCCTCGATCGCCCTGATCACCGGCGCCGGTTCGCTGCACGTCGCTCGCCCGTCGACGGCGACGCTAGCGCTCGCGGTGGTCGGCGGGGTCGGCTTCGCCATGGTCTTCGTCGCCCTCGACGCGACGAGCCCGGCGAGCGGTGTCTGGCCGCTGGTCATCGACCGCCTCGGCGCGCTCCCCCTGATCGCCGTGATGGCCCGCGGGCTCGGCGAGCCGCTGCGCATCCCCCGGCGGTTGCTCGGCCTCGTCGCCCTCGGCGGAGTGTTCGACATGAGCGCCAACTTCGCCTACCTCGGGGCCTCGAACCGGGGGATGCTCGCGGTGGTGGCCACGGTCAGCGCGCTGTACCCGGCAAGCACGGTGTGCCTGGCCGTCGTGCTCGACAAGGAACGTCTCGCCGCGCCCCAACGGATCGGTCTGCTCCTCGCGGCCGGCTCCCTCGCCCTCGTTGCCGCCGGGCGGGTGTGAGCCGCGGCCCCCGTCCTGCGCCGAACGGGCACCAGCCCGGCCAGCCCGCCGTCGATGGCGCGCTAGCTGACGCCGAAGGCGATCAGGTCGGCGAACTTCTCGATCCCCGGGTTGGCCAGGTGCACACCGTCGGAGGCGAGGAGGTGTGGGTTCGACTCGGCGACCTTGCCCCAGTCGAGGACGCGCCCGCAAGCGAGTGCGGAGACCGCCGCGCTGGCCGCGTCGCGGAACGCGTTGGTCGCCGCGATCGCCTCCGCCGAGCGGGGCGAGCGGGCATAGGGCAACACCCAGGCGATGCACCGCTCCCGGCCGATCGTGTCGAGGACGGTCCCGATGTCGGAGCGGGAGGTCTCGATCGGCGTCGCCGCGAAGGTGGAGTCGTTCGTCCCCAACTCGACGACGAACCACGCCGCGTCGAGGTCGGCCAGATCGGGGATGCGGGGCAACCCAGCGTCGGTCAGCAGCGGGGTGACGAGCGTCCGCCCGACCGCCGCGTCGACGACGACGCCGGGGATCAGCGCCTCGATCCGGGCGGTGGCCTGGACGCTCAGGGAATCCCCCAAGACGACCGCGGGGATCGCATGGTGGCCGGTGGCGGCGGCTGGCTGCCGGCTCGGTGCGGTCCCTCCGCGCGGCCCCCCGCTCACCGTGCTGCACGCCGCGCCGAACGCGCTGAGCGCGACGAGGGCGGCGAACGCGGCGACGAGGCGGATCCGCACCGCTCCCACTGTTCGGGCCGCGGTGCCGCGCTGGCCCGCCATCAGCGGGGGTGGGCCCGAGACATCAGGGGCGATCGCGCACGACTTCGGATTCGCGCCCCGCGGCCCGGAAGATGCCCTTGGCCATCAGCGACGGCTCCGCCTGGCGGCGCTGCTCGTAGATCTCCGCTCGAGCCCCATGGACCCGGCGATCGTCGGGAGCGGCTAGGCCGGCGAAGTCGGCGAGATGGCAGGCGAGACGGAGGTCGCCGTCACCGGCGGCGCGCTCGGCCCGGGCGACGAGCGCGTCGACACCGCCGGCGAGCTCGGCGACGACTGCCGCGACCTGCGCGTCGGGGGAGGGCTTCAGCCGGGAGGCGAGGCCGTCCCACCAGCCGCCGAACTGGCGCCACACGTTGTGCACGACGAACTCCGGCTCGTCGTAGAACGGGCGCAGGTAGGGCTTGGCCAGCATCGAGGGGTCGACATGCACCTCGTGGATGATCTGGTCGAGGGTCTGGCCCGCGTTCATCCGTGCGATCGTCTCGCTGGCGAGGGTTTCCAGCACGCAGGCCGTGTCGTCGAGCACCGTCGCGATCCGTTCCCGGCCGGCGATCGGCAGGCCGTGCGCGGGGATGAGGAGGTCGGCCCCGGCGGCGATCATCGCCCGCAGGGCGGCGGCCCACTCGATCGGGTAGCGCTGCACCTTCTGCGGGTTCCCCGCATTGGGGAAGTTCCAGATGACGAAGTCACCGGCGAACAGCCACCGCCGCTCGGGGACAAAGGCCCACAAGTGGTCGTCGGTCTCCCCCCGAGCGTGGTGCAGTTCGACGACCTCGTCACCGAAGCACAGAGAGTGGTCGTCGGTGAACGTCTCGCTCGGGCGCAATGTCCCCGCGGGCAAGAAGCGCTCCTGGCCGGCGCCGATGCCGAGACCGCTGCGGGGGCCGATGCCGCCGAACTGGCGGGCGTTGATCAGCATGTTCCAGTCGTTGGTCAGCTCGTAGCGGTCGAGGCGTGGACCGACGTTGGCGTGACCGACGACGCGGGGGACGGTCCAGCCGCGCCGATCGGCGTCGGCGGCGAACGCAACGCTCCCCCCGACGTGGTCGCCGTGACCATGGGTGTAGACGAGCGCCGCGTACGGGTCGCCCGACCAGCCGCGCAAGGCGTCGACGACCGCCGCCCCGGTGTTCACCCCGGAGGTGTCGAAGCAGACCAACCCTTCGGCCGTGCGCCACAGCGCGCAGTGACTGAAGCTCTCCACCAGGGCGAGATCGTCGGCCAGTTCGGACAGCTCGTTGGTCACCCGGTTGACCGGGACGTCGAGGCGATCACCGTCGATGATCGATGCGGAGAGGCTGAGCAGATCGGGCATCGAGATGCACGCTACGCGGCGCGCCGGCCGGTCTCGGACCACACCGGCCGGGTAGGTTCGGCACACCGGGAAGGGGAGGCGATGCAACGGATCGAGGCGGTCCTGTTCGACTGGGGGCACACCCTGTTCGAGACGGGATCGAGCGTCGCCTTCGTCACCGAATGGGCCGCCGCACACGGCCACCTTCTCGACCGGGATGTCGTGTGGAGGGTGTGGGAAGCGGCCCGGGTCGCTTCCCGCCGCCCCGAGGAGCTGGCCAAGGGGCGTGATCTGTCGCCGGAGCTGCACCGTTGCTGTTGGCTCGCGCTGTGGGCCGATCTCGACGAGCTCGCCCCGGGGGTCGCCGCCGCGCTGTACGAGCACGAGACGTCCGCGGCGGGCTGGCAGCCGTACGCCGACACGGCCCAGGTGCTCGGCGAGCTTGCCGCCCGCCACATCCCCGTCGTCGTCGTCAGTGACGTGACCTTCGATCTCCGCCCGATCTTCGAGTGCTATGGGCTGCGTCACCTCGTCTCTGGCTTCGTCCTCAGCGGCGAGCACGGGACGATCAAACCGGAGGGCAGGCTGTTCGGTATCGCTCTCGACCTGCTCGGCGTACCCGCGGAGCGCGTGCTGATGGTCGGGGACAACCCGGCCAACGACGGCGCCGCAGCCGGGGTGGGGATCCGCACGCTCCTGCTTCCTGTTCCGGGTGACGGCCAGCGACGCGGTCTGGACGCGGTGCTCCGTCTCGTCGGCTGACGAGGGCCCCCGAGTCGGATCCGGGGTGACCGCGCTGCGCCGCGGGTGACCGCAAACGGTGCGCGGCACGGGAGAATCGGCCGATGCGCGCCGTTGTGCTCCATTCCCACGGAGGGCCGGAGGTCCTCACCCTCGACGAGGTCCCGGATCCCCAACCCGGTCCGGACGAAGTTCTCGTCGCCGTCACCGCGACCGCGGTCAACCGTGCCGACCTGCTCCAGCGCAAGGGCCTCTACGCCAACCCGTTCCCGGAGGAGGCGGAGATCCCCGGGCTGGAGTTCTCCGGCAGGGTCCTCGCCCGCGGTCGCCGGGCGTGGCTGTGGTCGGTCGGCGACGCGGTGATGGGGATCACCGCCGGCGGGGGCTACGCGGAGCGGATCGCCGTCCACGAGCGGCAACTGCTGCGCGTCCCACAGGGGATCGCGCTCGCCGATGCGGCCGCGATCCCCGAGGTGTTCCTCACCGCGTGGGACGCGCTCGTCGTCCAGGGCGGTTTGACGAGTGGCCGCTGGGCTCTTGTCCACGCCGGTGCGAGTGGCGTCGGGACCGCCGCGATCCAACTGGCCGGAGCGATCGGGGCACGAGTCGTGGCGACCTGCTCGGGCGGCAAGATCGCGGCCTGCCAGGCGCTCGGCGCCGACCGGGTCGTCGACCGCGACACCGAGGACTTCGTCGCCGTGCTCGGCGAGGTCAGCGGGGGAGTGGGAGCGGACGTGATCCTCGACGTCGTCGGGGGGGACTACACAGCGCGCAACCTGCGCGCCGTGGCCGCCAAGGGGACGATCGTCCAGGTCGGGGTGATGGCCGGGGGGAACGCCCCGTTCGACCTGGGGACCTTGCTCTCAAAGCGCGTCCGCCTGATCGGGACGGTGCTGCGCGCCCGGCCGGTGGAGGAGAAGATCGCCCTCACCCAGCGCTTCGCCGCCGAGATCCTCCCCCTGTTCGACGCGGGTGCGTTGCGTCCGGTGATCGACTCCCGCTACCCGCTGACCGAGATCGCCAACGCCCATGAGGCGATGGCGGCGAACGCGAACGTCGGCAAGATCGTGGTCGACGTCAACGGGCGCTGAGCGCGGCGAGGATGCGCGCCGTCGTCGCCGCGACCTCGGCCCGGGCCGCCTCCTCGTCGACGGTGAGCACGACGCCGTCGCGCATCAGCTCACGCCCGGCGACGATCACGGTGCGCACGTCCGAGGCGCGCGCCGCGAAGGCGAGGAAGGAGACCGGGGAGGTCAGCGGGCAGGCCCGCGCCGAGCGGGCCTCGACGATGACGACGTCCGCCGCGGCGCCGACCTCCAGCCGCCCGCTGCCGGGGAACCCGACGGCGCGTGCCCCGTCACAGGTGGCCATGTCCAACGCGTCGGTAGCGCTGACGGCATCGGACTGGCGGTGCACGCCGCGGTGGAGGATCGCCGCCGTCTTGATCTCCTCGAACAGGTCGAGGGAGTTGTTCGATGCGACCGAGTCCGTACCCAGCGCGCAGAGCACCCCCGCGGCGCGCAACTCGGGAAGCGGGGCGATCCCCGCACCGAGCTTGAGGTTGCTCACCGGGTTGTGGCTGACGCTCGTCCCTGAGGCGGCGAGGACCTCGATGTCGGTGGGGGTCACGTGGACGGCGTGGGCGACGTGCGCGCCGGCGTCGAACAGGCCGCAGCGGCGGGCCAGTTCGATCGGTGTGCAGCCGTGCTCGGCGAGCGATCGCTCGACCTCGCCGGCCGTCTCCGACAGGTGGACGTGCACGGGGAGGTCGAGGCGGCGTGCCCGCCCGGCGACGTCGATTAGCATCTCCGCCGAACACGTGTACGGCGCGTGGGGCCCGAAGGCGACGTGCACGGACTCGTCACCGCGCACCGCCGCGGCCAGCCGCTCCGTCACCGCGAGAGCGTCGCGGCCGCTCCCCGAGTCCGCCCCGGGGTACCCGACCGCCTCGTAGCCGAACGCGGCCGGCGCGGCGAGGACGCGCAGCCCCGAGGTGCGTACCTCGTCGAGGAGCACCTCGTCCCACATGAACATGTCGGCAAAGCACGTCGTGCCCCCGGCGATCATCTCCGCCAGGGCGAGGCGGAGCCCGGCACGCACGTCGTCGTGGGTCATCAACTCCTCGAAGTCGCGGATCGCGGCGAGCCAGGTGATCAGGTCGCGGTCGTCGGAGTAGCCGCGCAGCGGGGTCATCGCCGAGTGGGTGTGCGCGTTGACCAGCCCGGGGATGACGACGTGTCCCGTCGCGTCGAGATCCGCCCCTGGGCCGCGGCTCGGCCCGACGTAGGTGATCCGCCCCGAAGCCGTCGAGTAGGCGATCTCCCCGCCGGGGATGACCCGCCGCGCGCCGTCCTGGGTGACGACCGTGCCTCCGCTGATGCGCCGTTCAGTGGTCACCGGGACTCCTCCTGGTGGATGCGCGGCGGCACGTGCCCGGGCGCCATGTCGGTCGCGATCAGTACGGCGTGTCGCCGGCGTCGATCGAGATCGACTGGCCGCGGATGATCGTCGCGTCGTCGCTGAGGAGGAAAGCGATGACCCGGCCGACCTCGACCGGGGTGATCTTCCGCCCCCCGAGTTGAGCCAGACCCATTCCCCCGAGGATCTCCGCGGCTGGAGCCGCGATCCGCGGCGAGAGCCACTCGGCCACCGCGGCGAGCATCGGTGTGTCCACGCCACCGGGGCACACCGCATTGACGTTGATCCCGTGCTCGGCCCACTCCATCGCCAAGGAGCGGGTCAAGCTGATCACCGCGGCCTTGCTCGCGTTGTACCCGGCCATGTTCCGGTAGCCGACCTTGCCGCAGTTGGAGGCGACGTTGACGATCGCCCCGCCGCCATGGGCACGCATCTGCGCGCCGACCGCTTGGCTGACGAGGAAGGTCCCCGTGACGTTGATCGCCAGTTGGCGATCCCACTCGGGAGCAGTCGCGTCCCACGCAGTGTTCATCGCCACCGTCCCGGCGTTGTTGACCAATCCGTCGATCTGCCCGAAGTGGTCGGCGGCGAGCGAGACCGCCGCACCGATCGACGACGTGTCGCACACGTCGGCCGCGACGGCGAGCGTGCGCTCACCGGTGGGGTCAGCGGAGCGTGCTGCTCGTTCCGTCGCCCGCAGGTCGAGGTCGGCGAGCACCACCCGCGCTCCTTGGTCGAGGAGCACGGTCACGATTCCCCCACCGATCCCTCCGGCCGCCCCGGTGACCAGCACGGTTCTCCCACTCAGGCGCATCGGTCCTCCTGTAGTGCTCGCAACGGTGGGGAGTCCCGACCGTTCGGTGGTTCGGTCGCTCACCACGTCGGGTGGTTGGACACGCCGCCATCGACGATCAGGTTCGCCCCCGTGATCCACGACGCCATCGGTGACGCAAGGAAGACGCAGGCGTTGCCGATGTCGGTGTTCGTGCCCAGCCGGCCGAGCGGCGCGGCGTGGCGGTAGCGCTCCACGCCATCGGGCCATGCCTCGGCCAGGCCGTCACGGTCGATCAATCCGGGGGAGACGGAGTTCACCCGGATCCCGTACGGGCCGTACTCGACGCTCGCGGCGCGTGCATGCATGATCACAGCGGCCTTCGACGCGCAGTAGTGGGCGTGACCGATCGCCGGGTGGGTGCCTTCGATCGAGGAGATGTGGGTGATCGAACCACCGCCGTGCTCGCCCATCACCTCCGCGGCTACCTGCGTGGTGAGGAACGTCCCGGTCGCGTTGACCTCGATCACCTGCCGCCATGCGTCGGCAGTCATCGTCCCCAGCGCCTCGACGGGCTGGATGCCGGCGTTGTTGACGAGCGCGTCGACGCGCCCCCAACGGTCGGTGGCCAGCCCGAAGAGGCGGCGGACCGCCGCTTCGTCGGTCAGTTCGGCCTCGACGGTCGTCGCCTCCCCGCCGTCGGCGGTGAGGCGTTCTCTCAACTCCTCGGCGGCGGTGCGGTTGGTGCGGTAGTGGATCACGACGGATGCGCCCGCTCGGCTGAACTGGGTGGCGATGCCGCCGCCGATCCCTCCCGCGGCACCGGTGACCACGGCGACCAGTCCACTCAGATCACACAGCCCGGCGCCGCGCGCTCCGGTCGCGTCTGCCATCGCTTCCTCCCAAGGTGTCGGACAACATACGACTGACGACTACGGACAGTCAAGCAGGCATACTCTCCGCTCGGGCGCAGCACCGGCGCGCCGGAGACGTCCCACTTCGTCGCGAGGAATGGACCCATGACTGCTGCTGTCGCAAACCCGGGTGGCGGACCGCTGCGCGCCGCCGGCCACCTCCACGTGCGCCTGGCCGACGACGTCCGCAACCGGATCCGCGGTGGGGAGTGGGAGGTGGGGGAGCAACTCCCCACCGAAGCCCAACTGTGCACGCACTACGGCGTCTCCCGGAGCACCGTGCGGGCCGCGCTGCAGTTGCTCGAGAACCAGGGGTTGACGCGCACCCGGCACGGGATCGGCACCTTCGTCACCCCGTTCGGTCCGGCGATCAAGACGGGGTTGCAGGAACTGCGTTCGATGAGCGAGACGATCGCGGCCCATGGCTTCACCCCGTCGATGCGGTACCACCGCGTTCTCACCCGGCCGGCGACGCCGACCGAGGCGGAGCGCCTCCAGCGAGTGGCCGGATCGCCGGTCCTCGCCACGGAGCGCTCGGTGCTCGCCGACGACGAGCTCGTCGCCTTCTCCTACGAGGTGACGCCCCTCGATCTGTTCCCCGATGGCATGGAGGTGAGTACGGTCACCGGTTCGTTGTTCGCCCTCCTCGAGGCCCACGGCGTCGTGGCAACGACCGCCGTCGCCGAGATCCACGCAGCGCGGGGCGAGGGCATCGGCTGGGGGGAGCGGCCGAAGGGCTCGGTGTACCTCCTCCTCGAGCAGATGCACTACGACGCCGACGCCCGTCCGTTGATGCACGCCCGCACCTACTTTCTCGAGGGCCGGTTCCAGTTCTCCGTCTTGCGTGTCCGGCAATAGCGGCCCCGAGCTGCCCGGGCACGTCCAGGGCCGGCTCGACGGAGCCCCTTGACCTTCGTCTGAAGCTTCCCTAGTGTAGATGCCAGTTATCAGTTGTCAGGCAACTGGGGGCCGCGTTGCGAACGATCGACTGGGTTGACGGCGCGATCGAGATGATCGACCAGACCAGGCTGCCCGGAGCGGTTGCCACCGTGCGCGCCGGAGATCTGGACACGTTGATCGACGCTGTCTCCCGCCTCGCCGTGCGTGGCGCGCCCGCTCTCGGTGTTGCCGGAGCGTTCGGGGTCGCCCTGCTCGCTGCGCTCCATCCGGGTGACGAGGCGCGGGTCCGCAGCGAAGCGGAGCGGCTGCGCGCCGCGCGGCCGACGGCGGTGAACCTCGCCTGGGGGGTCGATCGGGCGCTTGCAGCCCTCTCCGGTGGTCCGGCAGCCGTGCTCGCCGAGGCGGAGCGGATCCGTGACGAGGACATCGCCGCCTGCCGCGCCCAAGGGTTGCTCGGTGCCGACCTCGTCCGCTCCTTGGTCACCCGCCCGGCGGTGCGGGTGATGACGATCTGCAACACCGGGTCCCTGGCGACCGTCGAACGGGGGACCGCGTTCGGCGTCGCACTCACCTTGTTCGAGCAGGGGGTGCTCGCCGAACTGCTCGCCTGCGAGACGCGTCCCCTGCTCCAAGGAGCACGGCTGACGACCTGGGAGGCGGCGCGGGAAGGGATGCCCTACCGATTGATCGTCGACTCGGCCGGACCGTTCCTCCTCACTCGTGGGCATGCCGACGTGGTGATGATCGGCGCGGACCGGATCGCAGCGAACGGGGACACGGCAAACAAGATCGGGTCCTACTCGCTCGCCCTGGGGGCCCGGGCCGCCGGTGTCCCGTTCCTCGTCGTCGCCCCCGAATCGACCGTCGACATGGCCACCGCGCGAGGCGGGGAGATCGAGATCGAGGACCGGGGGAGCGACGAGGTCATCGGCTTCCGCTCCGAACACACCGCCGCGCCGGGGACGGTGGCCCTCAACCCCGCGTTCGACGTGACCCCGCACGAACTGATCACCGCGATCGTCACCGATCGGCGCGTCGTCCGCCTCGATCGCGGCGAGTCCCTCGCCGGTGTCCCGCTCGGGGCGCGAGCCGCCACCTGAGCGCCCAATCCGCCGAGACCCGCCGTAGCACCAACCGAGTAGCTCACCACCCACTGCGCAGGAGAAGAGATCCGATGGCGTTGACCAAGAAACTGATGATCGGCCTGGCCGCGAGCGGCATGATCGTCGCCGGCTGCGGCTCGTCCGGGAACACGTCGTCGGGCACGACCCAGGCCGGTGGGGGACCCGCGACCAGCGGAGCCGGGGAAGGCACGACAGGCTCCGGTTCGCACAAGTTCATCTACGTGACGAACGATCCGATCGGGGTCAACAAGTTCCTCGAACTGGGCAAGATCGGCACGGAGGCGGCGGCCAAGAAGTACGGCGGGACGGCGAAGATCTACGAGAGCACCGACGTCGTCAGCCAGCGATCCAACCTCGACGCGGCGGTCGCGGAGAAGCCCGACGCGATCGTCCTGATCACCTTCGACTTCACCGACCTCGCCGAGGAGTACGCGAAGAACAACCCGAGCCAGCAGTTCCTGCTGATCGACGCGTGCCCCGCCGCACCCCCCGCCAACCTGCACTGCGCGGTGTTCCGCGAGTACGAGGCGTCCTACCTGATCGGCATCGAGGCCGGCTTGTTGACCAAGACGAACAAGACCGGTTCGGTCGTCGCCGTCGACATCCCGTTCCTCCACCGCTACAGCGACGCCTTCGCCGAAGGCGTCAAGAGCGTCAACAGCCAGGCCACCGACCAGCAACTGTTCATCGGCGGGGACAACCCGTTCTCCGATCCGGCCAAGGCCAAGGAGCAGGCGCTGGCGATGGCGGCGACCGGCGCCGACCACATCTTCGCCGTCGGTGCCGGGTCCAACGGGGGGATCTTCGAAGCGGCCAAGGAGAAGAACTTCTTCTCCTACGGCGTGGATGTCAACCAGTGCCCGGACGCCCCGGGGCACATCGTCGACAACACGATGAAGGCGGTTGACGTCCTCGTCGTGTCGGAGATCGGCAAGATCCTCGACGGCAGCGCGGCGCCGGGTTCGGTCAGCTCCTACGGCCTGAAGGAGGCCGGGATGGACCTGACCAGCCTGATGGAGGGTGCCGCCGACAGCCAGTGCGTGGCCGTCCAGCATCCCGACGTGCTGGAGAAGGTCACGCAGGTCAAGCAGGACATCATCGACGGGAAGCTGACCCTCAAGGACCCGATGATGGGCTGATCGCCGGCCGCGACCGAGGAGCAGGAGATGGCGCCGCAACTGGAGCTCCGGGGGATCACCAAGCGATTCCCCGGAGTGCTCGCCAACGATCACATCGACCTCGAGGTCGAGCGGGGTGAGATCCACGCCCTGATGGGCGAGAACGGCGCGGGGAAGTCGACGCTGATGTCGATCCTCTACGGCGTCTACCAACCCGACGAGGGCCAGATCGTGATCGACGGTCGGCCACGGCAGTTCGCCTCACCGGTGGATGCGATCGCCGCCGGGCTGGGGATGGTCTTCCAGTCGTTCAAGCTCTTCCCCTCGATGACCGTCGCCGAGAACGTCGTGTTCCGCTCCGAGCCGACTCGCCGCGGGCGGATCGACCGCCGTGCCGCCGAGCAACGAGTGGCGGCGATCGCCGACCGCTACGGACTGTCCGTCGATCCTGCGGCGCGCATCGACGCCCTCCCAGTCGGCGTCCTCCAGCGCGTCGAGATCCTCAAGGCCTTGTACCGGGACGCGCAGATCCTGATCCTCGACGAGCCGACCGCGGTGCTCACCCCTCAAGAGCGCGACCGGTTGTTCGCCGTGCTCCGCCGCCTGGCCGCCGACGGGAGGACGATCATCTTCATCACGCACAAGTTGAGGGAGGTGATCGAGCTCTCCGACCGCCTCACGGTGTTGCGCGACGGGCGGGCCGTCGCTCGCTTGACCACCGCCGCAACCACCGAGGCGGAGATCACCCGGAACATGACCGGGCGCGACGTCGTCCTCGACGCCGCCCACCCTGGTGGGGAACCGGGCCGCGCCGTGCTCGAGTGCCGCTCCCTGGTCGTCCAGCGGGACAAGGCGACGGTGGTCGACGGGGTCAGCCTCGCTGTGCACGCCGGGGAGATCGTCGGTCTCGCCGGTGTCGCCGGCAACGGGCAGAGCGAGCTCGTCGAGGCGATCGTCGGGTTGCGCCACCTCGATGCCGGGCAGATCCTGATCAGCGGGACCGACGTGACGGCGGCGACGACGACGGGCCGCCGCGCTGCCGGACTGACCTACATCCCCGAAGACCGCCACGACGTGGGCACCGCGGGGGCAGCGAGTGCGCGGGACAACCTGTTGATGGGATACCAGCGGCGGCCTCGCTTCCGCCCGCGGCGGCTCCTCGACGGGCAGGCGATCGCCGCGCATGCCACCGAGCTCGTCGCGCGCTACGACGTGCGCATCCCGACGATCGACACCGCAGTGGGGACGCTGTCGGGCGGCAACCAGCAGAAGGTGATCGTCGCCCGGGAGCTCTCCGCGGGAGGTCCGTTGCTGATCGCCGAGCAGCCGACGCGGGGGGTCGACATCGGGGCGATCGAGTTCATCCACGAGCAGATCACGGCGTTCCGCGACGGGGGTGGGGCGGTGCTCCTCGTCTCCGCCGAGCTATCCGAGATCCTCTCCTTGTCGACCCGCATCCTGGTCATGTTCGAAGGGCGGATCGTCGCCGAGCTCGCCGCGGCGGAGGCCACCGAGGCCGGCCTCGGACTGTTCATGGCCGGGGCCACTCCGGCGGGCGCGTCCGCGGTACAGGCGGGCGGCGATGGCTGAGGGCCCGACTCCCGCGGCACGTGGGGAGCTCCCTGGCGGGATGCAGCGCCTGCTTCGGATGCTGACCAGTTCGGTGACGATCTCTGTCGTGCTCGCCTTCGTGATCGGCGGGCTGATCATCGCCGCCGGGGGGACGAACCCGCTGCGCGCCTACCCGTCGCTGTTCTCCGGTTCGCTCACCGGGCAGGGCCTGGTGGACACGTTCGGGCGGGCGATCCCGATCGTCGGGATGGCCATCGCCGTGGGGTTTGCCTTCCGTGCCGGCGTGTTCAACCTCGGCGCCGAGGGCCAGATGGTCCTCGGCGCGTTGGCTGGGGCAGTCGTCGCCCTCAAGCTCCCTGGGCCGGGGCCAGTCGTGATGGTCGTTGCCGTGCTCGCCGCCGTCGCCGCGGCCGGTCTGTGGGCCGTGCTCTGCGCGGTGATGGAGACGGGGCTCGGTGTGCCGATCCTGATCAGCAGCCTGCTGCTCAACTTCCCCGCCCGCTACTTCGCGTCCTACCTGGTCCGCTTCCCGCTCAAGGACCGCGCCTCGAGCATGGTCGCGACCAAGCAGGTGCCGGCCGGGACGCGCATCGACGCGCTGGTTCCCGCTTCGTCCCGGTTCGGAGGGTGGCTCTCCGAGCGTCTCGGCAATGCCAACGTGGTCGTCCTGTTCACCCGGAGGATCACCTGGAGCCTGTTCGTACTCGTCGTCCTCGTGGTCGCGGTGATCGTGTTCAACAACCGCACCGCGTCCGGCTACGAGTCGGGTATGGCCGGGCTGAACGCCCGATTCGCCCGCTACGGCGGGGTGCGCACCGGATG
>CAZQEJ010000075.1:9992-15375 GCA_964592165.1 uncultured Ilumatobacteraceae bacterium | reverse complement strand
GGTCGTGGTCATCTCAGCCGACCGTCACCGTCACCGCGGACAGTTCGCCGTCGGCCGGCAACGTCGCCGTGCCCGGTCGCCCGAGATCGACCGGACCGGTCGTCGCCGAGTGTGGCCCGTGCTCGCGCGCCGCTTCGATCCACAGTGTGTGTCGACCCGTCAGGACGGTCCCGTCGAATCCCTTGCCGTCCCACCGCAGGGCGTAGGTGCCGGCGGTACGGGTCGCCCCGGAGACCGCGTCGAGCTCGGCGGAGGTGAGCCCGCGGGCCGCGGCGGCAAACCCGGTCAGCTCGCGCAGGTACTTCGACTCGCGCGACGAGTACCACACGAAGACGAGGGCGACCATCGTCCCGCTCGCGTCCTCGACCCACGCCGCGATGTACGGGTTGCGGATCCGGCCGCCCGAGCCGCCGGGGGTGTAGGAGAAGTCGATCGCCACCGCCACCTCGCCGGCCCCCACCGTGGCGCTGCCGGACGTCAGGATCGTCGTGTGTGTCGTGGCGGTGGAGGATGCGGCGATGGTCGGTCCGCCGTTACCGCCGTTGCCGCCGTCGGTGCCGGTCGCGGTGGCGAACACGGCCTTGTCGTCGTTGCCGCACGCGGCGAGCCACACCCCGGCGGTGACGACGCCACCGACGGCGAGACCACGCTTGAGCAGCGTCCGGCGGCTCGATCGTTCGAACACGGGCAACGGGGGCTCGGGCGCGCCCTGCGTGACACGGGGGTGAGACGGCACGGGTCCGATGATGCTCGCCTCTGCCCCGACAACGCCGGGAGGCCAGGTAAGAACTTGGCCAATTCTGCATGCGCCTCGGACGTTCACCGGTGTGGATCAGCGTCCGGCCCCGCGCCCCCCACTAGGCTCACGAAAGCTCCGGAGATGACAGGGACGTGGGTCGCGAGCTGATGGCCGGCAAGAGCGAGATGCAACCCGTCACCCCGCCCGCCGTGGAGGCGCTGCCCCCGCCGCAGCGCGTCCGCCGGGAGCGGATCGTGCGTGCCGCCCTGGAGCTCCTTCAGAGCGGCGAGTACGACACGATCCAGATGCGCGACGTCGCCGCCCGGGCCGGTGTCGCCCTCGGCACGCTGTACCGCTACTTCGCCTCCAAGGAACATCTCTACGCGGCGGTGATGCTCGTCTGGTTCGACTCGTTCGAACGAGGCCTGCAACGCGAGCAGCTTCCCGACGAACCCGGTCCGGCGTTGAAGGAACTTCTCTTCCGGGCGATTGCCGCCTTCGCCCGCAAGCCGCAGTTCCTCCTCGTCGAGATCGTCCTGCAGAGCTCGACCGATGCGCTCGCGGTCGGGTTGTTCCGCGAGTTCAGCACCAAGAACCACGCCGCGTACCGGGACGCCCTCGCCGGGCTCGATCCGCACGTCGTCGAGCGGATCGCGGCGATCGTCGCCGCGGTGCTCGGCTCCGCGCTCCACCAGTACGCGCTCGGGCGGGTGGACATCGAGTGGGTCTATGACGTGGTCGGCGCGTCGGTCGACCTCGTCTTTTCCCCACCCCCGGAGATCGTCGAAGGGCGGATCACCCGTTCCGGCGCGCCCGGCGCCGCCTGAGGCGATCCCGCTTCACACTGCGCGACACCGCCCCGCTACCGTCGCCAGCGGTGTGCGGGGTGCGGGCGCCTGGGCTCACCGGGACGAGAGGAGCGAGGGTGGAACAAGCGACACCGTGGCCGGCCGGCCTGGGGATCGTCGACCTGGGGATCGGCTTCCCCCACCAATCGGTCGAGCAGAAGAAGGCGACCTACGACTTCTTCCGCCCGCTGCTCAAGGACGCGCAGAGCCGCGAGGAGTTCGAGTTCCCCGCGCAGTACATGTTCAAGGACGTCCCCGATCTCGTCGACCCATCCGTCGACGTCGTCGAGTGGGTCGTCGACAAGATGGACTCGTTCGGCATCGAGATGGCGATGACCGGCCTGTCGCCGAACGGAATCCGCGCCCGGCAGGAACATCCCGGGCGCTTCCACCTGATGTGCCAGGCGAACCCGAACGACGGGGTCGAGTCGCTCCGCCGCCTCGAAACGGCCAAGGCTGAGCACGGCATCGTCGCCGCGATGACGTTCCCTTCGGGAACGTTCCCGCAAGTCGCGGTGAACGACAAGAAGATGTACCCGATCTACATGAAGTGCATCGAGCTGGACATCCCGATCTGCATCAACGGGGGGATCGTCGGGCCGCGCATGCCCAGTTGGCCGCAGCACGTCGAGCACTTCGACGAGGTCCTCTACGACTTCCCCGAACTGACGATGGTGATGATGCACGGCGGCGAGCCGTGGACTGCGCTCGCCGTCAAGCTGATGCTCAAGTGGCCCGGGTTGCACTACATGACGAGCGCCTTCGCCCCCAAGCACTACCCGCGCGACATCATCGCCTACGCCAACAGCCGCGGCGCGGACAAGATCATGTACTGCGGGTACTTCCCCGCCGGTCTGACGCTCGAGCGCCAGTTCCGTGAGCTGCCGGACGTGCCGTTCAACCCGGGTGTGTGGCCGAAGTTCTTGCGCGAGAACGCGTTGCGCGTCTTCAAGCTCCCGACCACGAAATGATCGACGGAACGAGACGAGGAGTCCTCAGATGACCTTTCCCGACGGCATCGGTGTGATCGACACGATGATCGGGTTCCCCCACCCGGACATGGCCGAGACGTACCGCTTCATCACGACCCAGACCAAGGACCGCCAGAGCAAGGAAGAGTTCGAGTTCCCCGCGGAGTACATGTTCAAAGACGTCCCGGAGAAGAAGCTGCGCGAGGTCGCCGACCCCATCGACGCGGTCATCGCCGAGATGGATCGCTGGGGGATCGACAAGGGGATGATCGGCCTCGGGGCCAAGGAGGACATCGGGGCGAAGGCGATGAAGCGCCACCCCGACCGGTTCGTCCCCTCGATCAGCGGTGACCCGAACAAGGGGATGGACGGCATCCGGGAGATCGTCAAGGCCTACGAGACGCACGGGATCCGCGCCGTCACTTTGTTCCCCTCGGGCACGTTCCCCCAGGTGGCGATCAACGACAAGCTGATGTACCCGATCTACGCGAAGTGCGTGGAACTCGGCATCGCCGTGTTCTGCTGCGCGGGGGTCCCCGGCCCGCGACTGAAGATGGCGCCGCAGCGCGTCGAGTTGATCGACGAGGTGATGTACGACTTCCCCGAGCTCGTCTTCGTCACCCGCCACGGCTGCGAGCCGTGGCAGGACCTCGCCGTCAAGCTGATGCTGAAGTGGCCGAACCTGTACTACTCGACCTCCGCGTTCGCTCCCAAGCATTACCCGAAGGCGATCATCGACTACGCCAACAGTCGCGGCGCGGACAAGATCATCTACGCCGGCTACTTCCCGATGGGGTTGTCGCTGGAGCGGATCATGACCGAGATGCGCGACGTCGGGTTCAAGGACGACGTGTGGCCGAAGTTCCTGCGGACGAACGCGATGAAGGTTCTCGGGCTGTCGTGAGCACCGTGGACGACGCCAGCGAGCGATCCGCCCGCCTGGCCCGGCTCGAATGGCACGGCGGCGACGCGCTCGGCGCGGCCGACCGCGAGCGCCTGTTCGGCCCGGGGGCCCCGTTCGAGATCGAGGTGGCCGATGTCCTCGGTGCGCCGGTCGAGGTCTACAAGCAGCGCCCGAAGCGCGTCTTCGACCTTCTCCGGACGAGCGCGGCGCGGTGGCCGCAGCGTGAGTTCGTCGTCGCCGGAGAGCGCACCGTCACGTTCGCCGAAGCTGTCGATCTCGCGCTGCGAGTCGCCCAACGCTGGGCCACCGACCACGGGGTGGTCGCCGGTGACCGGGTTGCCATCGCCTCGGCCAACTCGCTCGAGTACGTCATCGCTTTCTGGGCCAGTGCCGCGCTCGGCTCGATCTACGTCGGTCTCAATGGCTGGTGGACTGGTGCCGAACTGCGTCACGGGATCGAACTGACCACGCCGAAGATCGTCTTTGCCGATGCCCGCCGAGTCGAGCGCCTGGCCGGCGAACGGCTCACCGACGTGCCTGTCCATGCCCTGGAGAACCTTCTCGGCGATCTCGGCGCGGAGGCCTGCACGCCCGGTGCGATCGACGAGGACGATCCGCTGCTCGTGCTGTTCACCAGTGGGACGACAGGCCGCCCGAAGGGGGCGATCGTCACCCATCACAACGCGATCCACTACGCCCAGACCGTGCAGGCCGCAGGGGCGGTCGGAGCAGCCCTGGCCGGGATCGCCGCCGACCCTGACCCGCCGCAGTCGTCGTCGCTGCTCGTCGCCCCGCTGTTCCACGTCTCCGGTGTGGTGCCCCTGGTGATGAACGCGGCGAACGGAGCGCGCACCGTCCTGTCCCCCCCTGGTCGGTGGGACGAGACCGTCCATCTCGAACTGACCGAGAAGTACCGCATCACGAGCTGGGGAGGCGTGCCGACGCAACTGTTCCGCCTCCTCGAACATCCCGACTTCGACCGCTACGACCTCTCCTCGCTGCGGTTGATCGGCGGGGGCGGCGCGACGTTCCCCCCGGAGCTGATCCGCCTCGTGCATACGAAGCTGCCGGGGGTCATGTTCAGCATCGGCTACGGGATGTCCGAGACGATGGGGATGGGCGCCACGATCGGTGGGCCGTTCTACCTCGAGCACCCCGACTCGATCGGCACGGCGCAGGTCACCGCCAAGATCGAGGTGCGCGGCGACGACGGCAGCGTGCTCCCCGAAGGTGAGGTGGGGGAGATCTGCCTCCGTCACGGAGCGGTGTTCCGCGGCTACTGGAACAACCCGGAGGCCACCGCCGCCTGCCTCGATGAGCAACGTTGGTACCGCAGCGGGGACTTCGGCCGCGTCGACAACGGCCTGCTGTACATGGAGAGCCGGCGTCGCGACCTGATCATCCGCGGCGGGGAGAACATCTACCCGATCGAGATCGAGAACCGCCTGATCGAACACCCCCAGGTCGCCGAGGTGGCGGTGATCGGCGTCCCCCACCGCGTCCTCGGCCAGGAGGTCCTCGCCGTCGTCGTTCCCCATCCGGGGCCTCCGCCCGACCCGGCCGAGTTGCGTGCCTTCGTCGCCGAGCGACTCGCTGCATTCAAGGTCCCCGCGCACATCGTGTTGCGCGACGCGCTTCCCTACACGGAGAGCGCGAAGGTGATGAAGCACGTCCTCGAGCAGGAGTATCCGAGCGCGCCCGCGGGGTGACGACCCCACGTCGACCATGCAACAACCACCGCGTGGTGTCGTGGTCGCGCTACTCACCGGGGGATGAGGCGGTACTGTGTCGCGCCAATGCGGTCGGTCAGGGCTGCAGCGTGCGTCGGTGGGCGAATCCTCCGCCGTGCGATGCGCCGGTGGTCGCACCTCCGTGGGGCGGTTGCCGCACGTCCGGCCGGGAACACGAACTGACGGTGAGG
>CAZQEJ010000075.1:0-9892 GCA_964592165.1 uncultured Ilumatobacteraceae bacterium | reverse complement strand
TGTTCGCCGCCGTCGAGATGTTGCGCGTCGATGTCGAGGTCGGTGCCCACAGCCATGCGATCACGATGTCGGAGGTCGGCCTCGTCGTCGCCGCGGTCACAGCTCGCCCGCTCGACGTCGTCGTCGCCCAAACGATCGCGGTCGCCATGGTGTTCGGCGTCGTCCGCCGCCTGGCGCCGGTCAAGGTCGTGTTCAACGTTGTCCTCGTCGCCACCGTGACCGGGATCGCCGTGGTCGTCATGGACGCGATCGGGATCGGTGGGCCGGCCAAGGCGCGGACCGCGCTCGCCGGACTGGCCGGCGGATTGACCAGTGGTGTGTTGACCACGTTGGGCACCGGTCTCGTGCTCACCGTCGTCGCTTCCGCCGCCGGGCAGCGCGACGATCGCCGGGAGCTCGCCTATGCCGTGGTCTCCTCCGTCGCCGGTGCCCTGGCTTCGGCCGCGATCGGGTTGCAGATCGTCTTCCTCGGACGCCAGTCCGTGTGGCTCGTCAGTCTCGCGGCCGTCCCCGTCGCGCTGATGTACTTCACCTTCCGCACGTATGCCGGTCAACGCCGGTCGGCGGAGCGCAGTGAGTTCCTCCACCACGCGGCGATCGCCCTGCACGACTCGACGAACCTCGATGAAGGCCTGCTGGCGATGCTCGAGCACACCCGCGCCGCGGTGCGCGCCGAGTTCGCCCGGGCCGTGTTGCTCACCGCGGACGGGGCGGTCACGCTCGTCGCTCATCATGATCCGAACCTGCGCCTGCCGATGAGCGCGGCGAGCGACGAGATCGCCACCGCGGCGCGGTTGCTGATCGCCGGGCTGTCCCACGCGGCGTTGCTCGATGACGACGACCCGGCCGCGCGCGCCCTGCTCCGGGCCCTCGGGATGCGCGACGGTATCGCGGTCCCTCTGCAACGCGACGACGAGCAGGCCGGTCTCCTCGTCGCGGCGAACCGGCTCGGCGACTTCGACGAGTTCCGCGGCGACGACGTCCGCCTCGTCGAGCTCGTCGCCAACCAGATCGGCGTCGCGCTGGAGAAGGGCTGGCTGGAGCAATCGCTCCGCCAACTCGTCGAGTTGGAAGGGCGCTTGAAGCACCAGGCGCACCATGACGGCTTGACCGGGGTCGCCAACCGGCGACTGTTCAACGACCATCTCGGCCGCATCTTCGAACGGCGTGACGAGTGCGGCGCGGCGCTGATCCTCGTCGATCTCGACGACTTCAAGTCGATCAACGACACCCACGGCCACGTCGCCGGCGACGAGTTGCTCTCCGTCGTCGCCCAGCGGCTGCACACCGGGGTGCGCAGTGGCGACCTCGTCGCCCGGATCGGTGGGGACGAGTTCGCCATCGTCCTGGACGGTGTCGACGGCCCACCGACCGCTGTCCAACGGGCCGCGGCGATCGTCGACGCGCTCCGCCAACCGGTGCACGTCCAGGAGCGGATGATCACCGCGCCGAGCTCGGTGGGCGTCGCCCTCGTCGACGCGACGGTGCGCAGCCCGGGTGACCTGCTGCGCAACGCCGACGCTGCGCTCTACCGGGCCAAGGCCCTCGGCAAGAACTGCTACGTACTGTTCCAACCGGAGATGCACACCGAGACCGATCGGCGCCGGCGGCGCCTGCGCCAGATCGGCGAGGCGATCGGATCACGCCAGTTCCAATTGCGTTACGAGCCGGTCTTCGACCTGGTCTCCGGGGAGCTGGTGGGGGCCGAGGCCGCTCCATTTTGGCGCCACCCGGAACACGGTCCGCTCAGCTCGCGCCGGTTCGTCACCGACGCCCTGGACGCGGGGATGGGAGTGGAGCTCGGACGGCAGGTAATCGAAGAGGCCGTCGCGACGTTCGCCGGGATGCTCCCCGCGGTCCACGCCGATCGGCGGTTCCGTCTCAGCGTGCGGATCACCGCACCGGAGATCGGCGATCCAGGATGGATCGATCTGGTCGACCACCTCCTCCAGGTCCACCGTCTCCCACCCAACCGGCTCGTCCTCCAGGCCGACGAGGTCACCTTCCGTGCCGACCCCGAGCTGACCGCGGCGGCGATCGGGGCGATGCGCCACCTCGGGGTGCACCTCGCCCTTGATGGGTTCGGCGCAGGGACCTCCGCACTCAGCCACGTCCACGAGCTGCCCTTCGACGAGCTGATCGTCGACGGGATGCTGATCCGTTCCGTCGGTCATGACGAGCGGACCGATGCCCTCGTCGGCGCGATCGTCCACTTCGCCAACGCGCTGGGGATCACCGCGGTCGCCGACGGGATCGACGACGCGGGTCAGGTCGCCGCGTTGTGTCTGCACGGGTGCCGCTTCGGGAGGGGTCCGCTGCTCTCCGGTCCGCTCAGCGCCGTCGAGCTCGGCACCCTCGTCCGCGCCGAACGCAGCCGTCCGGCCTGGGTCCGCTGATCAGTCGCAGACCGTCCCGTCGGCGGGGACGGTGAGCTCGATCAAGTAGGCGTCGATCGCCGCGTTGACGCAGCGGTTCGTCCCGTAGGCGATGTGGTGGTTGCCCGCGACCGTGAGGAGAACCCCACCCTCCAAGGCGTCGGCCATCTTCCGGCTGTCCTCGATCGAGGTCACCGGGTCGCCGGTCGCTCCAGCGACGAGCACCGCGCCGGCGCCCTTCCCGGTGATCGGCACCTGGTCGTGGCGACGCACCGGCCAGTCGGCGCACACGTAGGGGAGGGTCTGGATCCCGCCGAGCAACGGCGCGGCCGCGGCGGCTCTCGCCGTGATCTCGTCGATCGTCGCCGGTGTTCCGGGGTCCGGGTCGTCGAGGCAGTTGATCGCGATCAACGCTTCGAACGTGTTCGAGAACGTACCCCCGGACGTCCGTTCGAGATAGCTGTCGTATGCGGCGAGGAGAGCGGTCCCGTCGCCGTCGGCCGCCTCGCGCAGCGCGTCGGCGAGTCCCGGCCAGCTCGAATCGTCGTACATCGCGCTGAACACCGCGTAGGCGGCAACCCCTTCGTTGACCGGAGGACGGTCCGGGTCGACGACGAGCGGATCGGCTTCCAGGCTGGACATCAGGGCGACGAACGCGGCGCGCGGATCGCCACCGGTGTCACGTGCGCACTGCGCCTGCTTGTCGCACCACTCGAAGTACCGGGCGAGAGCCCCGTCCATCGCCCGCGCATCGGCAACGGCCTGCTCGGCATCGTTCGCGTTGGGTGCTGCGGCCGAGTCGAGCACGGCAGCGCGCACCGTGCTGGGGAACATCGTCAGCCACGTCGCTCCCAACTCCGTGCCGTAGGAGAAGCCGAAGTAGGTGATCTTCTCCTCCCCGAGCGCGTCGCGGATGCGGTCGAGGTCCGTCGCCGCGTCGCGTGTCGACACGTTGGCCAGCAGCGCACTCCCGCTCCGCGCCGCGCACGCGTCGGCGAACTCCTCGCTGAGCGTCGCCAACGCGGCGTGCTCGGCGTCGTCGTCGGGTGTCGGATCGGCGGAGAAGTAGGGATCGAGGTCGTCGACGCAGTCGATCGCCGGGGTGCTCTCCCCGACCCCGCGGGGGTCGAAGGCGACGATGTCGAACCGGTCGAGGAGGTCCTGGTCGAAGTAGTACTCGGCATCCTCGGCGAGGAACAGCCCACTCGCACCGGGCCCGCCGGGGTTGACGAGCATCGATCCGATGCGCTTCTCCGGCTTGTCCGCCGGACGGCGTTCGAGGGCCACGGTGACCGTCGCGCCCTGCGGCTCGGCGTAGTCGAGCGGCACCGTGAGCGTGCCGCATTCCAGCCGTACGCCGCAGTCCTCCCATCGGATCGTTCCCGGGTCCGTGGCGCCGGGTCCCGGACCGTCCCTGTCCGTGGTGAGGGTCGCCGCCGAGTCGCGGGTCACGCCGGGGTCGGACGCCGAGCACGCCCCGAACCCCACCACGAGGCTGGCGAACCCGGCCAGAAGACGGAACGGACGACCGCGAGCGAGGCGCATCGGCGGAGCACCCTACGCGCCGCGCTCAGCCGCCTTCGATCCACTCCGGATCGCCGAGGATCGCCACCGGGTTTCGTCGCTGGTCGAGGCGGGCGATGATCGCCCGCAGCGAGCCCTCCCCGAGCCCGATCCCGCCGGTGGTCGGGATGACCTTCCCGTTCGCGTCGCGACGGGGCAGGTGGAAGAAGATCGCGCTCCCCGCACCGTCGAGGCGGGGCGAGGTGTTGAACCCGATGATCAGAGCGGTGTGCAACAGCGAGTTGTCCTCGTGGCCGCGGGCGTAGAGGTCGAGGTTGTCCTTACCACACGGTGTGCGGGTCACCCAGCGGTTGTAGGCCGGTTCGGTCGGCGTGGAGACCCAGCAATCGCCGGGTTGGAGGATCGAGTAGGGGATCGTCGTGCCCTGCGGAGCGCGTTCGGCACCGAACGCGGCGGGAAGGGGGAACACGCCTTCGGGCGTCGTTCGGTCGCCTTCGGTGCGTGTCTCGGCCAAGCGGAAGCCGTTCTCCCCGATGCGCGCCGTGTACGGGCCCTTGGCCACCACCCACGTCGCATCGCGCGACTCCCACAACGTCACTTCGGCGACCGATCGGGTGGCCGCTTGGCGAGCAGCGACCAGCACCTGGGTCGTTCCCAGCGGGACGCGTGCCTGGAACTTGGTCACCGCCGGCGTGCGCGGCGAGCTGTGCCGGCCGTATTGGATCACGTACCAGCCCACGCCGACGATCAACAACACGGCGACGACGAGCCGGAGGCGCTTGAACATCCGCGCTCACCGTAGTGGTGAAGATGCGGCGCGGACGCGACAGCGGGGCCGCCGGAGCAGCCCCGCCGTCACTGGTCACCGGTGTGGCGGGACCGTGGTCACCGCCTGGTCACGGCACTCAGTGGCCGTCACCATCGCTGTCTCCGGGGATCATGTCCTCGATCTTGTCCGTCACGCTGTCGGGGAGCTTGTCCCCGATCTTGTGGGCGGCGTCGGTGACCTTGTCCTTGATCTCGTCGATCTTGCTCTTAGCTCCCTCGGCGGCCTCGGCGGCGGGGGCGTCGCTCGCCTGGTCGTCCTTCTTGCCGTCGGGCAGCTTGCTCTTGATCCCCTCGGGGAGCTTGTCGCCGACTTTCTCGACGAGATCCTCCGCCTTGTCCTTGAGGCCTTCGACGGCGCTCTTCGCCTTGTCTAGAAACCCGCTCATGGTGGGTTGTCCTTTCCTGGTGACGTGGGGTCCGGCGCGGACCCTACTCGGCGCTGACGCTCAATCCGACCGGGCAGGCGACACCGGTGCCGTCGACTCCGCAGTACCCGTTCGGGTTCTTCGACAGGTACTGCTGGTGGTACGCCTCCGCGTAGTAGAACGCGTCGAGTCCGGTGATCTCCGTCGTGATCGGCCCATAGTGGGCGCGTTGGAGCTCGGTCGCATAGGCGAGCTTGGAAGCCTCGGCGAGGGCCCGCTGCGCCGCGTCGGTCACGTAGATCGCGGAGCGGTACTGCGTTCCGATGTCGTTGCCCTGACGCATTCCCTGGGTCGGGTCGTGGTTCTCCCAGAACACGCGCAGGAGTTGCTCGTAGGTGACCCGCGACGGGTCGTAGACGACGAGAACGACCTCGGCATGGCCGGTGCGCGCCGAGCACACCTCCTCGTAGGTCGGGTTCGGGGTGAACCCCCCGGCGTATCCGGCAGCGGTCGTCCACACTCCGGGAACCTGCCAGAACATGCGTTCCACGCCCCAGAAGCAACCCATCCCGAACACGGCGGTGCGGAACCCGGCCGACCACGGCCCGACGAGCGGGTGACCGTTGACATGGTGCGCACCGGGTACCGGGATCTGCTCGGTGCGACCAGGGAGGGCCTGCTCGGCGGTGATCTTCTCCGTCTTGTGACGTGCGTACAGCATGGCGTGGCAACCTCCTGCACTTTCTCGGCGCCCACGCTACGGGCTCGGCGCCCACGCTACGGAGCCGTGGCCGCCCTGGCACCGCGGCGCTCAGACGCGCAGCATCCCGTCCAACCGGCGGCTGGTGAACCACAGTCCGGCGACGCCCATCGCGGCGAGGAACAGCGCGTGGCCGGCGGTCGCTGCGGGGAACGTCCCGGTCGTCGTCGCCCGGATCAGTTCGACGCCGTGGTACAGGGGGGAGACCTGGAGCAGGGTCCGCCCGAACCCGTCGTACGTGCTCGCCGGGTAGAACGTCGCCGAGAAGAGGAACATCGGCATCAGCGCCATCTGGACGAACTCGAAGTCGGGCCAGCCGCGCATGTACGTCGTCGAGGCCATCCCGACCGCGGCGAAGGCGAAGCCGATCAGTGCCGCGGCGGGGATCGAGAGCACCGCCCAGGGCGTGTCGGTGAGGTCCATGGCGACGATCACGACGAGGAAGGACACGGCGTAGAGCAGGCCGCGCAGCAACGCCCAGGCGATCTCCCCCAAGGCGATGTCCGCCGTCGACAGCGGCGTGGTCAGCATCGCGTCGTAGATCTTCGCGTAGCGCAGCTTGTGGAAGACGTTCATCGTCGAGTCGTAGACGGCGCCGTTCATCGCCGAGGAGGCCATCAACGCGGGAGCGACGAACGTGACGTAGTCGACTGCCTTGCCGCCGATGGTCACGCTGCCGACGAGCCGGCCGACGCCGACCTTCGACGACAGCAGATAGAACAGCGGCTCGAAGAACCCCGACACGAGCAGGATCCACGTGCGCCGGTAGACCATCAGCGACCGCTCGACGAGGCGGTGGGGTCGTTTCGCGGCGCGTAGGGGGAACGGCACGATGCGCAGCACGATGGCGGTCATCGGGTCAGGTTCCTGCGGAAGATGGCCAACGAGGCGGCGATCCCGGCGACGGCCCACAGGGCGAGAACGGCCAGGTGACCGATCGTGGCACCGGCCTGCAAGCGGTGCAGCGTGGCCGCCCGGCACAGCTCGACGCCGTGCCACAGCGGGGTCACCTTGGCGACCGGGCGGAACGCAGCGGGGAGTTGGTCGATGGGGAAGAACGCGCCGCCGAAGAGGAACAGCGGGGTGATCACGAAGCGCTGCACGGTGGCGAAGCTGTTCCCGTTCTCCTGGTCACGTGACGCGGAGAAGGCGGTGATCGGCGCGGCGAAGGCCAGACCGCAACACGCGGCGAAGACCACCGCGAGGGGCAGCCCCGCCGAACGGGTGTCGGCGAAGAGGAGGAAGACGAGGGCCACGCCGCTGCCCGCGCCGAGCATCCGCAACGCCGTCCACCCGAGCTGGCCGGCGACGATGCCGCGGATCTCCATCGGGGTCGCGGCCATCGCGTGGAAGCCGCGCGACCAGCGGAACCCGGCGAGGACCGGCCACATCGACTCGTTCGTCCCGAGGAGCATCGCGTTCACCGCGAGCAACCCGGGGGCGATGAACGCGAGGTAGGGAACGCCGCCGAGGCGGTCGGTCGACCCGGCGGTGCGGTCGACGAGCGTGCCCACCCCGATCCCCATCGCCAGCAGGTAGAGCAGCGGCTGGGCGAACGTGGAGAACAGGTTCGCCCGCCAGATCCGGCGGTAGACGAGCGCGTTCGCCTCGATCACGTGCCACGCCGAGCGGGAGGTGGTCGCTACGGACATCACCGGCCCCTAGTCGACCAACGACCGGCCGGTGAGGTGGAGGAACACGTCCTCCAGCGAACTGCGCCGGACGAGCGCGCTCTGCGGGGCTGCACCACGTTCGTTGACCTCGGCGAGGGCCGCCTCGCCATCGCCGGCGTAGACGAGGATCCGGTCGGGGAGCACCTCTTGGCGGGTGCCGATCCCGGCGACGTCGCGGGCGCGCTCCTCGTTCGTCCCCGCCGCGTAGCGCAGCTCGAGCACCTCGCGCGTCGAGTAGCGCTCGATCAGCGCTCGCGGTGAGCCCTCGGCAACGATCCGCCCGTTGTCCATCACGACCAAGCGGTCGCAGAGCTGTTCCGCCTCGTCCATGTAGTGGGTGGTCAGCACGAGCGTCACGCCGCGCTGCTTGAGCCGGTAGAGGCGATCCCACAGGACGTGCCGGGCCTGCGGGTCGAGGCCGGTGGTCGGTTCGTCGAGGAGGAGCAGCTGCGGCTCGTTGATCAGCGAGCGGGCGATCGTCACCCGCCGCTTCATCCCTCCGGACAGCGGCTCGACGCGGCTCGAGGCCCGGTCGCTGAGGTGGACGAAGTCGAGCAATTCCGCGGCCCGGCGGCGGCACACCGAGCGGGGCAGGTCGAAGTACCGGCCGTAGATGACGAGGTTCTCCTCGACGGTCAGCTCCTCGTCGAGCATGTCCTGTTGAGGGACCACGCCGATCCGGCTGCGGATCTCCCGACCGGCGAGCTCGGGATCGAGCCCGAACACGGTCAGCTCCCCGGACGTGCGCGACGAGACGCAGCCGATCATCCGCATCGTCGAGCTCTTCCCCGCGCCGTTCGGCCCGAGGAAGCCGAACGCCTCTCCTTGCTCGACGGTGACGTCGATCCCGTCGACCGCGGTGAAGTCACCGAACCGCTTGGTCAACTGACGTGCTTGGATCAACGGCGCGGCCACGGGTGGCCGACGATACGTCGTTAGCCTGCGCCCCGTGCAGCTCAGGGACCTGACCGCGGCCGACGTGGGTGTGGTCACGGCGATCAACGCGGCGAACGTCCCCGCCGTCGGGGAGGCGAGCGAGAGCCGCATCGCCGAACTGCTGGGGATGTCGACGATCGCCCTCGGCGCGGTCGCCGGTGCCGGCCTCGTCGGGTTCTGTCTCGTGCTCGGCCCGGGCGCCGCCTACTCGTCGGTGAACTACCGCTGGTTCAGCGAACGCTACGACGACTTCGCCTACCTCGACCGGGTGGCGATCGCCGAGGCATACCGCAACCGGGGGATCGGAACCGCGATCTACGCCGAGCTCGACCGGCGGGTGACCGCACCGTGGCTGACGCTGGAGGTCAACCTCCGCCCGCGCAACGACGGTTCGCTGCGCTTCCACGAGCGCCTCGGGTTCACCGAGGTCGGCCAACAGGAGACCGACTACGGCGTGCGCGTCTCGCTGATGAGACGCGAGATGGTTCGCTCCGCCTCGTCCTGAGGCTTCGCTCACGGCGGCTCGTCGCTGGCGCTTCCCTCGCCGTGGGGTCAGCCGGTGCGGCGGTCCTGGAGGAAGCGGAACTTGTCGCGCACGGCGGCGACGTGCTCGGCGGAGATCTCAGCGACGATCGTCGCCTCGACCCCGGCGGCGGAGGCGAGGATCTCCCCGAGCGGATCGACGATCATCGAGTCGCCGGCGTAGTCCAGCCCACCTCCCGAGCCGACCCGATTGGCCCCGATCACGTAGGCCTGGTTCTCGATCGCCCGCGCCCGGAGCAGCGTCTGCCAGTGCACCCGGCGCGAGGCCGGCCAGTTGGCGACGACGAGGTAGGCGTCGCTCGCCCGGGCGAGCTGCCACCACTCGTCGGCGAAGCGGAGGTCGTAGCAGACGAACAAGCTGAAGCGGATCCCCTCCACCGTCACCGTGACGAGCTGCGATCCGGCGGCGTACGCCTCGGCTTCGCCGCCGTAGGTGAACGGGTGGATCTTGCGGTAGCGGTGGCGTGTCCCGTCCGGTCCGGCGAGGACGAACGTGTTGAACGGCGCACCGCCGCCGGCCGGGGTCACGGGGAACGAGCCACCGACCCACAGCCCGTGCGTTGTGGCCTGCTCGGCGAGGAACGTCTCACTCGGGCCGCCTTCGGCTTCCCCGGTCGCCGCGGTGTCCATCGAGAACCCTGTCGAGTACGTCTCGCTGAGCAGCACGAGACGTGCCCCGGTGGCAGCGACGCCGGCGATCTGCGGCCCGAGGCGATCGAAGTTCGCCTCCTTGTCCTCCCAGGTGATGTCGTGCTGGACGACGGCGACTCTCATCGGTGTGCTCCTCGGGTGGTCATCGCCCGCCGGCGAGCGTGCTCAGCTGGCTGACGGCCTCGTCGATCACCTCGTCGCGCTTGCAGAAGGCGAAGCGCACGAGGTGGCGGCCCT
>CAZQEJ010000074.1:0-15383 GCA_964592165.1 uncultured Ilumatobacteraceae bacterium | reverse complement strand
CGCTGCGGCGACGAACACCTGCTGCACGGCCTGGCGGGTGGCCAGCTTCGTGCCTGCTGCGAACACGGGCAGCTTCGCGTCCCAGCCGGCGGGCGGCTCGGCGGACCACGCCGCGGCCCAACCCTCGCGGTCGCCGTCCCAGGCGGCGAAGCGCTGCTCCCAGGCCTCCCGCGCCTGTGTGCCCCGCTCGGCGGCCAGGGCGCGGTAGCGATCGACGATCGACGGCGGAGCCCAGAACGGCTCGTCGGGGATCCCCAGCACCGCCTTCGTGCGGGTGATCTGCTCGGCGGTGAACGGGTTCCCGTGGGCGGTGTGGTCGTCGGTCAGGTCGGGCGACGGGTAGGCGATGTGGCTGCGCAGGATGAGCAGGCTCGGCTTGTCCGTCACGGCCATCGCCCGGCGCAGGCCGGCCTCCAGCGCGTCGAGATCCTCGCCGACCTCGCCGAGGCGTTCGACGTGCCAGCCGTACGCGGTGAAGCGCCCGGCGACATCGTCGGAGTAGGTCAGCGCCGTGTCGCCGTCGATTGTGATGTGGTTGTCGTCGTAGACGACGACCAGGCGCCCGAGCCCGAGGTGACCGGCGAGCGAGGCGGCCTCGTGGCTGATGCCCTCCATCATGCACCCGTCGCCGGCGATGACGAACGTGTGGTGGTTGCAGACCTCGGCACCGAACCGGGCGCGCAGGCCCTCCTCGGCGATGGCCAACCCGACCGAGTCGGCCAGCCCCTGGCCGAGGGGGCCAGTGGTCACTTCGATCCCCGGGGTGTGCCCGGCTTCTGGGTGTCCGGGAGTGCGCGACCCCCACTGGCGGAACGCCTTCAGGTCGTCGAGCTCGAGACCGAAGCCGGTCAGGTAGAGCATCGTGTACTGGAGGATCGACGCGTGACCGTTGGAGAGCACGAAGCGATCGCGGTCCGGCCACTCGGGGTGCGCCGGGTCGACGTTCATCACCCGGCTGAAGAGCACGTGGGCGAGAGGAGCGAGGGCCATCGCCGTGCCCTGGTGACCGCTGTTCGCGGCGAACGGGCCGTCCATCGCCATCCCCCGGATGAGGGCGATGGCCTGCTGGTCGAACGATTCGTCGGAGATACCGGTCACACTCCGAGGCTACCTGCCCCCCGCACGGGCGATCCGGTGGCGCCGGCGGGAGCTCAGGCGGCGCTCTTGGTCACCCGGCGGCGAGCGGTGGAGCGGACGACGACCTCGTTCAGGCGCACCTTGACCAACCCGAGGCGGCGGAAGGCGACGATCGCCCACCACCCCGGATCGAACTCCCAGCGGCGGTGGGACAACCGTGCCGAGCTCGGCGCCGCGTGATGGTTGTTGTGCAGCCCCTCGCCGGCGGTCAGCCAGGCGAGCCACTGCAGGTTCGTCGCCTGGCTGTCGGTGTAGGGGCGGCGGCCGAAGTGGTGGCCCATCGCGTTCACCGCGGCGCTCGTCGCCAGGTACAGGTTGACGTGGACGAAAGCGGCGATCAGCCCGGCCCACGGGCCGAAGATCACGACGAGCAGGGCGATGCCGATCGCCAGGCCCAGCAGGGCGTGGTCGAAGAGGATCTTGTCCCACTTGTCGGCGGGGATGTCCTTCGCGTACTTGGCGATCGTCTCCGGGTTGGACGCCTCGGCGCGGTACAGGGCGACGTTGCGCATCTGGACGTTGACCCAGCCGAGGAGCACGGGGGAGTGGGGGTCGCCCTCGACGTCGGTGTAGGCGTGGTGCTTGCGGTGCACGGCGGCCCACTGGCGGGGGCGGATCCCGGTGGAGATCCAGACGAACACCCGGAAGGCGAAGCGCAACGGGGCGCGCATCGTCAGCGCTTTGTGGGACAGCGCACGGTGGAGGAAGATCGTCGTCGCGAAGTTGGCGAGGATCGTCAGGACGAAGCCGGCGATCAGCCCGATGAGGACGTTGGTCAGCACGGGCGGCGACCATAACACGTCTACCTACTGGTCGGTAGAGACGGTTTTGTGACCTGTACCATATGCCGCGATGTCCGACTCGACGGCGACGGTGAACCATGAGCCGAGCACGCGCGAAGTGATTATCGCCGAGGCGGTGCACTGCTTCGCCAGCGGCGGCTACGAGGGGACGTCACTCAACGACATCGCCGCCTGCGTGGGGATTCGCCGCCCGAGCCTGCTCTACCACTTCCCCTCCAAGGACGTCCTCTACGCCGAGGTGTTCGAGAAGGTGATGTCCGACTGGTTCGAGCGGCTGGAAGCCGCCTCGGTCGCCTCCCACCTGACTGGCTGGCCGCGCATCGAGTTGGTGCTCACCGCGGGATTCCAGTTCTTCGAGCAGAACCCCGATTACGTGCGCCTGATCCGCCGGGAGGCGATCGACGGCGGCAGCCATGTCGGGGTCGACCTGCCGGCGGTGATCCGGCCGATGTTCGACCGGGCCGTCAACTACTTCCGCGGCGAGATCGCCGCCGGGCGGGTGCGCGACCACGACCCGGTCCAGCTCGTGATCACCGGGTACGGCGCGCTGTTGTCCTACTTCTCCGACGCCCCGTTCCTCGGAGGGCTACTCGACGGCGACCCGCTCGCCCCGGCGGTGCTCGACGCCCGCCTCGAACACGTCATCTCCTTCTTCCGCGCCGCCCTCGTCCCCGACGAGGCAGAAGCCAGCCGCTAGCGTCGCGGCCCGTGGATCGGCCCGGTAGGACACTCTCCGAGGCGGAGTCGAAGGCGTTCCTCGCCGGCTTCGGCGTTCCCTTCGCCCCCGAACGCGTTGTAGGCGACGCCGGCGCGGCGGTCGCCGCCGCGGCAGCGCTCGGCTTCCCCGTCGCCCTCAAGCTGAACGGGCCGAAGATCGCCCACAAGACCGAGCGCGGCCTCGTCCGCCTCGGCCTGGCCGACGAGGCCGCGGTGCGGCGCGCCGCGGGCGACCTGCTCGCCGCGGCGACCCCGGCCGACGGGGACGTCGATCTCCTCGTCGCCCCGATGATCTCCGGCTCCCGGGAACTGATCGCCGGGCTCGTGCGCGACCCGCAGTTCGGGATGAACGTGATGCTCGGCGTCGGCGGCGTGTTCGCCGAGGCGATCGCCGACGTCGTCTTCCGTCCCGTGCCGATCTCCCCCCTCGATGCCGCGCAGATGATCGACGAGCTGCGCACCCAGGGGATCCTCGGTCCGTGGCGAGGCGAGGCGGCCGTCGACCGGGAACGGCTCGCCGCCGTCCTGGGCGCGCTCTCGGCGGCAGCGACGGCGACCCCCGAGCTCGCCGGGGCGGATCTCAACCCGCTGATCGTCGGGCCCGACGGGATCCCGGTCGCGGTCGACGCGCTCGTCGAGCTCGGGGAGGCGACGGCGTCGGCGTCCGTGGCCCGGCCGCGACCGTCGGATGCCGCGTTCCGCGCCCTGTTCGAACCGAAGGGGGTGGTCGTCGCCGGAGCGTCGACCCACCCGGGCAAGTTCGGTTTCGTCTCCCTGCACAACCTGCTCAGCGCGGGGTACGAAGGGGCGGTGTTCGGCACCAACCTGCAGGGGGAGGAGGTGCTCGGGGTCCGTACCGTCACCGACGTCGCCGAGATCCCCGATGGTGCGGCCGACTTGGTCCTCGTCTGCACGCCGGCGTCGGCCAACCCGGCGTTGCTGCGCGCCTGCGCAGCGAAGGGGATCCGCGCCGCGTTCGTCACGTCCGCCGGTTACGGCGAGGCCGGCGACGACGGCCGGCGGGCCGAGGCCGAGCTCGTCGCCCTCGCCGACGAGCTCGGCATCCTCCTCGCCGGACCGAACGGGCAAGGCGTCGTGTCCACCCCGGCGCATCTGTGCGCCCAGATCGTCGCCCCCTACCCGCCGCCGGGAACGATCGGCATCGCCAGCCAGAGCGGCAACTTCGTCTCCTCCTTCCAGAACCTGGCCCGCTCGACCGGCGTCGGCGTGTCGCGCGCCGTGTCGGCGGGCAACGCCGCGGCCGTCACCGTCGCCGACTACCTCGACTGGTACGCCGAGGACGACGCGACGACCGTCGGCCTCGCCTACCTGGAGGGGATCGTCGACGGACGGGCGCTGCTCGAGCGCCTCGCGGGCGTCGCGGTGCGCAAACCGCTCGTCGTCCTCAAGGGCGGGGCGACGAGTGTCGGGGCGCGGGCCGCGGCGAGCCACACGGGCGCGCTCGCCGCCGACGACAAGGTGTTCGACGGAGCCTGCAAGCAGGCCGGGGTGACCCGCGCCGGCGACGTCGACGAAGCGTTCGAAGCGGCGGCGACGTTCGCCACCCAACCCCTGCCCGGCGGGCCGAACGTGGTCGTGCTGACCACCGCCGGGGGGTGGGGGGTGATCACCGCCGACGCGATCGCCCGTGAACCGGGGCTACGCCTCGTCGAGCTGCCCGACGACCTGCGTGCCGCGATCGACGCCGAGCTCCCCCCGCGCTGGAGCCGGAACAACCCTGTCGACTGCGCCGGAGGGGAGACGCGGGACACGATCCCCACCGTGCTCCGCCTGATCGCCGCCCACCCCGGCGTGGACGCTGTGATCTACCTCGGGCTGGGGATCCAGTCCAACCAGGCGCGGATGATGCGCGAGGGTCGCTTCTACCCCGACCACGGCCTGGAGCGGATCGTCGCCTATCACGAACGCCAGGACGCCCGCTTCGCCGAAGCCGCCGCGCAGATCTCGGCCGAGACGGGCAAGCCGATCCTCACCTGCACCGAGCTCGCCGTCGCCGATCCGGCGAACCCCGGACCGGCGACGGTCCGCCGTACCGGCAAGCTCTGCTACCCGAGCGGATCGCGAGCGGTGCGCGCCCTCGGCCACCTGTACCGCTACGCCGAGTTCCGCCAGACGAGGGGGATTCGCTGAGCCGCCGGGGGAACCTCGGCCTCGCCGTGGTCGGCCTTCTCCCGGCGCTCGGACTGGGCGCGCTGTGGTGGGGCGCGGCGGAGCGCGCCGCGGCGAACCTCGGTCAGGCCGCGGTGAGCCAGCCGGCCGGGGAGCAGCCGGCGGCGGCGCTGCTCTCCGCCCGGCGGGCCCCCGGGGTCCTCGCCGCGCAGACCAAGCGAGCGGACTACGTCGCCGCGCTCGCCGGTGTGCTCCCCGCGGGCAGCGCGGACGCGTGCTTCACCGTGGAGCTCGACGGCAGCCGGCTGGTCGAGGTCAACCCGGAGGTGCCGTTGGTCCCGGCGAGCAACGTCAAGCTGGTCACCGCGTCCGTCGCCCTCGAGGTGCTCGGTGCGGAGCACGCGTTCACCACGACGGTGCATGCCCGGCGCGACGGCCCGACGGTCACCGGAGACCTGTACCTCGTCGGTGGGGGCGACGCAACACTGGCCACCGACGACTTCGACAGCTACCCGGCATCGGCCAAGGACCCCCAGCACCCGCGCACGAGCCTCGACCGGCTCGCCGACCAGATCGTCGCGGCGGGGATCCGCCGCATCGACGGAGCGATCGTCGGTGACGGCTCGCGCTACGACGGGGAACGCTACGTGGAGGCGTGGCAGCCCGCGGTCAGCCGCGGCTGGGAGGCCGGCCCGCTCGGTGCGCTGCTCGTCGACGATGGGTTCGCCAACCGTTCGGAGAAGGTTGCCACCGGCGATCCCGCCGCGGGGGCAGCCGCTCACCTGCGCGAGTTGCTCGTCGCCCGCGGCGTGGACGTCGCGGGTGGTTCGCGCAGCGGCACCGCGCCGGCCGAGGTGCCTGCCCTCGAGGGGGTCGCCACGTCGATCGCCCTGCCCGCGTTGCTCAAGGAGATGCTCACCACGAGCGACAACAACACGGCCGAACTGCTCCTCAAGGAGATCGGTCTGGTGCGCGCCGGGACCGGCTCGACCGAGGCCGGCCTGCAGGTCGAGCACGACGTGCTCGCTTCCTGGGGCCTGCCCCTCGACGGGGTCAAGCTGGCCGACGGCTCCGGTCTGTCGGACCAGAACCGGCTCCGCTGCCCGACGCTCGTCGCCCTGTTGGACCATGTGGGCAGGAGCGGTCCGGTGTACGACGGGTTGGCGATCGCCGGGTTCGACGGGACGCTCGCCGAGCCGTTCGCCGGAACGGAGCTGGCCGGCAAGCTGTTCGGCAAGACCGGGACCCTGACCGGGGTCAAATCGCTCTCCGGGTTCGTCGACAACGGCGATCAGCTCACGTTCAGCCTGCTGATTAACGGTCCCGGTGCGGCCGACCGGGGTGCCGCGGCCTGGCGGGCGCTCGCCGCGGCACTCGGCGGGCAGCCGGCCGTTCCCGACGCGGCCGCGCTCGCCCCCGGGGCATAGCCTGCCCCGTGATGCCCGGGAGTGAACTGCCGATGTTCCCCCTCGGCACGGTCCTCCTCCCCGGTGCCGTGCTCCCCCTGCACGTCTTCGAGCCGCGATACCGCGCCCTGGTCGCCGACTGCCTGCGTGGCGACAGGGAGTTCGGCGTCGTGCTCATCGAACGAGGAAGCGAAGTTGGTGGCGGCGACGTGCGCACGGCGCTCGGCACCGTCGCCCGGATCGTCGACGTCGCCCCGCTGCCTGGGGGGCGCTACGCGCTGATGGCGGTCGGGACGCGGCGGATCCGCGTCGGCGCGTGGCTCCCCGACGATCCATATCCGCGCGCCGTTGCTGAGGACTGGCCGGACGACGAGCTGCCCGTCGATGCGGCCCGGCTCGCGGCGGTCGAGCAGGCCGTGCGCCGTGCGGCGGCGCTGGCCACCGAGCTCGGCGACGCGACGGTCTCCCCGGCGTCGGAGATCGACACCGAGCCGACGATGGCCAGCTATCACCTCAGCCACCTCGCCCCGCTCGGCCCCGCCGATCGCCAGGCGTTGCTCGCCGCACCTGGGCCCGCGGCCCGCGTCGAGCTCCTCGCCGAGCTCGTCGCCGACGCCGAGGTCCTGCTCCAGGCGCGCCTGTCGGCTTCCTGACCAGCGCGCTCCGACGGCCGGTTGCAGGTGAAACCGCGACGGGTTCGCCGGTGCCGGGTGCGGCGCGTGCTAAGAACTCGGTCCGTGCCCGAGGAGTCGAAGCCCAGCGACAACCAGATCGGCGAGGTGCTCGAGCTCGTCAAGACGTACGTCAAGCAGGAGACCGTCGGTCCACTGCGCGGTGCGGGCAGGTGGATCGGGTTCGGGGTAGGTGGGGCGTTGAGCCTCGGCCTCGGGGGGTTCTTCGTCGTGCTCGGTGTCCTGCGCCTGTTCCAGACCGAGCTCTCCGACACGTTCGACGGCAACCTCTCGATCCTTCCCTACGTGATCGTGCTGATCCTCGCCGCGATCGTCGTCGGGCTCGCCGTCGGGCGGATCGGTAAGGACACCCTCCAGCGCAAGGAACCAGGTCGATGAGCGAGGCAAAGGTCACCCGTGAGCAGTTGGAGGCGAAATTCGCCGCCCTGCAGACCGGCGTGGAGAGCACGGTCGCGGAGAAGCGCAAGACGATCGTCATCGCCGGCGCTGTCGGCGGGCTCGTGATCCTGCTCCTGTTCTTCGCCCTCGGGCGGCGCAGCGGCAAGCGCAAGACGACGATCGTCGAGATCCGGCGCGTCTGATGGCCGGACGCCCCGCGTTCTTCTCCCCGTTCGCCCTCGTCCGGCGCAACGGGTTGCACAAGGGTCTACTCGGCGGCAGCCGGGGATGGCTCGCCGCCGGCGCTGTCGTGTACGGCGGGCGCGCCCTGCGGACGATGGTCCGCCGCACCGAACAGCTCGCCGCGACGGAAAAGCTGTCCCCGGGCGAGTCGATCACGATCCGGGCGATCACACCGCCGACGCGCGCCGAGCGCAAGGCGCAACGACGCGCCGCGAAGCGCAGCAGGTAGCCGTCGCCGCCCACCCCGGCCAGAATGGTCGGCCGATGATCGTCGTGTTGCGCAACCCCCGCCGGGAAGTCGTCGTCGAAGGGTCGCGTCGCGTCCACGCGCTGCTCGCCGAGCTCGGGCTGAACCGGGAGTCTCACCTCGTCATCCGCAACGGGACACTGGTGCCCGGCGACGGCGTACTCGACGATGAGGACACGATCGAGGTCCGCCCCGTGATCTCCGGCGGGTGCGCGTGAAGTGCCGGGTGTGCCGCGGCCCGGCGATCATCGACCTGCCCCGGCACAACGCGAACTTCTGTGCGGAGCACTTCGTCGAGATGTGCCGCCGGCAGGTGGCCCGGGCGATCAAGGACCACTCGATGTTCGCTCCCGAGGACCGGCTGCTCGTCGCCGTCTCCGGGGGCAAGGACAGCCTCGCCGTATGGGACATGCTCATCGATCTCGGGTACCGGGCCGACGGGCTGTACGTCGGGCTGGGGATCGGCGACTACAGCGACGTCTCCGAACGGTACGCACGCGACTTCGCCGAGTCGCGGGGACTCGCCTTGCGCGTCATCCACCTGCGTGAGGACCTCGGCTACGACGTGCCGACCGCTGCCGCAGCGACGCGGCGGACGCCGTGCTCGGCGTGCGGGATGTCCAAGCGCCACCTGTTCGACTCCGCCGCATTGGAGGGTGGCTACGACGCCGTCGTCACGGGGCACAACCTCGACGACGAGGCGGCCGTTCTCCTCGGCAACACGCTGCGCTGGGAGATCGAGTACCTCGCCCGCCAGCTCCCCGTGCTGCCCGCGGCGAACGGGTTCCCCCGCAAGGCCAAGCCGCTCGTCCGCCTGACGGAGCGGGAGACCGCGGCGTGGTGCATCGTGCGCGGCATCGACTACCTCGTCGAGGAATGCCCGATGGCCGGCGGCAACCGCCACCTCGGGTACAAGGACGCGCTGAACGCGATCGAGGCCGCGTCGCCGGGGAGCAAAGCCGCGTTCTACCTCAACTTCCTCGAACGGATGGCTCCGTTGCTGAGCGGCGCGTCGGCGGCCGCGGCGGGCACCCTCGGCACCTGTGTCCGCTGCGGATCGCCGACGACCGCGGAGATCTGCGCGTACTGCAGGATGGTCGAGAAGTCCGCGGCCCACGCCCCGGTGCCCGTCGAGTTCATCACCGCCCGGGGCCGGCGGTGAGCGAACCGCCCGAGCAGCCGGGCGGAGGCTTCGCCTACGGCGATCGGGTCCTCCTCCTCGACTCCAAGCAACGCCGCTACCTTGTCACCCTCGTCGAGGGCGGCGAGTTCCATACCCACGCCGGGTTCGTCCCCCACGCCGAGCTCGTCGGGCGCGGCGAGGCGTTCGAGGTGCGCTCGACGCGCAACGCGAAGTACCTCGCCCTGCGCCCGACGATCGAGGACTTCGTGCTCGAGATGCCCCGTGGTGCGCAGGTCATCTACCCGAAGGATCTCGCCCCGATCTGCATGCTCGCCGACATCGGCCCGGGTGTGCGCGTCCTCGAGTCGGGGATCGGCTCGGGGGCGTTGTCGATGACGATGCTCCGCTGGGGCGCGGAGATCGTCGGCTACGAGTTGCGTGAGGACTTCCTCCGTCGGGCGGTGACCAACGTGCGCGAGTTCCTCGGCGCGGGGGTCCTCGAGCGCTACCACGTCGAGCAGCGCGACTGCTACGAGGGGATCGATGCCCGGGTCGACCGGGTCGTGCTCGACCTGCCGGAGCCGTGGCGGGTCGTCCCCCATGCGGAGAAGGCGTTGCCGCCCGGGGGGATCCTCGTCGCCTACACGCCGTCGATCATCCAGGCGGCCAAGGTGCGCGAAGCGCTCGCCTCACCGTTGTGGAGCGGGCAGCGCACGCTCGAGGTCCTCCACCGGGGTTGGCACATCGAAGGCGTGGCTGTGCGCCCGGACCATCGGATGGTCGCCCACACCGGCTTCCTCAGCTCGGCCCGCCTCGTCCGCCTGGTGGACTGACGACGGGCCGGCGCGGCCCGCGCCAGTGCAACGGCGAAGTGGGCGCCGCCCGGCGCCCACTTCGTTCCGGTTGCTTGGCGAGGATCAGGGCTCGATGAAGATGCACTCGCCGGGGCACTCCTCGGCGGCCTCGATGACTGCATCGAGCTGACCATCGGGGATCTCCGCGAGTCCCTCCGCGCCCTGCGGGTTGCCCTTGGAGTTGGCGAAGATCTTGTCGCCTTCCTTGACGTACGCGAGCCCGTCGTCGAGCAGCGTGAACACATCGGGGCAGATCTCTTCGCAGAGACCGTCTCCGGTGCAGAGATCCTGGTCGATCCAGACCTTCATGTCGGTTGGCTCCTCGCATCGGGTGCAGGGGGAGGGTTGGTTGAGAATAGATTACACGGCGCGTCCGGTGGAAACACGGAGGACAAGACGTTTCCCGGCTCGATCATGCGTGTAGGTTCGACCCTAGGCGCGGGCCCCCCGCGCGCCACAACGACCGGGAGGAGGCAGCGGTGGCAGACAGCACCCACGACGCCGAGCTCGCCAAACAGCGCGAAGAGATCCGTGTTCTCGAGCTGGAGGTCCTTTCGCTGCGGCGCAAGCTCGCCGATTCGCCCAAGCGGGTCCGTGCCCTGGAAGAGCGTTTGCTCGAGACCAAGGGGCAGCTCACCCAAGCCGTCGCCCAGAACGAGAAGCTGAGCTACACGCTGCGCGAGGCCCGGGAGCACATCGCCAACCTGCGCGAGGAGGTGGAGAAGCTCACCCAGCCGCCGAGCGCGTACGGGGTTGTCGTCGGCAAGAACGACGACGGTACCGTTGACATCTCCACCAGCGGGCGCAAGATGCGTGTCAGCCTGCACCCGGAGATCGACCACGAGACGCTCGAACGCGGCGCGGAGGTCGTCCTCAACGAGAGCTACAACGTCGTCGCCGCCCGCCACTCGGAGGTGATCGGCGAGGTCGTCACGATCAAGGAACTGCTCGACGACGGCGTGCGCGCCGTCGTCGTCGGCCGGGCCGACGAGGAGCGTGTCTGCGAACTGGCCGACGTGCTGCGCGGCATGCACCTGCGCTCCGGCGACACCGTGCGGCTCGATTCGCGCACCGGCCTGCTGCTCGAGAAGCTGCCCCGCCCGGAGGTCGAGGACCTGCTCCTGGAAGAGGTGCCGGACATCTCCTATGCCGACATCGGTGGGCTTGACGATCAGATCGAGCAGATCGCCGACGCTGTCGAGCTGCCCTTCTTGCACGCCGAACTGTTCGCCGAGCACCGCCTGCCGGCACCGAAGGGGATCCTCCTCTACGGCCCTCCCGGGTGTGGCAAGACGCTGATCGCCAAGGCGGTGGCGAACAGCCTGGCGAAGAAGGTCGCGGCGAAGACCGGCGACGAGAAGGGACGCAGCTACTTCATCAACATCAAGGGTCCCGAGCTGCTCAACAAGTACGTCGGGGAGACCGAGCGGCAGATCCGCCTCGTGTTCCAACGAGCCCGGGAGAAGTCCGAAGAGGGTTGGCCGGTGATCGTCTTCTTCGACGAGATGGACTCGATGTTCCGCACCCGCGGCTCGGGGATCTCCTCCGACATGGAGTCGACGATCGTCCCCCAGTTGCTCGCCGAGATCGACGGCGTCGAGGGCCTGCGCAACGTGATCGTGATCGGGGCGACGAACCGTGAGGACCTGATCGACCCGGCGATCCTCCGCCCCGGGCGGCTGGACGTCAAGATCAAGATCGAACGCCCTGGTGGCGACGCGGCCAGGCAGATCTTCGGCCGCTACCTGACCGACGAGCTGCCGATCGCCGCAGGGGAGGAGATCCCGGCAATGATCGAGGCGACCGTCGCCGAGATGTACCGCGACGACGAGGACAACCGGTTCCTCGAGGTCACCTACCAGAACGGCGACAAGGAGATCCTGTACTACAAGGACTTCGCCTCCGGGGCGATGATCGAGAACATCGTCCGCCGGGCCAAGAAGCTGGCGATCAAGCGGGTCATCGCCGGTGGGGAGCGAGGGATCGTCACCCAGGACCTGCTCGACTCGATCCGCCAGGAGTTCAAGGAGCACGAGGACCTGCCGAACACGACGAACCCCGACGACTGGGCGAAGATCTCGGGCAAGAAGGGCGAGCGGATCGTCTACGTGCGGACCCTTGTTCGCTCCGACGACGACGAGGCGACGGGTGGCCGCTCCATCGAGCGGGTCGCCACCGGCCAGTACCTCTGAGGAGCCCCTCGGTTTCAGCCCAGGCGCGGCCAGGGGTCCGTGAAGAACGTACGGATCGTGGTCGACCGGGCCCCAAGAGCGCTGAGGTTGCCTGGCGCGTACGTAGCGAAGGCGACCCGTGCCTGCCCGTCGGGGCCGACGAAGAACGAGAGCCCGCCGGGGCCCCAGCGATCCGCCTTGGTCGTCAGCCACGGCCCGTCGGGACGATCGGTGCACGGTCCCCGCGGGGTGGAGCAGCGAGCGACGGCGGTGCTGTAGGCCTCCTGTCGCCAGTTGCCGACGGAGTAGGCGAGCAGGTACGTCGAACCGTCGAAGTACATCGACGGGTTCTCGAGGAACACCACCTCCCACGGCTGGTCGCGGGTGGCGAGCGCTGCGCCCGAGCCGACGATCGTCCCGTTGCCGTCGATGGGGAACGTCCAGATGTTGGTGGTCGTTCCGCCCATCGCCACCATCAGGTGCGCGGACCCGTCGGGAGCGATGAAGACCGACGGGTCGAGCGCCCCATGGACCCCGTCGTTCCCACAGGTGATGGGGGAGGCCTCGGGGCTGAAGGGGCCGAGGGGTGACGCCGAGTAGGCACGACCCACGCATTGATCGTTGGACGGGTCGGGCGGCGAGATCCGGTGCGCGGCGAAGAACATCACGTAGCGCCCGCCGAGCTTGGCCACCGCCGGGGCCCAGACCTCCGTCGTCGAGGCCCATGCGGGCTTGGTGGCCATCGCCTCCTGCGCCGTCTCGCCGGGGTTGATGTTGTTGAGATCACCCAGAGCGATCACCGGCACCCGGCGATAGTTGGAGGTTCCGTAGACGTACGTCACGCCACCCTCGACGAGAACCGACGGATCGGCGAAGTTCGGGAGCTGCGGGGTGCCCAACGTCGCCGGGCGGACGACATCGCCTACAGCAGGTCGGCGCATGTAGGCGAGCCACGCTGCGAGCGCCGCATCGGCTTGAGCGACGGTGATCCCCCGCTCCCAGCGATTGCGGTTGTTGCACTTCATGACGTACTGGCCGTCCTGCGCGTAGTCACCCCGCTTGGCGCAACGCGTGCCGGCCTTGGCCATCTTCAGGTCGCAGCCGGCCAGGAGTGCGGCGAGCGCTGCCACGGCGACCAGCGCCACGGCGACCCGGGGCACCGTACGCGCGCCCCCTCGCCGCTGTTCGTGAACAGCATGAGCAACCGTGCGTGTTCCCATCACCCACCTCCCACTCCGGTCCGTCGGCGGAAGGTACTAGCTCCAACCTCGGTCGGCACAGCAACGCTGGCTAGGGGTCGAGGTCGGGATCGTCCTCGACGTCGAACGCCACGACGGCACAACGACACGGCGCTCCGACCAGCCGGCGATTCAACCCGGCGAGCTCGTCGAGCGCGGCGGGATCGAGGCCGGCGGTGCCGGCGAAGACCACCGAGACGAGCTCGCTGTCGAGCTTGCCGATCTCCCCAGTGCGCCCGAGCGCTGCAAGTTGGGAGCCGAGCCGGCGATGGAGCTCCCTGAGGCGGACCTCCTCGGAGCCGGACAGGGGCGTGTTCGAGGCGAGCACGCTGGCCCCAGGCATCCCGGCGAGCGCTTCCACCCACGGCCCACCCTCGACGGCATACCAGACCTCCCTCACCCCGGTGAGCGACGTGCGACGGTCCCCGAACTGGAACTCGCTGCCGGGACCGGTCCTCACATCGGCCCCGGCACGGTCGAGGCCGTTCACCAGGCTGCGCTGAAGCCCCAACATCACCCCACCGACGGTCCGGACCCGGATCGGGCTCTCGCGACGCGCACGATGCGCTGTGGCGTCGATGAGGCGTTGCGTGACCTCCTCGAGCCCCGCGAAGCGCGACACCGTCGGTGAGCTCTCGGCCACCTGCACCGTGAGGGGAACCGCTCGAACGAGCAACACGGTCAACGCCACGATCCACATGGCCCGCAGTCCCTGCGCAGACCGCGGCCACCGCCGACCATCTCTCCTGAGCGACGCTCTCGCCGCCACGATGACCGCCACCGCCCCCCAGGTCACCGCAGCGAGTGGGGTGCGCCAGAAGAACAGGTACTCCGACGCGGCATCGGTGATTCGCGAGATGGCCAGCACACCGAGTCCGAGCGAGACGGTGATCGCCGCCATCGAACGGGAGGCCCACGGCCCGAGAGGTCGCGCACACCACCAGCCGACGGCGAGGAGCCCGACCGCGACGAGGATCCACCACATCGACCTCGGAAGGACCGCTGCGGTCAGGGGCTCGACGGTGCTCGCCCGCCCTGCCCACTGCGGCGGGAGAGCGAAGCCCTCTCCCATGAGGGCGACCGCTGAGCGGAGCCCGACCGTGGGGAGGTGGGACCCCGTGAAGAAGTGCCACATCGCCGTCAGGTTTCCGGGGGAGGAGGTGAGCTGATCGACGACGATCGGGACCGAGAGCAGCGCACACACGGCCGTCGCTGCCGCGAGGCGGCGCCACCAGCTGCGGCGGTGGCCCACCGGATCGACGTCGCTGGGTCCTGCGTCCCGCCAGCCCCACCACAGCGCCAGCGCGAGGACCGGCACCACGAGCGGCAGGTACCCCACGTGCAACTGCACCAGCACCAGCCCGCACAGCAGGAGTTGAGGTACCAACCGGTGCTCTCCGGCGCTCACCAGCGCTGTGCCGACGAGTAGCGCGACCCACCACGCGTACGCGACGTGAGGGTTCCACGGCTCGATGATCATCCAACGCCCGTAGGCGCTGTAGCTGAGGGTTACGAGCAGCGCGACGACGAGGACCGCGGAGGGGGAACGCCGGGCGGCCCACCGCAGGGCCGCGACGATCGGGACGATCTGGAGGACGACATGGCCCACGAGGGTCGCCCAGGCGGGTCGCCCGAAGGGGAGGCCCATCAGCGCGACGGTCCAGAACTCGAACGGACCGGGGTGGTTCCATCCGTAGCGCGAGTAGGCACCGACCAGCGGGGTGTCAGGGCCGAAGACGTCGCGCACCCGCAGGTCGATGAGCGCCATGTCCTGGGTCGGGGTCCAGTGGCGGAACGACCACACCGCCACGGCGGTGAGGAGCGGCAGGAGCGCGAGCAGGATCGCCGCCGAGCGGAACGCCCGGTCCACACCCGGTGATTGCCCGGGTCGCATCCCGAGCAAGGAGCTTCGCGGCATGGAAGCCCCACGCTAACGGCGGCCGCACGACACCCCGGGAACCCCGACTGGCGCGTACGCGTACGGAAAACCGCGCGCTCACGCGCTGGTTGGGCGCTCCGGAGGGGGCCCACCACTAGGGTCGGCGCTCCTATGGCCGTCCCCAAGATCTGCGGCATCGAAACCGAGTACGGGATCATCGTGCGGGGCGCGGCCGAGTCCAACCCGATCACGGCTTCGTCCACCCTCGTGAACGCCTACGTCTCGGAGGTCTCGGGCCAACCGGGGAAGGCCCGGCGCATCGGCTGGGACTTCGAGGACGAGACGCCCGGCAACGACGCTCGCGG
>CAZQEJ010000073.1:0-15647 GCA_964592165.1 uncultured Ilumatobacteraceae bacterium | reverse complement strand
CAGCGGTGCCTACAGGCCGAGAACTCGGCGGAGTCCTCGTTCGACGTCGTCCATCAGGGTCGGCGGAACGGCCCCGGCAGGGTCACCGAGCTGGTCCTTGTCGAGGGTCACCAGTGCGGTGACGTTGACGACCGAGTCACGAGGGAGGCCGGTCACGGACCCAGGAAGGAAGACGTTCCCGGGCATCGCCGCCAGCCGCGTGTTCGAGGTGATCACGGCGGCGAGCACCGTGGCCAGCCGGCTGCCGTTGTACGAGTCGGCGGAGACGACGAGGACGGGTCGGCGCTTGGCGGGCCTCGATCCTTCGGGGTCACCGAGATCGGCCCAGTAGATCAGCCCTCGTTCGATCACCAGTCGTCGCCGTCTGCGGTCAGCGTTCGGCGACCGACGGCAACAGCGGCGCGTGTCGAGTCGTCGTCACCGTCGAGCGTGGCGAGGACCTGATCGATCTGCTCGGTGATCGAGGCGGCGTCGAGCTCATCGAGATAGCGGGTCGCAGCGCGGGTGAAGAACTCCGAGCGACTCATCCCGAGGGTCCGAGCCTTCTGACTCGCCCGTTCGTAGGTGGTGTCCGGGATCGAGATCGCGGTCTTCATCCTGGCGAGTATAACCCGGTATAACCGAGGTCCGGGAGATGCACGGAGGTGCATGGCGACGGGGAGCCGGCCTGTAGGCGGGATTCTGTCCGGCGGTCCGTCTCCGGGTGCCGCCTGTGTGGCCATCCATCTGTGCGGTCTACCCGAGGAGTGCCGGTCGCCCGGCGGGCGGGCCGCCCACGTCCTCTGCTCGACCTTGCTCCGGGTGGGGTTTACCGAGCCGCCCGGGTCGCCCCGGACGCTGGTGCGCTCTTACCGCACCGTTTCACCCTTACCTGTGCCCCCGGTCGCCCGGTGGCCATCGGCGGTCTGCTCTCTGTTGCACGATCCGTCAGGTCGCCCCGACCTGGCTCTCGCCAGCACCCTGCCCTGTGGAGTCCCGACCTTCCTCGGCCGCCGCCGGAGCGACGACCGCGGCCACCCGGCCGGCTCACCGTCGGAATCATCGTAGACCATCGACGCCGGAACGGCACGGGCTCCGCTCCGGCTCAGTAGGCGAACGAGTCCAGGCTGGGTGTCTCGATGTTCAGCTGCTGGCGCTTCGTCGTGTCCTCCGCACCGGCCTTGCCGAGGACCACCTGAACGGCCGACAGCGCCCCGAACGCGGAGGGGACCACGAACAGCTCGACATCGGCAGGGCCGCTGGACGCGGTCGTCGACGGCGGTGCCGCCGCCGAGGTGCTCGGCAGGCCCGCGGCGACCGTCGTCTCTGCGGCGGCGGGCTCGTCGCCCACGGCCGCCTTCAGTTCTTGCGCGCTGACCATGTTCTCCGGGGAGATGGCCGCGGCGATCGCCGCGGCCATGCGCGAGTGCACGGCGCCGATCGACATCACCTCGCTGCGCAATTTCGGCACGGTCAGCGTTGGGACGAAGGCTTGATGCGTCTCGGCCAGCAACTGGCTGAAGGCGTACAGCAAGCGAGCCGCGTCGGCGGCCTTGGTCTCGCTCACCCCGAGCAGCTTCAACGCCGGTTGCACGACGCGCTCGTCGACGGCCGGGTTCGATGTGCTGAACGGCTTCCCCCCGGCCTCGTCGGTCATCGAGGCGATGTCCTTGGCCTGTTCGGTGAGAAGGCCCGTGTAGGTGTCGGCGAGAGCGGCGACACCACGGTCGAGTCCCCCGACCGCACTCACCGCGGCGATCACGTCGGTCGCGTTGTGGTGGAGGGAACCGAGCGTGCGCAGGAGCACGGCGTTGTCGACCGTCGGGGTTCCCGCGGTCGCCAGCGGTGGGCGCGTCCCTTGGACCGGGATCAGGTTGCTCGGGCCGGCGCCATCATCGCTGCCGCACGCAGCCACCACCGCGGACAGGGCGACCGCACTCCCGCCGAGGCGCAGGAAGCTCCGCCGGTCGAATCCGGAGCGAGAGATCGGGGTGGGCATCGTCATCCTTCCACCGGGTAGTCACGGGGGCTGAGTGCCGCATTCGTCGTCTCCGCCGGCTTCTGCGGCGCCGCGGGGCTGTCGGTGAGCAGGAGCAGCGCGCTGTTGTGTCGGGCTTCGACGGTGAGGATCGAGGCGAGCAGCGCGGCCGCGTCGGTGCTCTTCAGCTCGGTGAGCGCCTCGAGGTGGGTGGCGACGAGCGTGTCCTCCAACGCACCGGCAGCGATCAGCACCTCAGAAGCGGAGGAGAAGTCCTTCGAGAGCTCGTCGACGAGCGTCTTGTTCGCCGTGTTCGGAGCCCTGCGGCCGAGGAGCCCGGACAAGGAGTCGGCGTACGCCCGGTGGTGCTCGGTGAGTACGCCGACCACGGCTGCTGCATCCGCCGGCTTCCCGGCGAGCGCCTTGCCGGCCATCGCGTACAGTTCGGCCGCGGCGAGCTCGAGCGACTGGACGAAGCTGAGCAGAGTGACGTCATCAGCGGTCGGGGCGAACGGGGGAGCGGTCGTCGTGGTCTGCGCCGCGGTCGTCGGTGCGGCCGTCGTCGTCGAGCCTGTCGAGGTCGTCGTCGGCGCGGAGGTGGTCGCGGGGGCCGAGGTCGATGGGGCGGACGCTGATGCGGTGCGGGCGATGACCGGCAGCGCGGCGATCACGCCACCCAGGCCGGCGGCGCGCCGCAGCAAGCGGCGTCGACCGGTGGGGGTGGGATCGCCATGGGCGATGGTGTCCACGTGGGGGTGGTCCTTTCCTGGCGTCGAGGTCATCGGGCAGCGAACGGCCCCCAGCTTTCATGGCCGGGGCCGGGCGGGGCAACTCTAGAAGTCGAGAGCCGACAGGTCAGGTATCCATCCGCGCGCCCGGGAGACCGCTTCTGCCCACCGAGCGCGGTCGAGCCGCTCTCCGGGTTCGACGACCCGCGCCGGGCGCCACGTCGATCCGGCCTCGGCCAGGTCGGTCCAGATCCCGACCGCGGTACCGGCCAGGAATGCGGCACCGAGGGTCGTTCCCTCGACGACCGGGGAGACCTCCACCGCCTTGCCGCTGGCATCGGCGACGGCCTGGACGAACACCGGGTTGACACTCATCCCACCGTCGACGCGCAGCGCGGGGACCTGCAGACCGGTGTCGGCTTCGGCCGCCTCGACGAGGTCCGCGCCGCGCTGGGCGATCCCCTCCAGCACGGCGCGCACGACGTGGGCCCGGGTCGTGCCACGGGTCACCCCGAGCAGGGTTCCCCGTGCCCCGTAGTCCCACGCCGGCGTCCCCAACCCGAGCAGGGCCGGGACGTAGACCACACCGTCGGTGCCCGGCACGCTCCCGGCGACCGCCTCGCTCTCCGCCGGCTCGGCGATCACCCCGAGATCTTCGACGAGCCAGTCCACGTTCGTCCCCGCCGCGAGCATGATCGCCTCCACGCCCCAGGTGATCGCCCTTCCCGCCGACCAGGCGACGATCGGGAAGGTCCCGTTGGCGCTGCGCTCCGGACCGCTGGGGGCCTCGTCACCGCGGCACACGTCGAGCATCGCCCCCGTGCCGAAGGTCAGCTTGGCCATCCCCGGGCGGACGCAGCCCTGACCGATCAGCGAGGCCTGCTGGTCGCCCGCAATCCCGGCGATCGCAGGAGCGCCGGGGAGCGCGCTCGCCTCGCCGAGCACGCCGGTCGAGTCGACGATCATGGGCAGCATCCGCTCCGGGATGTTCAGCGCGTGGAGGACGCCGGGGTGCCATGCCGTCGGTTCCGGATGCGCCGGCAGACCGTGGTCGACGAGCCCGCTGACGCCCGCGTTGGTCTCGTCGGTGACGTGCAGCCGGCCCTCGCTCAACGTCCAGGCGACCCACGTGTCCACCGTCCCGAAGCACAGGTCGCGGTCGCGTCCGGGATCGAACGTGTCGAGTAGCCAGCCGAGCTTCGTCGCCGACTGGTTGGGGGCGAGGGAGAGCCCGTACTCGGCGCGCAGCGACAGGCATGCGCCGACCGTGCGCAGGTCCTGCCAGCCGAGGGCCGGGCCGACCGGTTCGCCGGTCGCCCGGTCCCAGACGATCGTCGACGACCGTTGGTTGGCGATGCCGACCGCGGCGACCGGGCCCCCCGCGTCGAGCGCGGCGCGGGCCAGCTCGAGCACGTCGGCGGCGAGGCGAGCCGCGTCGAACTCGACGAGTCCGGGGAAGGGGATGGCCGGGGGGGTGCGTCGTTGGTGGACGTGCCCGACGGTCCCGTCCGCAGCGACGATCGCGGCCCGCAGGCTGCTCGTGCCGACATCGATCACCAGCACGGAGCTCATCGTTGCCTCACTTGGTCAGGGTGGTAGGGAGGGATCAGCGGTAGGGGGTGACACCGCGGCGCTGAAGGAAGCTGCCGAGCATCCCGCCGATCACGCCGGCGGTGATCGCCAAGGCGAGCCCGACGTAGATCTTGCCCCAGCGGATCACCCCGCCGTGCAGGACGCGCACGATGGTGAACACGACCTGGGTGGCGACGAACACCCCGACGGTGGTCACCAAGCCGTGGGAGAACGGGGTCCCCCGGTCCTGGCGCCAGGCAGCGACTCCCGCGCCGAGGACGAAACCGACGATCGCGACCATCGTCAGCAGTCCTGCCCAGCCGCTGGAAGCAGTGTCGTCGAAGGCGAAGCGGGCGATCAGCGTGGGGGGGACGGCAAACACGGCGGCGACCGACGCCCCCGCGCGCAGAGCGGCGGTGTCCCAGCGCGTCCCGGTGGGCTGCGCCTCGTTCACCACGGCGACGAGCCGAACCGGCTGGCGATCCCGAGCTTGCCCGGGTTGAGGATCCCCTGCGGGTCGAGCGCGGCCTTCACCGCGGCGAGCACGGCGGCACCGGTCGCCCCCAAGGCCTCCCCGATGAAGCGGGAACGGTTGAGGCCGACGCCGTGGTGATGGGAGAGGTTCCCGCCGGCCGAGAGCACCGCGCGGGTCCCCGCGTCCCACAAGGCCCGGTACTGCTCCTCGACACCCTCGAGCCCCGCTCGTTCGGGGGTCGCGGCGAACGTGAAGTACAAGCAGGCCCCGTCGACGTAGCTGTGCGACAGGTGGCAGCTGGCGACACGCGCCCCGGGCACGGCGAGCAGCGCGGCGCGTGCCCTGTCGAAGATCGGGACCAGGCGCGACCACGGCGCGGCGATCTCCATCGTGTCGACGACCAGCCCCTTGCGGGTCAGCGCCTGCAGGCCGCTGGTGTCGTTGCGGTGGACGAGCCACCGGCCGACGAGCTCGTCGCCGAGCGGGCGCGCCCCGAGGCGCGCCGCCTCCTCACCGACGACCGTGGCGCTCGCCCCGACGATCGCCGGGTCGCCCTCGTCGAGGACGAGGACGATGCACTCCCGGCCGTCACCGTCGTGACCGCGAGCGGACTCCTGCGCGTCGTAGAGGCGGAGCACGGCGGGGGTCGCGCCGCGGCGCAGGATCGCCCGGCACAGCTCGATCCCCTCGGGGAACGACCCGATCGCGTACGCGGCGCGGAACTCGTCGACCGGTTCCGGCCGGGCGCGCAGCCACACCCGGCTGATCACCGCGAGCGTGCCTTCGCTGCCGAGGAGGAGCTGGGTCAGATCGGGGCCGGCAGACGCCGCCGGTGACGGCGCGCTGCGCAGGACGCTCCCGTCGGCGAGCACCGCTTCCACCCCGACGACGAGGTGATCGATCTTGCCGTAGCGCGTCGAGTACTGGCCGGCGCCGCGGCAGGCGAGCCACCCGCCGACGGTGGAGATGTCCATCGACTGCGGCCAGTGCCCGACGGTCAGATGGTGCTCGGCGCGCAGCGTGCGCTCCAGGTCGGAGCCGAACGTCCCGGGGAGGACCTCGACGATCCCGGAGATGGCGTCGACGGAGACGATCCCCTGCATCGCCGTCGTGTCCAGGATCACCCCACCGAACAGGGGGATGCTCGCCCCGCACACCCCGCTGCGGCCACCGGCGGTGGTCACCGGCATGCCGGATTCGTTGCAGGCGCGCAGCACCGCGGCGATCTGCTCCGTGGTCGCCGGGCGGCAGACGAGCGCGGCGCGGCGGGGCACCTCCCCGGCGAGTGACCAGTGCAGGGCGATCGGCCACCAGTCGCGGCTCGCCTCGGCGAGGTCGGTGGGACCGGCGCGCACCTCGCAGATCGCCGCGAGCGTGGCGCGCAGGGCGTCGGGGAACTCGACGGGGCCGGGGCCGAAGCGTTCGTCCGTCCCGGTCAGCTCGATCGGTGCCGTGGGGGAGGTCACGGTCGCGAGTCTGCCCGACGATCCGGCCGCGGCGCGCCGTTGCCGGATGCTGGCGTGGATCCACATCGTGGGTGGGTCGTCCTCCGGCCGGCCTGATCAGGCCGGTGAGCCGCCCGGCTGGGGGACAGGGGCGGCCAAGGCCTGGTCCTCCGCCGCGCAGCGGCCGGTGAAGTCGGCCACCTGGCGATCGACCTCGGCGTCGTCCCAGCCGAGCTCGGCGGCGATCAGGCGGGCGACGCTCGGCGCGGCGGCGACCGTCGCGGCGCGGTCGAAGAGCCGTGCCCGCGTCCGCCGGCTGAGCACGTCGTCGAGCGTCGTGGCCATCTCGGCGCGCACGGCGTAGACGGCTTCGGCGCGCACGTAGGGCAACCCGGGGACGAGCGGTTCGGCGAGCGACGCGTCGGTGGCGATCAGCGCCTCGACCTCGGCGCGCCCGCTGCCGTAGCGCTCGGCGAGGTGCGCGGCAGGCGAACCGGCCGGTTGGGGCCGGTAGCCGTCCGCGCCGTGCAGGGCAAGGCGGGACGTGCGGCAGCGGACCTTGCGCCCAAGGCGGCCGACGACGACGTCGACCGCGTCGGCGGCCATCTCCCGGTACGTGGTCAGCTTCCCGCCGGTGATCGAGATCACCCCGCTCGTGCTCGTGGCGACCTTGTGCCGGCGGGAGAGGTCGGCGGTGCGGCCCGACGACGCCGCCTTGACCAGCGGGCGGAGCCCGGCCCATACGCCGGTGACGTCATCGGCGGTGACCCCGGTGGTGATCGACGCGTTGAGGGCGCGCAGCACGTAGGCGAGATCCTCGGCGGTGCACTGCGGGTCGTCGAGCGGGCCGTCGTAATCGGTGTCCGTGGTCCCCACGTAGGTGTGTTCGAACGTTCCGTCGGGCCGGGGACCCCACGGGACGACGAACAGGCTGCGGCGGTCCTTGGGGACGGGGATGACGACGGCGATGTCGTTGCGCACCTTGTCCCACCCGATCGTCACGTGGACGCCCTTGGCCGGGCGGATCGAGTCCGGGTGGCGGCCCTCGTCGAGGGCGCGCACCTCGTCGGCCCACACCCCGGTCGCGTTGACGACGGTCCGGGCGCGCACCGTGAACCGTTGCCCATCGGCGTCGACCTGCGCCCCATCGACAGTCCCGGAGGCGTCCTTGGTCATCGCCACCACCCGCGCCCGGTTGACGATCACCGCCCCGTGGGCGGCCGCCGTACGGGCCACGGTGAGGCACAGCCGGGCGTCGTCGGCGGCCGCGTCGTAGTACAGGTACGCGCTGGCCAGCCGCGTGCGGGGCATCGTCGGCAGGTGGGCGAAGGCGGCGTCCTTGTTCAGCCGCTTGTGCAGCCTGCCGATGCGGAAGCCGCCGGTCAGGTCGTACATCCACATCGCCGAACCGAACGCGCGGGCGATCTTGCGCGACACGACGCCATCTTGGGTCAGCACGGGGATCATGAAGGGGAGGATCTTGACCAGGTGCGGTGCGTTGCGTCGCAGCCGCTCCCGCTCGTGCAGTGCTTCGTAGACGAGGCGGACCTCACCTTGCTGGAGGTAGCGCAGGCCGCCGTGAACGAGTTTGGAGCTCTTCGACGACGTGCCCGAAGCAAAGTCGTCGCGCTCGACGAGCGCGGTGCGCAGGCCCCGGGTGGCCGCGTCGAGGGCGACCCCGACGCCGGTGATCCCCCCACCGATGACGAGGACGTCGAACGGCTCGGCCCCGAGGCGGCGGAGGTTGTGGTCGCGGTCGAACACGGGCGTCGGCATACCCCGCCGAGCCTACGGCGAGGGCGCGTCGCCGCTGACGCAGGCCGGCCATTATCTGCACTTGTTGCGTACAAGCGTCACGTGTTGATAGTGTGCAGCCATGCGTAGTCCCGCCGAGCTGACCGTGGCCTTCCACGATCGCGGCCTGCGCGTCACGCCTCAACGCCAGCTGCTCTTTCGTCTGCTTCACGGCAACGAGAGCCACCCCTCCGCGGAGGTCCTGTACCACGCTGCGGTCGAGCTGATGCCCGGACTGTCGCTGCGCACCGTCTACCAGACGCTGAACGACCTTGCCTCCCTCGGCGAAGTGCGGTCCTGCGATTTCGGTACCGGGGCAGCGCGCTTCGACCCCAACGTGGAGGACCACCACCACCTCGTCTGCGAGCGCTGCGGCTCGGTGCGCGACGTGCACCTGGCCGGCACGGCCCGCCCCGAACCGGATGCGACGCCCGACGGCTTCCGCTTGTCGCGCACCGACGTCGTCTTCCGCGGGGTGTGCGCAGCGTGCACGGACGCGGCGCACGGCACCGATCATCCGTCCACCAACCACCACCAACACAAGGAGCGATGACAATGGCCAGCCTGCAAGGCACCAAGACTCACGACAACCTGAAGGAGGCGTTCGCCGGGGAGAGCCAGGCGAATCGCCGTTACCTGTGGTTCGCCCAGAAGGCCGACGTCGAGGGCTATCCCGACGCGGCTGCCCTGTTCCGCTCGGTCGCCGAGGGAGAGACGGGCCACGCCCACGGCCACCTGGAGTACCTCGCCGAGGTCGGCGACCCGGCGACAGGCCTGGCGATCGGCGACACCGAGGACAACTTCAAGGCGGCGATCGAAGGCGAGACCTACGAGTACACCCAGATGTACCCGGGGATGGCCAAGACCGCCCGGGAGGAAGGGTTCGACCAGATCGCCGACTGGATGGAGACGCTGGCCAAGGCGGAAAAGAGCCACGCCGGCCGTTTCCAGCAGGGGCTCGACGCGCTCTGATCGGCGCTCCGACCACCTCGTGATCCACGGGCGGGCGGCACCTCGCCGTCCGCCCGTAGTGTTCCTGCAACTTCTCGCCGGTTGGAGCTCGCCGTGACCACGATCTACGACCCCAAGCACCCCGACTACCTGGACGAGACCGACGTCCGCAACGAGATGACGCGGGTCTTCGACCTGTGCCAGGGATGCCGGCTGTGCATCAAGTTCTGCAGCTCGTTCCCCACGTTGTTCGACTTCATCGACGCTCATCCCGACCAGGACGCGGGACGGCTCACCCCCGCCCAGCAGGACCAGGTCGTCGAGGAGTGCTTCGGGTGCAAGCTGTGCTACGTCAACTGCCCGTACATCCCCGAGCTGCACGAGTGGGCGATCGACTTCCCCCGGCTGATGCTGCGGGCCGAGGCGATGCACCACGCGACCGGCCAGGTGCGCGTCCGCGATCGGGCGACGACTCAGATGATGGCCCGCACTGACGCGCTCGGGAAGGTCTCCACGGCGGCCGCCCCACTGGCCAACAAGGTCCTCGGGGCCCCCGCCGGATCCGTCGTGCGCAAGGTCGTGGCCACGATCAGCGGCGTGTCCGCCCAGCGTCTGCTCCCCCCGTTCGCCCGGACCCGGTTCACGTCCTGGTTCGCCAAGCGCCCCAAGGTGCGCCTGACGCGCCGCACCGGCAAGGTCGCCCTGTACCCCACGTGCCTCGTCGAGTATCAGGCGCCCGCGGTCGGCAAGGATCTCGTCGCCGTCTACGAGCGCAATGGCCTGGAGTGCACGTTGACCGACACGACGGCGTGCTGCGGTGCCCCATGGCTGCATTCCGGCGACGCGAAGACGTTCACCAAGGTCGCCGAGCGCAACGTGAAGGCGCTGGCCGACTCGGTCCGCTCCGGACGGGACATCGTCGTGCCCCAACCGACGTGCGGCTATGTGCTGAAGAAGGACTACCTCGACTACGTCGGCGGCCCCGACGCCGAGCTCGTCGCGGCGAACACCTACGACGCGGCGGAGTATCTCGTCCGCCTGCACAAGAGCGAGCAGGGCCCGCTCGACACCGACTTCACCGGTGACGTCCCCGAGACGGTCACCTACCACACGCCGTGTCACCTGCGCGCCCAGAACATCGGATTCAAGAGCCGCGACCTGATCAAGCTCACGGGAGCGAAGGTCAAGCTGGTCCAGCAGTGCTCGGGGATCGACGGGATGTGGGGCCTGAAGGAGCGCAACGACGAGCTCTCCGTCGCGGTCACCAAGCAACTCGCCGAGCAGATCGAGCGCGCCGAGGGGGAAGCGGTGGCCGGCGACTGCCACCTGGCGAACACGGCGATCACCGAGCAGACAGGACGCGTGCCGCTCCACCCGCTGCAGATCCTTGCCCGGGCCTACGGCATCGACAGCACCGACGACGGTGCGCGGTGAGCACGGCCGCATCGCGCAAGCTGACCCTCGACGACATCGCCGACGTGCGCGCCTACGAACGAGAGCGGCCGGCGTTGCGCGCCGCGATCGGCGAGCTCAAGCGGCGTCGGCGGGTCGCCCTCGGGCCGTTCGTCTCGGTCCTGTTCGAGAACCGGGAGACGATGCGCTACCAGGTCCAGGAGATGGCCCGCGTCGAGCGGTTGAGCACCGACGCGGAGATCCTCGCCGAGATCGCCGCGTACAACCCGATGATCCCCGAACCGGGGGAGCTGTGCGCGACGTTGATGATCGAACTGACGAGCGAGGAACAGATGCTCGAGTGGCTTCCCGCTCTCGTCGGCATCGAACACTCCCTCGTGCTGCGCTGTGCGGGGGGGCACGTTGTGCGCGCCGCTCCGGAAGAGACGCACGCCTCCCAGCTGACCCGCGCCGGGGTGACGCCTGCGGTGCACTTCCTCCAGTTCCGCTTGAGCGCGGAGGAGATCGCCGATCTCGCCTCGGGTCCGGTCGTCCTGGCCCTCGACCATCCCCGCTACAGCGAGGAGGCCCGCCTCCCCGAAGCCACCGTCGGTGAGCTGCTCACCGATCTGCGTTGATGAACGAGGTCCCCGCGGTCGGACACCGGCAGGAAACCATGCGAAAAAGGTCTGGCGGAGCTCCGTGGACCACCCCTACGATCTGGCCCGCGCGCCGCATAGGGCGTCGCCAGGTCACAGGGGAAACAGATGTCGGTACAGGACATCGGGTGGCGAGAGTTGGGGGCTTGCCGGGGGTTGGACCCGGGCATCTTCTACCCGGACGAGGACGAGGACCCAACCGACGCGAAGGCGGTCTGCGCCGAGTGCCGCGTCCGTGTGACGTGCCTCGAGTTCGCCCTCAGCCACAGGGAGAAGCAGGGCATCTGGGGAGGGGCGACGGAGCGTGAGCGGCGGAGCATCATCCGCCAGCGGCGGCGCTCGGCCTGACACGATCGGCGGGATGACGACGCTCGCCGATCTCGGGGGATGGCCCGCGGTCCTCACCGACCTGCTCGATGGCGAGGACCTCCCCGCGTCGACGACGCGCAGTGTGATGCGCTGCATCTTGTCCGGGGAGGCGACCGCCGCCCAGCTCGTCGCATTCATCGTCGCCCTGCGGGCCAAGGGTGAATCGGCGGAGGAGATCTCCGGCCTGCTCGACGCGGTGTTCGAAGCGGCGACGCTCGTCGAACTCCCCGGCGACTTGCGTGACCGGGCCGTCGACATCGTCGGTACGGGAGGCGATCGCAGCCATCCGATCAACGTGTCGGCGAGCTCCGCGCTCGTCGGCGCCGGTGCCGGAGTGCCGGTGTGCAAGCACGGGGCACGGGGCGCGTCGTCGACGCGCGGCGCCGCGGACCTGCTCGAGGCGCTCGGTGTACGCATCGAACTGCCCCCTGAAGGTGTCGTGCGCTGCATCGAGCAGGCTGGGATCGGCTTCTGCTTCGCTCCCGCATATCACCCGGCGTTCCGCTTCGCCGGGGCGTCACGCCGGGAGATCGCGATCCCGACGGTGTTCAACCTGCTCGGCCCGATGGCCAACCCGGGACGGGTCCGCCGCCAGTTGATCGGGGTCGCCAACCCGGCGGTCGCCGAGCGGATGGTGACCACCTTGCGCGCCCACGGCTCGATCCGCGCCTGGGTGGTCAACGGTGGAGGACTCGACGAACTGAGCACGGTCGGCCGCTCCACGGTGCTCGAGCTCGTCGACGGGGGCGTGCGCCGCTTCACCGTCGACCCCGGCGACTACGGCTTCGCCCGCGCTCTACCCGAAGAGCTCGAAGGTGGTGATCCGAGCGTGAACGCGGCGTTCGCTCGCCGCGTCCTCGCCGGCGAGCACGGCGCTCACCGTGACATCGTCCTGCTCAACGCCGGCGCCGCGCTGGTCGTCGGTGGTCTCGTGGAGGACCTCCACGGTGGCGTCGCCCTCGCCGCGGCGAGCATCGACAGTGGCAAGGCGGTCACGGCGCTGGACACCCTCGTCGCGGTGTCGAATGGGTGACGCGGCGGTCGAGATCGTCGTCCCCGCGTCGTCGGCCAACCTCGGTCCCGGGTTCGACGCGCTGGGGATGGCCCTCGGCGTGTACACCCGCGTCGGGGCGACAACCGCTGCGGTCGACGCGGCGCCCGAGCCACCCGCCGGTGCCCAGTGGGCCGACGAGCACCATCCGGCGACGGTCGCCTTCCACCGCGCCGGTGGGTCCGGCCGGGTGTGGATCACCGGGGGGATCCCGATGGGGCGCGGGCTCGGCTACAGCGGCGCGGTGCGCGTCGGGGCGGCCGCAGCAGCGGTCGTCCAGCGCGACGGTGAGGCCGCGCTTGCCACGACTCGCGCCCGGCGGGAGATCCTCCGCTTGACCGCCGAGCTGGAGGGGCACGCCGACAACGTCGCCGCCTCCCTGCTCGGCGGGGTCGTCGTCACCGCCGGTGAGCAGGCGTTGCGCGTCCCGCTGGCGATCGTCCCGGCCGTCGTCGTGTGGGTCCCGCCGTTCTCGACGGCCACCGACTCGTCACGCCGCAGCCTGCCGGAGACCGTGTCCCTCGCCGACGCGTCATTCAACGTCGGACGGGCCGCGCTGCTCGTCGCCGCCCTCGCCTCCGGCGACGTCGACGTGCTGCGCACCGCCAGTGAGGACCGCCTCCACCAGTCTCACCGCTTGGCGACGATCCCCGCATCGGCCGAGGCGCTCGACGCGCTGGTGGCCGCCGGGGCGTGGAGCGCATGGCTGTCCGGGGCGGGGCCATCGGTCGCCGGGTGGTGCGATCCCCAGCAGGCCGAGCGGATCGCCGCCGCCCTCCCTGCCGGGGGGAGTGCGTCGGTGGTGGGGATCGATCCCGGTGGGGCGCGCCTCGTCGCCGGGTGAGGACCGCGACGGGTCGCCCGACCGCACGGGGCCTGAGCCCTGATCGCCCCGTCCCCGGGTGCCCGACGGACCGCCACCGGGACCCTTCGCTACCCTGTCCGGGGTGACGGCAACCGACGAGCAGCTGCGCCCAGCGCTCGAGTTCGCCTTCGCCGTCGCAGTCGCCGGGACGCGGCTGCGACCGGCGATCGCCCCGCCCGCGGCACTGCGCCCCTATCTCAAGTTCCAGAAGCTCCCCGCCGGAGCGCTCGTCGTGGTGCGCAAGGCGATCGACACCGACGAGGAGTTCCGCGGGCGCGTCGTGGCCATCGCCACCGAGGACCAGACCGGGGAGGCCGGCCTGGTCTGGTTGCAGCGCGAGGAGGGGTGGGAACGACGCCTCGACGACTTGCTCCCGGACGAGGACACCGAGACCACTGGCGGCGAAGCGGGAGGCGCAGGGCGGGCCGAGCGGCGCCGGCAGGCAGCAGAAGCGGCCACCAGCCGGGCCCACCGGGAGATCGCCACGCTGCGCACCGAACTGCACCACGAACGGGCCCGGCGTACTGAGGCGCTCCGTCAGCTCGGCGTGCTGCGCGAGGAGGCGGACGCACTGCGTACCGAGCGCGACGCGCTCGCCGTCGACTGCGAGGCCTTGGCCGGGCGCGGTCGGGAGACCGCGGGTCAGCTGGACCTGCTGCGCGCCGGGCGCGAACCGCTGGAGGCGCGCATCGCCGAGCTGGAGGGTCTGCTCGACGCCGCGCTCGCCGGGCGGACCGCAGCCGCCGAGGAGGCCGAACTCTCGCGGCGTGCCGAGCGGACCTCTGCGGCAACCTCCCCCGCCGTGGGGGCGGCCGCCGATGCGCTGCAGGCGGCGGCCGCCGCGCTTCGTCAGCTCGCCGCGGCCCTGGAGATCACCGGGCAGGCTGTCGCTCCCCCTGTTCCGCAGGTGTCCCCGCCCGAGGTTCCCCGGCGGGTGCGGCGTCCGAAGCGCGTCCCACTGTCCATCCCCGGCGGCCTGTTCGACGATTCGGCTGCCGCCGCGGCCCATCTCCTCGCCCAGCCCGACGTCGTGCTCCTCGTCGATGGATACAACGTGGCCAAGCTCGGCTGGCCGGCGCTCTCGCTCGAACAGCAGCGGGAGGCGCTGCTCGACGCCATCGAAGCGCATGTGCGGCGCAGCGCGCTGAACGTCGAGGTGGTCTTCGACGGCGCGGAGGTGCCCCCGGCGCCGTGCCGGCGGCGCCTGGTGCGCGTCCGCTTCTCCGCCGCCGGAGTGATCGCCGACGACGACATCCGTCGACGCGTCGCGGAGCTGCCGTTCGAGACGCCGGTCGTCGTCGCCACCAACGACCGGGCGATCGTCACCGACGTGCGTGCCGCGGGGGCGAACACGGTCTCCTCCGACCAGCTCCTCGTCGTGCTGCGCGTCTGGTCCGAGTGCTGAGCCGTGCAGCGCGTGGCCGGGACCGGCGCGCTGGCTACCGTGCGGGGGTGGCCCTCCAGCTCGACGTGATGCTCTCCGATTCGGTGATCGGTGCCGCCGGACGAGCCCGGGAGCTGCAGCGGGTCGGCGTGGACGGCGTGTTCAGCTTCGAGAACGCGCACGACCTGTTCTTCCCCCTCGTCGCCGCGGCCCCGGTGTGCGACCTCGACCTGATGACGAACGTGGCGATCGCCTTCCCCCGCAGCCCGCTGCACCTCGCCCATGCCGCGTACGACCTCCAGCTCCTGTCCCAGGGGCGCTTCCGCCTCGGGCTCGGGTCGCAGGTGCGCGCCCATGTGGAGAAGCGCTACGGGGCCCGCTGGGGCCACCCCGTGGCCCAGATGCGGGAGTGGGTGGAAGCGATCCGGGCGATCCTCGACCACTGGCAGCACGGAACGCCGTTGCGCTTCGAGGGCACCTACACCCGGCACACGCTGATGACCCCGGCGTTCAACCCCGGGCCGAACCCCTACGGGATGCCCAAGATCCTCGTCGGCGCGCTCGGCCCGAAGATGAACGAGATGGCCGCGACCGTCGCCGACGGGGTGCTCGTGATGCCGTTCAACTCGGCCACCCACATGCGGACGCGCACGTTGCCGGCGATCGACCGTGGGCTGGCCGCCTCCGGGCGGACGCGCGCCGACTACGAGATCGTCGCCGAAGTCATCGTCGGTATCGGGCGCGACGACGCGGAGCTGGAGGCAGCGAAGGGGATCCGCAACCTGATCGCCTTTTACGGCTCGACGCCGGCCTACCGAGCGGTGCTCGATGCCGAAGGGTGGGGCGACCTGCAACCCGAGCTCAACGCGCTGTCCAAGCGCGGCGAGTGGGCCCGGATGGGGGAGCTGATCACCGACGAGATGATCACCACGATCGGGGTCTACGGCACGCCGGACGACGTCGCCCGGCAGATCGTCGAGCGCTTCGGCGCCGACTGCCAGAGGG
>CAZQEJ010000072.1:0-15811 GCA_964592165.1 uncultured Ilumatobacteraceae bacterium | reverse complement strand
GGACGAAGCCGGGACGAACGATGAGGACGCGTGCCCCGCTGCCGTCGAGCGCGTCGGACAACCCCTGGGCGAACGCGTCGAGGCCGGCCTTGGTCGCTCCGTACACGTAGTTGGCCTTGCGCACCCTCTCCCCGGCGACGGAGGAGAGCACGACGAGCGTGCCGTGCCCCTGGCGGCGTAGTTGCCCGGCGACCGCGACGCCGCTGGAGATCGCCCCCCCGGTGTTGATCGCGACCGCCTCGGCGGCCGCAGCGGGATCGGCGTCATAGGTCTCCTGCGTGCCGAGTACCCCGAACGCGCAGATGACGAGGTCGAGGTCACCGTGGCCGTCGACGACGCCGGCGATGGCTGCCGCGTGTGTCTCGGGGCGCCGCGCGTCGAAGGGGATCGTCTCCACCTCTTCGACGCCCGCGGCGCGCAGGGACTCGGCGAAATCACCCAGCGCCTCGGGCCGGCGGGCGGCGAGGACGACTCGGCGCGTGCTCCGGGTCGCCAACCGGCGGACGATCGCCTGGCCGATCTCGCTGCCTCCTCCGAGGAGGAGGATCGTCTGCGGCTCACCGAACGCGTTGTCCATCTGCTCCACCCTTGATCAAGCCGGTCGGGCGACCGGTCACCCGATGAGTCCGAGTCGCCGGCCGAGGTCGCTGCGCCACATCCCGACGGGGTCGAGCTTGTCCCGGACCGCTTGCCATTCCTCAAGGCGCGGGTACCCGGCGCGGATCGCCTCCCGGCCGCTCAGCGCGTCCTTGGCCAGGTAGTGGCGGCCTCCGGCGTCGAGCACCATCCGGTCGAGATCGCTGACCAGATCGCCGATCCCCGGCTGGGAGGTGGCCAGATCGATCGTCAGCGTCCAGCCCGGCGTGGGGAACGACAACGGGGCCGGATTGCCCGGTCCGAACCGCTTGAGCACGGTGACGAAGGAGGCCGCCCGGATCCGCGCACAGCGCTCGACGATGCGAGCGAGCACATCTTCGGTGCCGAAGGGGACGACGAACTGGTATTGGATGAACCCGCCGCGCCCGTAGAGGCGGTTCCAGTGGGCGACCGCGTCGAGGGGGTGGAAGAACGAGCCGAGGCTCTGCACCTGGCCGACTCGACGCTTGGGTGCCTTGCGGTACCAGACCTCGTTGAACGCGCCGATCGTCCACCGGTCGAGCACCCCGCGGGGCGGGACGATCGGGGGAACGGTGGCCAGCGTGCGGGGCGCGAAGGCGAGCGGGTCACGGCGCGCCGCTCCCTCCAGAGCGTCGAGCGGGGCATGGTCGCCACGGCCGAGGACGGCCCGGCCGAGATGCGCCCCGCGGGCCATCAGGTCGAGCCAGGCGACCGAGTAGCGGTACCGGTCGTCCCCTTCGGACATCATCGCCAGCACGTCGTCGAGGTTCGCGGCGCGCTCGGTGTCGACCAGGCAACGGCTCGTCTCGATCGGGATCAGATCGACGGTCGCTTCGAGCACGATCCCGGTCAGGCCCATCCCCCCGACGGTCGCCCAGAACAACTCAGGATCGCGGTCCGGTCCGAGATCGAGCACCGAGCCGTCGGAGGTGAGCAGTGACAGGCCGCGCACGTGGCTCCCGAAGGAGCCGTCGGCGTGGTGGTTCTTGCCGTGGATGTCCGAGGCGATCGCCCCGCCGATGGTCACGTGCCGCGTCCCGGGGGTGACGGGGACGAACCACCCGCGGGGAACGATCGTGCGCAACACGGTGTCGATCGAGATCCCCGCGCCCACGGTCATCGTTCCCGAGGCGGGATCGAGGTGGAGGGAGTCTGCCGAGCCGTCGAGGCGAACGACGGTACCGCCGCCGTTCTGCGCGGCGTCGCCGTAGCACCGCCCGAGCCCCCGGGCCAGAGCGCCGCGCTCGCCGACCGAATCGAGCAGTGTGGGCAGGGTGGCAGCCGCCGGGTGGACCACGGTCGCCACGCTCGGCGCGGTGCGCCCCCAACCGGTCAGGCGCTCGCGTCTGCTCGCCGGCCGCTCCACGAGCACGGAATGCTACCGGCGCGAGCCCGCCGCGCCGGGGTTCCGCTCGGCGGGCGGGCTGGGCGAGTCGTTCGAATCCGGTCCCGGCGCCTCACCACTCAATACGGCCACGTCGCCTCGTGGTGACCGAGGAGCGCCGCCAGGCGACCGAGGCGGGCGACGATCAGCGCCTTGATCAGCAGATTGCGGGCGAACCAGGGTAGTTGCGCGCCCTGGCGGAGCAAGCTCGCCGTCCAGGCCCGCGTGTCGAGTGGGCCGACGCCGTAGATCGCCAACGATCCGGCCCGGCCGAGGTAGCGGTACCGGTGCGGGGAGCGGAGTGCCTGGACGAGCAGCGCGCCGGTGACGCCGACGCTGGAGAACGCGTCGTGGACCACAACGGTGCCCCCATCGGCGACCCGGGCGCCCCAGGTGCGCAGATCACGACCCGCCGGTCCGAAGCGATGCGCTCCATCGACGTAGAGGACGTCGATCGGGTCGTCGACCTGGTCTCGGGCATCGTCGGAGGAGCGGGCGACGTGGCGGACCCGGTCCGCCACCCCGGCGCGCGCCAGGTTGGCGGCAAATGCCGCGGCGTCGGTCGCCGCTTCGGCGGCGAACCCGTCAATCTCGCGTGGTCCTCGATCGTTGCCGGCATGGGGGTCGATCGCGACGACCTCCGCGCCGGACGGTGCAGCGCTGGCGAGAACGACCGTCGAGCGGCCGCGGAAGCTGCCGATCTCGACGATCCGCCCACCGGGCGGGCAGCGCCGGGCCACCCCGTAGAGGACCTCCGCCTGCGCGTCGGTGAGCCATCCGTCGATTCCTGCGATGCGCGCCGCGATCTCAGCGAAGCCGGGTGTGGTCATGCGCGCGGGAGGGGAAGGGGAAGGGTTGCCGGTCCCATGGGGACCTCCGAGCCTACTATCGCCCGTTGTGTCCGTTCCGTCCGCGCCGGCACTCGGCGACCTCGCCCGCCGCGCCGGCATCGAGCGGATCCACGTTCTCGGCTGGCGTGATCTGGCGGACGTGGAGGCGGGCGGCTCGGAGCTGCACCTCCATGAAGTCGCCCGGCGATGGGCGGCCGCTGGCCTGGCGGTCACCGTACGCACCTCTGCTGCGGCCGGCCGGGCCCCCCTTGAGCAGCGGGCCGGGTACGACGTGATCAGGCGCGGGGGGAGGATGAGCGTGTTCCCTCGCGCCGCTCTGGCCGAGCTGACCGGCCGTCACGGCCCACGCCGCGACGCGCTGGTCGAGATCTGGAACGGTGTCCCGTGGTTCTCCCCGGTGTGGGCGCGGGCCCCCCGTCTCATCTGGTTGCATCATGTGCACGGGGCGATGTGGGATCAGATCTTCCCCCCACCGATCGCCCGCGCCGGGCGGTTCTTGGAGGCGCGTCTCGCCCCCCCGCTGTACCGCAGGGATCGGGTGGTCACCCTCGCCGAGTCCTCCCGCCGGGAGTTGATCGACGAGCTCGGGTTCTCCCCCGACCGGGTCGATGTCGTCCCGCCCGGGATCGACTCCCGCTACTCGCCCGGAGCGGCGCGCACCGCCCACCCGAGCATCGTCGCCGTCGGCCGGCTCGTCCCGGTCAAGCGGTTCGAGTTGCTGATCGGTGCCGTCGGCGAGCTTGCCGGGGCGGTACCCGGACTGTCGCTGACGATCGTCGGCGAGGGGTACGAGCGTGAGCGGCTGGAGGCGTTGATCACCACTCTCGGCCTCGCCGGCACCGTCCGCCTCGCCGGGCGGGTGGGTGACGACGAGCTTCTCGCCCTGTACCGCGAGTCGTGGGTGATCGCCGCGTCGTCGCTCGCCGAGGGGTGGGGGATGACGCTGACCGAGGCTGCGGCGTGCGCGACGCCGGCGGTCGTCACCGACATCGTCGGGCACCGCGACGCGGTCCGCGACGGCGTCAGTGGGGTCCTCGTCGACAGCCGTGGTGGGGCCACCGCCCTCGCCCATGGCTTGAGCCGGATCCTCACCGACGACGCCTGGCGCAACCGCCTCGCGGCGGGCGCGCAGGCCCGGGCGGCGGAGCTGACATGGGACGCCACTGCGTGGCGGACGCTGGTGGCCCTCGCCGAGGAGGCGGAACGGTGCAGGCGTTGATCGAGCGCGTCCGCCGCTGGTGGTCGGTCACAAGGCGGATCGACATCGGCGGACCCGGCCCGATCGACCGGTTGCGCGTCGCAGTGGTCGCCGCTGTCGCCTACATCCCGATCCTCTTCAACCGGGTGGGGACCGTCGTCGGCGACACCGCCGACGGCGTGTACATCAACCCGGCACGTGCGGTGATCCACGGGGCGACGACGTGGGACGAACGGATCTCGTTCGGCTCGATCGTCGACCGGGTCGACAACCCGGCCTTCCCGATGGCGCCCTTCTACTGGCTGGCCGACGCCGCCCATCTCCCACCGTGGATCGCCCAGCGACTGTGGCTCGGCTCGATCATCTTCTTCGCCGGGCTCGGAGTGCTGTTCTTGACCAACGTGATGGACTGGGTCGGTGCGGGCCGGCTTCTCGCCGCGCTGGCCTACGCATGCTCCCCGTACCTCGTCACCGTGCTCGCGGTTCGTTCGGTGACGCTCCTCGCCTGGGCCGCACTGCCCTGGCTGCTGGGGATCACGATGCAGGCGATGGCCGAGCCGGAGGGCCGCGACTGGCGGTACGTGGCCCGCTTCGCGCTGGTCGTCGGGCTGATCGGTGGGGCCAGCGTCTCCGCTGTGTGCTACGTCCTCGTCGCCCCTTTGTTGTGGATCGTGTACACGACCGCGGCGGTCGGCGAGGCCAGCTGGCGGCGCGCCGGCCGCTTCCTGGCGCGGATCACCTTGGCGTCGTTGGCAGTCAGCGCGTGGTGGCTGGTGGCGATCCTCAGCCGCCCCCGGGCTGAGGTCGCCGCGCGGCGCGAAGCCGACCCGGCGGTGCTCGTCGCCGCCGCGTCGACCCCGAGCCAGGCGGTGCGCGGGCTCGCCGACTGGTCCTTCGCCTTCCGCCCGGCGGTCGGGCGGGTCGATACGGCGCTCGCCTACCAGCGGATGCCGATCGTCGTCGCCGCGTCGTTCGTCCCCGTGATCGTCGCCCTCCTCGTCTTCGCCCGGCGCCAGTTCCACAACCGGGTCTACTTCGTCGGGATGTTCGCCGCCGGCCTGATCCTCTCGGTGGGGATGTGGCCGATGGGCACCCCCGAAGCGTACGGACGAGTGCTGCGCGCGGTGACCGCGACCGGGCTGGGCTCCTTGCTCCTGCCAACCGCTCGGGCCGCTCCGCTGTGCGCCTTGGCGGTGGCCATCGCTCTCGGGGTCGCCGTGCGCGACGTGCTCGACGAACTGCCCGACCGGCAGCGCATCGTGCGCGGCGTGGGGGCCGCAGTGATCGTCGCCGGGACCCCATCGCTGTTCACCGGGCAGGCCTTGTCGTCGAGCGCGGCGATCGACCACATCCCGGGCTACTGGCGTGATGCGGCACGGTGGCTCGACGCCCCCGAGCACGCCGGCTACGCGGTGCTCGAGCTCCCCGGGCTGTCCCGGCCGGTCTACGACTGGGGCACCGTGGGCTCCCCGATATCCCACACGCTCGTCCAGCGCACCGTCGCCTTGCGCACCCCCGGGTGGCCCGGCGAGCCGCCGACGGCCGACCTGATCGCGGCGATCGACGACGCGGCGCGCAGCGACGCACTTCCCGCCGAGGCGGTCGCTCCGCTCGCCCGGCTACTCGGGGTGGACACCATCCTCGTCCGCTTCGACACCCCGGCCGAGGCCAACGCGGCACGGCGGGTCGCCAATCTGTTGGACGACGCACCGGGAATCGGCACGCCGGTGCCCTTCGGTCCGGTCGCCAACTCTCGGCCGAAGCTCCTCGCCTACCCCGTCGAACGGCCCGAGACGGCGATCCGCGTGATCCCCTCGGCGCGTTCGGTGGTCGTCGCCGGTGCCGGTGGATCGGTCGTCGGCCTTGCCGCGGACGATCTGATCGTCGGGGACGAGGCCGTGCTCTACTCGGCGGCGCTCGGAGAGGAGCAGTTCGCAGCGCTCCCGGCAGACGTTCCTGTGGTGATCACCGACCTCGCCCGGTGGACCGACGTCAGTGGGGTCGGGCTGCAACCGGCGGCAGAGCTCGCTTCGGTCGGGTTCACCCCCGCGGTCATCGTCCGCTCCGATCGACCGACACCGCTTCCCGGTGGGGTCCCCGATGCCCTGACGACCGAACAGGTCCGAGGGGTGAAGGCAATCACCGCCTCCGGATATGGCACCGCCGACGGGGTGCACCCGGAGTACCGCCCGCCGAACGCGTTCGACGGCGACCCGGCGACGGCGTGGCTGGCTGGGGTGGGGGGCGATCCGCGAGGCGCGTGGATCGGCGTCGAGTTGAACCGCCCGACGAGCAGCGGGGAGCTCCTCCTCACCCCTGCGCCGGGAGGAGCGACGATCACCAAGGTGCGCATCGACGCCGGCGGCCAGGTGTTCGACGAGGAGCTCGGGCCGACCGGACCGCAACGCCTGCAACTCCCGATCGCCGGCCCGTACAGCACGCTGCGGGTGACGATCCTGGCAACCCAACCTGCCAACGGCGGCGCGTCGGCGCCGGGGGCTGGGTTCGCCGAGGTCGGGATCCCGGGCATCAGCGTGGTCGACGATGCGCTTCTGCCTGCCGACACGGCGCGCTTCGCCGGTCTGGGCGACCATCCGCTCGCCATCCGCCTGCAGCGTTGGGCGGGAGGTACCGGTCTCGCCGCGGCACCCGAGCGGAGGATCATCCGATCGTTCGCCCTGACGGGCGAACGACGCTTCACGGTCAGTGCCTCGTTGCGCTCGGTCGAGACCGATGCGCCGATCGACCGCGAGTGCATCTCCCGCCAGTCTCCGATCACGATCGACGACCGGGCCGTCCAACTGCGGATCGGTGAACGCCGCCTGGGCGTCGACGCGGCGACCGGCGGTGACGTGACGCTCGCCGCGGGGACCCACCGCATACGCACGGCGCTTCCCGAGGACTGCGGAGTCTACGTCGACCGGATCACCCTCAGCGATCGGGTCGGTCCCACCTCCGGACCCCCGACGCCGACGCCTCCGGTCACCGTCCAGGGCCGCTCCCCGACGGCATTCCAGCTGACCGTGGGGAAGAGCGCGGCCCCGATGTGGCTCAGCCTCGGGGTCAGCTACGACCAGGATTGGATCGGCGGAGGGCTGCGCTTCCTCGGCGCCCCACGGGTGGTCAACGGCTATGCCGCGGGGTGGTACCTCGACCAGCCGGCGGATGAGGCGTTCGTGTTCTCCGCTCGTTGGACGCCGCAGCGGACGATCAACGTCGCCGTTCTCGGTTCGGTCGCCGTGTTCGTCGTCCTCCTCGTCGCCGCGCTGTTCCCCGGTCTGGCTCGCTCCCGTCCGGTCGAGGTCGCCTCCCAACGACGGGATCGCGCCAGCGCCACCGCGCACAACGTGACGATGCTGACCGTGCTGGCGACGTTCTCCCTGACCGCAGGAGCGATCCCCGCGATCATCGCCGGAGCGGCGGCCATCGCCATCGAGATGCGCTCCTACATGCAGCACCGCGTCGCTTGGGCTGCCGTCGCTCTGCTCAGCGCGGTCGGCCTCCTGCGCGTCGTCGAGTCGGTCCTCTCCGGCCGGAGCGACGGGATGGACTGGGTTGGTCAGCCGCGTTGGGTGGAAGGCGTCGTGTGGACCGCGGTCGGGTTGACCGTCACCGCCGCGCTGGCCAACACCGACCGCCCGAGCGGTCGTCGGTACTGATCGGCGGCGGGCAGACCGCGGGGCCACCCGGGTCATCCGCCGTCGACGAAGATCTCCAGGGCGTCCGGTTCGACGGTCACGCGCAGGTGGGTGACCGACCCGGCCGGCTGACCGTCGACGGTGACCCGCTGGGCAGCGGAGAAGCTCCACTCAACCGAACGCACCCGCCGCTCGGTGATCGCCGGGTGAGGGACGTGAGTGCCGGCCGGGAGGCGACGCGACGCCTGCCACCGTTGCCGCAGTGGCATCGTCGCGGCGACCTCCACGACGTCGAGACGACCGTCATTGGGATGGCCGCGGCGGGCGACGTCCCAGCGGCCGAGGTGCTCGGCGTTCATCACCGCGACGATCCCGCCGCGCCACCACGAGCGGCGGGCGACGAGGTGGGCGACGAACCACCGCGGCTGCCCGTCGAGGTCGGCTCTGCCGATGTCCACCGGCAGCAGCCGGCCGGCCCCGTCGGCTGCTCCGGCAGCTGGGACCCGAGGGTTGGTGCCCAACGTGCGGGCGAGGTCCCCAGCCGACAAGAGCACCGGGGGGATCGGTTCCCCAGCACGCCGGGCGGCACCGACGATCGCGCCGAGCGCGGCGTCGCCGCTGGCCTCGACCAGGTTTGGCGGGCGCGCGGCGGGTCGGCCCCACTCCACTCCAGGGCGGATCGTCACCGATCGTCCCGCGGCACGCGGCCGGGCAGTACCTCGTCCCGCGGGCCGTCGACGGTGACGGCCGCCGACGCGGCGACGACCCCCCGGAAGAGCCGCTCAGCAGCCGCCGCCGCGGTCCGCCGCGTCGCCGGGTGAGGAGCAGTCTCGGCGAGCTGGCCGAGCAGGTCGACGAGTTGCTTGACCGTGCGGACGAAGTCCCCGCCGGACAGTTCCTCGGTCTCGATCACCTCGGCGAACGCATCACCGGCGGCCCACGCGTAGGCAACGGCGAAGAACGTCGGATCCGGTGGGCGGTGGATGGACAATCCCAGCGCAGCCTCCTCGGCGAGCAACTCGTCGCTGATCGCCGCGATGTTCAGGAAGCGTCGGCGTACGGCGGCGCTGGGGAACCACGGTGGAGGCGGCGGCTCCGGGCTGCGGTGCTCGTAGACGAAGACCGAGACGATCCCCGCCATCGCTGCCGGGTCGAGCCCGTCGAGCAGACCGGCGCGCGTCGCCTCGACGATCAGTAGGTCGCACTCGTGGAACGTGCGGGCGAGTTGCCGGCCGGCGTCGGTCAGCTCCCACCCGTCGAGGTAGCCGCGGCGGGCGAGAACTCCGAGCACCGTGTCGAACTCGTTGCGGAGCGTGCCGGCGCGCTTGGTCACCCGCTCTTCGAGGGTCACCACCTCGGCCGCGACGCGGTCGGCGTGGGCCGCGGCGTGCAGCCGGGCGCCGAGCTCGGGGTCGTCCTCGACCGGGAAGTGGTGGCCCTCCGCGTCGGGTGGGGTGTGCCGCCGAGGCGGGCGCGGGGCGAGCTTGACCGCGTCGAGCGCGCGGGCGACGTCGCGGCGGAAGCTCTGCCGGTTGGGGGCGAACGGCACCGGTAGCTCGACCTGTCCGAGGACGCGCGGCGGGACGCGGAAGTCGGGGTCTGCGACGGTGATCGTGTGCCGCGTCGGGGTCAGCGTCTGGAGTTTGATCCCCCCCTTGCGGTTGGCGACGGAGAGCACCGCCACCCGCCCCGAGTAGCGACCGTGCTCGAGGTAGAGCACGTCCCCGGGGCGCAGCTCGGCGAGCGCGGCGACGATCGCCGCGTTCGTCCCCGACATGCCCCGGGTCGGGCGTTCGGGCAACGCTTGGGAACGTTCGGCGCGCAGCTCGTCGAGGTCGCCGTACGGGCTGAGTGCGGCGGCGCGCAGCTCGGCCAGCTGGGCACGGCGGCGATGCAGGCGAGCTTCCAACCCGACGACGTCCCGATCCGCTTGGAACTGGGCGAAGGAGACCCCGATCAGCCGGTGGGCTTCCTCGCTCGTGTACCCGGCGACGAGATTCGCGGCCATGTTGAACGTCGGGCGGAACGCGGAGCGGAGGTGGAACTCCCGGCTGAGGGCGAGCGCGGCGACCTCGTCGAAGGTGACGAATGGGCTCCACAGCACGATCGCGTGCCCGAGCGGGTCGATCCCCCGCCGTCCCGCCCTCCCGGTGAGCTGCGTGTACTCACCGGGTGTCAATGCGGCGTGGTGGTCGCCGGTGAACTTGGAGAGCTTCTCGATGACCACCGAACGGGCGGGCATGTTGATCCCCAGGGCGAGTGTCTCGGTCGCGTAGACGATCTTCACCAGGCCTTCGGTGAAGCAGGCCTCGACCGTCTCCTTGAACGGGGGGACCATCCCCGCGTGGTGGGCGGCGATCCCCGCCTCCAGAGCAGCGGTGAACTCGGCGAAACCGAGGACGGCCAGGTCGGAGGAGGCGATCGATCCGAGCCGCTCGTCGACGATCCGGTGGATCCGGCGCCGCTCGTCGCGGCTGGTCAGGCGCACACCTGCGGCGAGGAGGTGGCGGACCGCCTCGTCGCACTGGTTGCGGGAGAAGATGAACTCGATCGCGGGGAGCAGATCGCGGCCCTGCAGCGTTTCGATGACCTCCAGGCGCGATGGCGTGTACAGCGTGCGGCGCCGGGCCGGGCCCGGCCTCCGGGGCGCCCGGTGGCGGAGCTGGGCGCGTTCGCTGTCGAGCCGCGAAGCTTCCGGGTTGGGTCGACCGTCGACGATCGTCGGGAGCAGTTGGGGGCGCTCGGCGGAGCGGTCCCCGACGAGGTAGAGCTGCTCCAGGCGAACCGGCCGGCGCGTCTCGACGACGGCCGCGGTGGTGCCCCGGATCGTCGTGATCCATTGCGCCAGCTCCTGCGCGTTGGACACCGTCGCCGAGAGGCAGACCAGGCGCACGTGATCGGGGAGATGGATGATCACCTCCTCCCAGACGGGGCCGCGGTAGGAATCCTGGAGGTAGTGGACCTCGTCGAGGACGACGACGTCGAGATCGGCGAGCGCGCTCGAGCGGGCGTAGATCATGTTGCGCAGCACTTCGGTGGTCATCACCACCACCGGTGCGTCGGGATTGATCGAGTTGTCCCCGGTGAGAAGGCCGACGCGCCTGCTGCCATGGCGGAGGGCGAGATCGTGGTACTTCTGGTTGGAGAGAGCCTTGATCGGTGCGGTGTAGAAGGCCCGCCGCCCAACGTCGAGGGCGACCGCGATCGCGTACTCGGCGACGACGGTCTTGCCGCTGCCGGTGGGGGCGGCAACGAGAACGGACTCGCCACGGTCGAGGACGTCGAGAGCGTCGAGTTGGAAGCGATCGAGGGGGAACGGGTAATCGCTCGCCAGCGCGAGCCGGTCGGCACGGGCACCGCTCACCGTCGCCTCACTCCTCGGCGGCGGCCGCCTTGGCCCGCCGACGTTGGACGATCATCCCGATCGTCGCCGCGACGAAGTACAACACGAGCATCGGGATCGACAGCGCGGCCAGGCTGTAGGGGTCTCCGCTGGGGGTGATCACCGCGGCGATCGCCACGATCGCGACGATCGCATAGCGCCAGCCGCGGAACAGGGCCTGATACTTGACCACGCCGACGAGCTGGAGGAACACGAGCACGAGGGGGAACTCGAGGCCGACCCCGAACGCGGCGATCATCAACCCGACGAAGCTGATGTACTTCGACACCTGGAACGCCTGGCGCACATCGGGACCGCTGAAGTCGATGAGGAACTGCAACGCCTTGTCCAGCGTCCAGTAGGCGATCACCCCGCCGAGGAGGAAGAGCAAGACGGAGGAGACGACGAAGGGGACGGCGTACTGCTTCTCCCGCTTGTGCAGCCCGGGGACGATGAACCGCCAGATCTGCCAGAGGATCACCGGCAAGGCGATGATCACCCCGCCGTAGACGGAGATCGAGACCCGGGTGGAGAACCCCTCCAGGGGGCTGAGGATGTACAGGCCGTTGTCCGCGCAACGGAGCGACGCGTCGCGGCGGCAGATCGACGTGTACGGCTTTTCCAGGGCGCGCAGGATCGGCCCGTAGAAGGCGAGGACGCCGATCGTGCCGACGGCGACGGCGAGCACGGAGCGGATGATCCGGGTGCGCAGCTCGGCGAGGTGCTCGAGCAGTGTCATCTCGTCGTCGGGAGTCCGTGCCATCGGGCGCCGGGCCCGGGTGCGGAACGGCAGCTTCATCCGTCGGCATCCCCCGGCGGCGGTTGGCGTGGTCCGCTCGGTGGACCGAACGGTGACCCCGTCGAAGTCGGGTCCCGCTCCGCGGGGGCTCGCATCGCATCGTCGGCCGCGGAGGCTCCGGTCGCTGACTCGCCGGGCAGGCGGTGCGCGTCGGGCGCCGCGCTCGCCTCAGCCGGTGGTGCGCCTGGGGCCGGAGCCGACCCGGCCGGCGGGCTCGTCTGGGAGAGCTGTGCGGAGATCATCGACCCGAGGTTGGCCAGCTCGTCGAGAGGGGTGTTCTTGCGCACCAGATCCGCGGTCTCGTGCAGCTCGCGCAACGGCTGGTCGAGCGCATTGCGCAGCTCGCTCTGGAAGCCGTTGGACATCTTGCGCAGCTCGCCGTAGATCTTCGTGAACTGCCTGATCGCGCCGGGCAGCTTCTCCGGCCCGAGCACGATCAGGGCGAGCAGCAAGATGATGATGACCTCGCTGCCCTGGATGTTGAACACCGCCGCGAGCCTACCCGGCACCATTCCCGGCGCTCCGCCGTGGGACGATCGGGGCGTGCAGCAGCGCCTTCCGTCCCTCGCCGATCCCCCGATCGCGTTCGCTCATCGAGGCGCGAGAGCCCACGCTCCGGAGAACACGATCGAGGCTTTCTCCCTCGCGCTCAAGCTCGGCGCGACGGGGCTGGAGAGCGACGTCTGGCTGACCAGCGACCGGGTCCCTGTCCTCGACCACGACGGCCTGATCCGCAACCGCTTTCGGCGCACGCCGATCTCCGAGCTGACCCGGTCCCAGCTTCCCGGGCACATCCCCAGCCTCGAGCAGCTGCTCGACACCTGTGGCACGGACTACGCTCTGTCCCTCGACCTGAAGGGGCAGGACACGGGCGAGCGGGTGCTGGAGATGATCCGCAGCGAGGTCCCCTCCCTGCTCCCCCGGTTGTGGCTGTGTGACCCGGAGTGGGAGCGCTTGCTCGCCCTCCGGCCGATCGACGACACCGTCAAGCTCGTCGACTCGACGCGCCTGAACCGGATCAAGGAAGGAGCTGAGCGCCGCGCCGCGACGCTCGCCGAGCGAGGCATCGACGCGCTGAACATGCACCACAGCGACTGGAGCGGCGGGCTCGTCGTCCTCCTCCACCGCTTCGGCCGCTACGCGCTCGGGTGGGACATGCAGCTCGAGCGCCACCTCCACGACGGGTTCCGGATGGGGCTGGACGGGGTCTACTCCGATTGGGTCGACCGGATGATGGACGCCTATGCGGCGGAGATCGGCTGACGGCTGCCGGCCGATCTCACAACCAGCGCCAGTGCCCGCGGGGCCAGATCACGACGAAGGCGCGGCCGATGATCAGCTTCTTGTCGACGAACCCCCAAAAGCGGCTGTCATAGGATTGTTGCGGGCGACGGTTGTCGCCCATCACGAAGTACCCGCCCGGGGGCACGCTGAACGTGCCGTCGGCGTCGGGATCGACGGCCCGTCCCGCCGGTTCGGTGCACTGACCGTCGGTGTACGGCTCGTCGAGCACCTGGCCGTTGACGACGACGACGCAGTTGGCGATCGAGATCGTGTCCCCGGGGAGCCCGATCACCCGCTTGATCAGGTCCTCGACCTTGTCGTTGCCGAAGTCGACCCCGGCCGGACGGGTGAACACGATCACGTCCCCCCGCCGTACGGGATGGAGGTGATAGGAGAGCTTGTTGACGAGGATCCGGTCGTGGGTCGCGAGCGTGTCGTACATCGAGTCTGAGGGGATGTAGAACGGGGCGATGACGAAGGCGCGCACGACGATGGCCACCGTCAGGGCGATGACGATCACGATCGCCCACTCCCGCGCTGCCCGCCAGCTCTTGCCCCGCCCGGCTCGTTCCGGCTCGGCGTCGGAAGACCCCGCCGCCCCGCCTGCGGCGGGGTCGGGACGGGCGGGGCCGCCAGCGTAGGTCAGGTCGTTCACAACGAGGCGATCAGCTTCTCGACCCGCTCGTCGCGGCTCTTGAACGGGTCCTTGCACAGCACCGTGCGCTGTGCCTGGTCGTTCAGCTTGAGGTGCACCCAGTCGACGGTGTAATCCCGCTTGCGTTCCTTGGCCCGCTTGATGAACTCGCCGCGCAGGCGGGCGCGCGTCGTCTGCGGGGGCGTGTCGGTGGCCTCGTCGATCGCCGCATCGGTGCACACCCGTTCGACAAGACCTCGGTCCTGCAGCTTGTAGAACACGCTGCGGTCACGGCTGACGTCGTGGTACTGGAGATCGATCAGCTGCACTCGGGCGTGACCCAGAGACAGGTCGTGCTTGGCCCGATACGCCTCGACCAGCTTGTGCTTGATCACCCAGTCGACTTCCCGGTCGAGCTTCAACGGATCGTTCTCGATCGTGGAGATGCAGTGCTCCCACATCTCCAGCGCCTTCTGCTCGAGCATCGGCAGGCCCTTGCTGTCCGCATAGCGCAGCGCCCGTTCGAGGTACTCGCGCTGGATGTCCAGAGCGGAAACCTCTCGCCCATTGGCCAGGCGCACACGACGACGGCAGGTCATGTCGTGGCTGATCTCGCGGATCGCCCTGATCGGGTTCTCCAGCGTCATGTCCCGCAACACGACCTGCGGGTCCTCGAGCATCCGGAGCATGATCGCCGTCGCTCCGACCTTGACGAAGGTCGTGTACTCGCTCATGTTCGAGTCGCCGACGATGACGTGCAGGCGGCGGTACCGCTCGGCGTCGGCATGCGGCTCGTCGCGGGTGTTGATGATCGGGCGGGAGCGGGTCGTCGCCGACGAGACGCCCTCCCAGATGTGCTCGGCCCGCTGGGCGATGGAGAACACCGGCCCCCGCGCGGTCTGCAGGACCTTGCCCGCACCGGTGTAGATCTGGCGGGAGACGAGGAACGGGATGAGCACCTCGGCGTAGTGCCCGAGATCGTCACGCCGGCTGGTCAGGTAGTTCTCGTGGCAGCCGTAGCTGTTGCCTGCAGAATCGGTGTTGTTCTTGAACAGGTAGATCGTCCCGCGGATCCCTTCCTCGCGCAGCCGTTGCTCGGCGGAGATGAGCAACGACTCGAGGATCCGCTCACCGGCCTTGTCGTGGACGACGAGGTCGTAGAGCGAATCGCACTCCGGCGTCGCGTACTCCGGGTGGGAGCCGACGTCGAGGTACAGCCGCGCCCCGTTGTGCAAGAAGACGTTCGACGAGCGGCCCCAAGAGACGACACGGCGGAACAGATAGCGAGCGACCTCATCGGGACTGAGGCGACGTTGGCCCCGCAGGGTGCAGGTGACGCCGTATTCGTTCTCCAGCCCGAAGATCCGCCGCTCCATCAGCCGCGGAGCTCCTCCACCTCGGTGTCGGATAGCCGCCGGAAGCGACGCCGCCCGTTCGACCGAGCGAGCAGAGCGACCTCCAGATCGGTCGTCGGAAGAGCACGTTCCGGCCCGGCGAGAGCCGCGATCGCGGCTCGCACCGTCTCGGCCAGCGACGAGTCGGTGACGAACGCATCGTTCATCCGCGCCGTGATCGCTTCGGCATCACCGCCGAGCACGGAGAACGATCGCTCGTCGATCACCGTTCCGTCGTAGAGGATGTGGAACAGCTGATCCGGTGCATCCTCGTCACCGACCTCGGCGACGAGGATCTCGACCTCCATCGGCTTCATCTCGTGGGTGAAGATCTGGCCGAGCATGTGCCCGTAGCTGTTCGCCAGGCTGCGCGCGTCGACGTCCTCCCGCGAGTATTGATAACCCTTGAGGTCCGCGGCGCGCACCCCGGCGACACGCAGTTGGTCGAACTCGTTGTACCGCCCGACGCCGGCGAAGGCGATCCGATCGTAGATCTCCGAGACCTTGCGCAACGTGTTCGACGGGTTCTCGGCGACGATCGCGATCCCGTCGGCGAACCGGCAGGCGACGAGCGCCCGACCCCGGGAGATGCCCTTGCGGGCGAAGTCCGCACGGTCCTTCATCACCTG
>CAZQEJ010000071.1:12894-15880 GCA_964592165.1 uncultured Ilumatobacteraceae bacterium | reverse complement strand
AGGTGCCGATGTTCCCCTTCCACACCTGGCTCCCCGACGCCCACACCCAGGCGCCGACCCAAGGATCGGTGATCCTCGCCGCCTTGCTCCTCAAGCTCGGTACCTACGGGTTCGTGCGCATCGCCATCCCGATCCTCCCCCAGGCCGCCCGGGAATGGGCTCCGTGGATCGGTGTGCTCGCCGTGATCGGGATCATCTACGGCGCGCTCGGCTGCCTCGCCCAGACCGACATGAAGCGGTTGATCGCGTTCTCCTCGGTCGCCCACATGGGCTTCGTCATGCTCGGCATCGCGACGATGACCCCCTTCGGGTTCAACGCGGCGATGTTCGGGATGGTCGCCCACGGCTTGATCACCGGGATGCTCTTCTTCTTGATGGGCTCGATCAAGTCCCGCTACCACACGATGGAGATCCGCCGGATCTCGGGCATCCTGCGCCAGATCCCTCGCCTCGGCTGGATCTTCGGGCTGTGCGCGATGGCCTCCCTCGGCCTGCCCGGCCTGGCCGGGTTCTGGGGTGAGTTCCCCGCGATCCTCTCCGCCTATCACCCCTTCGCGGGTAACGCGACCCTCGCCGCGCTCCCCGAGGAGACGTTCCGCACGTTCATGGTCGTCGCCGCGATCGGCACCGTATTCGCCGCCGCCTACCTGCTGTGGCTCTACCAGCGCACGGCGTTCGGGGAACCGACCGCCGAGTTCGCCGGATTGGGAGCCGACGGCGACGGCGACGGGCACGCCGCCCACGGGCACGCACCGGCTCTGGCCAAGAGCCTGTCCGCGGCGGCGAACGACGATCACGGGCACGAGCGGCTGCACGACGTGACGGTGATCGAGTGGCTCTCCTGGGCACCGCTGCTCGTCGCCATCGTCGTCTTCGGTGTCTGGCCGGACCTGATGTTCCGGGTCTTCAACCCGGCCATCGAGGTCGCCCTGAAGGCCTTCCGGGTCGGGGGCTGAGCGGTGCTCGCCAGCCTCCTCGCCGCCGGGGTGCCGTTCTCCTCGCCGAAGCTCGACTACCACGCGCTCGCCCCGGAGATCGTTCTCGCCGGCGTCATCTGCGTCGTGATCATCGCCGACTTGGTCCTCGAGGAGTCGAAGAAGTACCTGCTCGCCTCGATCGCCGGGATCGGTCTGCTCGTCACCTTGGTGCCGGTGTTCACCCTCGCTGTCGACAGCGGGCCGGCACGGTCGATGTTCGACGGCGGTTACGTCGTCGACGACTTCTCCCTCGTCCTCACGGCGTTGTTCCTCCTCGCCAGCTACATCGTCGTCCTCGCCTCCCAGCAATACGTCGTCGACGGTGACTACTGGGAGGGCGAGTACTACGTCCTCCTGCTCACCTCGACGCTGGGCATGGTGATGATCTCCTCCAGCCGTGACCTCATCTCGCTGTTCATCGCCCTCGAGTTCCTCTCCATCCCCTCCTACATGCTCGCCGCGTGGCGCAAGCGGGACGCGAAGAGCAACGAGGCGGGGGTGAAGTACTTCCTCCTCGGCGTGTTCTCCTCGGCGATCATGCTCTACGGCATGTCCTTGCTCTACGGCGAGGTCGGCGCGACCGGCTTCTCCCAGGTCGCCGACTACCTCAAGTCGGGAGCGATCTCCTCCGCGGCGGCCTTGGCGATCATCTTCGTCCTCGTCGGATTCGCCTTCAAGATTTCCGCCGTGCCGTTCCACAGCTGGGCTCCGGACGCCTACGAAGGAGCGCCGACGCCGATCACCGCGTTTTTCTCCGTGTCGACGAAGGCCGCCGGGTTCGTCGCTCTCGTCGTGCTCGTCTATGTCGCCTTCCCCTCCGGTGGTGACATCTGGCAGCCGTTCCTCGGTGTCCTCGCCGCGGTGACGATGACCGTCGCCAACGTCGTCGCCCTGCGCCAGACGAACATCGTGCGCATGCTCGCCTACTCGTCGATCAGCCAGGGTGGGTTCATGCTCATGCCCCTGGCCGTCGCGGCGACGAGCGGCACGAGCACCCAACCGGTCACCGCCGTGGTCACCTACCTGCTCGTCTACGCGGTGACGAACCTCGGCGCGTTCGCCGTCGTGATCGCCGTCGCTCGCCGGACGCGCAGCGGGGAGATCAGTTCGTACGGTGGTCTGCTGTCCTACGCACCCGGCCTGACCGTGCTGATGACGTTCTTCATGGCCTCCCTCGCCGGTGTCCCCCCGCTCGCCGGCTGGGTCGGCAAGCTCGCCGCGTTCAAGGCTGTGCTCAGCGCGGGGACCGGATGGGCGAACGTGCTCGCCCTCGTCGCCGCGGTCAACGCCGTGGTCTCCTTCGGCTACTACGGCAACGTGCTGCGCGAGATGTGGATGAAGCCGGTCCCCGACGATGTCCCCGCCGGGCGGATCAAGACGCCGTCCTCGCTCGCCGCCGCGCTCGGCATCTGCGGCGCGGCGACGCTGCTGTTCGGTGTTCTCCCCGGGATCGTGTTCCGCTTCGGCGATCTGTCGACGATCACCGGCGCGCTGGCCAAGTAGCGCCGGGAGGCGTCGGCCGCGGTGCGTTTCGACGAGTATCTGGAAGCTGCTCTTTACGGACCGAGCGGGTTCTACACCGTCACGGGTCGAGCCGGGCGGCGCGGCGACTTCCTCACCTCCGCGGAGGTCGGGCCGTTGTTCGGCGCCGTCATCGCCCGTGCGATCGACGCCTGCTGGCGTGAGCTCGGTTCTCCCGGGCGCTTCGATCTCGTCGAGGTCGGTGCCGGCCCCGGGACGCTGGCTCGAGCGATACGTGCTGCCGAACCGGAGGTCCTCCGCCAAGGAGCGCTTGCCCACGTCCTCGTCGAGCGTTCCGCCGCCCAGCGGGAGATGCATCCGCCCGGGGTCGAATCGCGAGCCGACCTCCCCGGAGGCCCGATCAGGGGGATGGTGCTGGCCAACGAGCTCCTCGACAACATCCCGTTCCGGCTCCTCGTGTTCGACGGAGGGTGGAGGGAGGCCTTCGTCGCCGAAGACTCCGGACGGCTCGTCGAGGTGCTCCGGCC
>CAZQEJ010000071.1:9287-12794 GCA_964592165.1 uncultured Ilumatobacteraceae bacterium | reverse complement strand
GGAGAGCAGGACGTCACTGCCGAAGTCTGCCTCGACCAACTCGTCGCCGCGGTCGGGGAACCGGACGCGCTGCGCACTCAGGCGCAGTACTTGCGCCTGTGGGGGATCGACGAGCTCGTCGCCGAGGGACGTCAACGGTGGGAGGCGGAGTCCGCGCGCCCGAGCCTCGCGGCCCTCACCGGGCGGAGCCGGATCGGCGAGGCCGAAGCGCTCCTCGATCCGAGCGGTCTGGGCTCGTTCACCGTGATCGAATGGATCCGCTCCACGGAGCAGTGAACGCCCACCGGGGCTCGCCCTCGCTCAGCCGTACAGTCCGTTGAAGACCAACTCGACGCGGCGGTCGAGGTTCTCCCCGCCCGCGCCGGTCAGGCCGAGCGGTTCGGCCGATCCGATCGGGACGAGGTGGATCCGACTCGGGTCCACGCCCTGGGCGACGAGGATGACGATCAGCGCCTGACCCTGCTGGCGGGTCTGTTCGAGCATCGCTGCGGGGTCACCGTGGGCGTCGGTGTGCACGTAGAGATCGAGCGTCACGCCGGTGTGCAGCTTCATCACGGCGCCGAACTGGACGATCTGGGGGGCTGCGTCGAGACGGAGCACGGCGCTGTCGCCGTCCCACAGCAGATCGGCGGGGACCTCGTACAGGGGGACGGGTGCTGACGCGAGCGGATCGATCGTCAACTCGTCGACTTGGGTCCCGAGGAGCACCTGACCGGCCAGGGTGACGATCAGGTCGTGGCTCGCTTGATCGGGGACCGTCCCGTTGAGCGTCACGGTGCTCCCCGAGCGGGTCACGTAGCTGCTGATCCCGGGCATGTTCCGGCTGTGTGGCGGTTCGCTCGGCTCGACCGTGACCGGTGGCATCGTCACGATCGGCACCGTCTCCGGTGGGGCGGTCTGCGGTGGGGCGGTCTGCGGTGGGGCCGTCTCCGGCGGCACCGACTCGGGTGGTTCGGTCCCGGGAGCCGGACTGGACGGCGGCTCGGGAACGCCGCTGCTCGACGGGCCGTCGGGAACGGTCACCACGGAGGAGTCCGTGCCGGGGAGATCACCGGCGAGGAGGACCTGTGGTGGGTCGCCCTGATCGGGCTCGACGAGCTCGGTCGCCTTCGTCCAGACCACCAATCCGATGAGCACGAGCACCCCGACGACGGCGCCGCCGACCAGCCGCCGGTAGCTGGGCAGTTCCGCGCCACGCGGGGGGCGTGGTCGCTTCCCACCGTGCACCGGCTTGTCGGCGATCAGGTCGGCTGCGGCGATGATCGCGGCGACGCGTTCGCGCGACTCCTCGTCGGTCAGCCGTTCGTAGGTCATCATCCCTCCCGCGGTGCGGGATCGACGATGGTGGCCGAGCTGAGCTCGCGGCCCGGTCCGCGGTCGCCAGGACGGGCCGCGGGCGGTCCGTCAGGCGGGGGAGGCGGCGGATCTCGCCCGGCGGCGCGCCCGGCAGCGGGCGATGGTCCTCACCGGTGGGCCTTCGGCCGCGACGCGCTCGGCAAGGGCGATCAGCTGCGCCGCGGCGGCGAGGTGAGCGTCGGTCGGCACCTGCGGCTCCATCGGCTCATCGTAGGACCGCCGCGATGCACGCTGGAACACCCCCCGGGTGACGCGGTTAGCGTTCCTCGCAGGATCACAAAGGGGACGAGAACGCCATGGCCGACCAGAGCACCACCGGGATCGACGCCCTTCTCGACGAGCAGAGGACCTTCCCTCCGCCGGCGAGCTTCACGCGCACGACTCTCGCTGCCGGCACCGAGTTGTACGACGAAGCAGACGCGGACTACCTCGGCTTCTGGGCACGCCAGGCTGCCGAGCTGCTCGACTGGTCGCAGGAGTGGACCGAGATCTGCGACTGGCAGCTGCCGTACGCGAAGTGGTTCGTCGGCGGGAAGCTGAACGCGGCGTACAACTGCCTCGACCGGCACGTCGAGGCGGGCATCGGCGATCGCGTCGCCATCCACTGGGAGGGTGAGCCGGGTGACACGCGCACGATCACCTATGCCGAGTTGCGCGACGAGGTCGCCCGCTTCGCCAACGTGCTCAAGGGGCTCGGCGTCCGCCGCGGCGACCGGGTCAACATCTACCTGCCGATGATCCCCGAGGCCGTCGTGGCGATGCTCGCCTGCGCCCGGATCGGCGCCCCGCACAGCGTCGTGTTCGGCGGGTTCAGCGCCCAGTCGTTGTCCGACCGGATCAACGACGCGGAGGCCAAGGTGCTCGTCACCGCGGACGGTGGGTGGCGGCGAGGAGCCGTCTTCCCGCTCAAGTCGGCGGCCGACGAGGCGCTCACCTCGACGCCGACGATCGAGCACGTCGTCGTCGTCCGCCGCGGCGGGAACGACGTGTCGATGACCCCCGGCCGCGACCACTGGTATCACGACCTGATGGCCGGTGCATCGACTGACTGCCCGCCGGAGCAGATGGACTCCGAGGACCTCCTCTACCTCCTGTACACGTCGGGGACCACGGGCAAGCCGAAGGGGATCATGCACACCACCGGTGGCTACATGACCCAGATCGCGTTCACCCAGAAGTACGTGTTCGACCTCCACCCGGAGACCGACGTGTTCTGGTGCACGGCCGATGTCGGCTGGGTCACCGGCCACAGCTACATCGTCTACGGCCCGCTCGCCCTCGGGGCGACGCAGGTGATGTACGAGGGGGTCCCCAACCACCCGGGCAACGACCGCCTGTGGTCGATCGTCGAGCGCTACGGGGTGACGATCCTGTACACCGCGCCGACGGCGATCCGCACGTTCATCAAGTGGGGTGCCGAGGAGCCGGCCAAGCACGACATGTCCTCCCTTCGCCTGCTCGGGTCGGTCGGGGAGCCGATCAACCCCGAGGCGTGGATCTGGTACCACGCGAACATCGGCGGCGGTCGGTGCCCGATCGTCGACACCTGGTGGCAGACCGAGACCGGCGGGATCATGATCAGCCCACTCCCCGGGGCGACCACGCTCAAGCCGGGATCGGCAACGTTCCCCCTGCCGGGGATCGGGGCCGAGGTGGTCGACGACGAGGGCCGAGTGGTCGAGCGCGGCGGTGGCTACTTGACGCTCACCCGGCCCTGGCCGGCGATGCTGCGTGGCATCTGGGGCGATCCGCAGCGCTACGTCGACACGTACTGGTCGCGCTTCGAAGGCCGCTACTTCGCCGGTGACGGGGCGAAGATCGACGACGACGGCTATTTCTGGCTGCTCGGGCGCGTCGACGACGTGATGAACGTGTCCGGCCACCGGATCTCGACGACCGAGGTCGAGTCCGCCCTCGTCTCCCATCCGGCGGTGGCCGAGGCCGCGGTCGTCGGAGCCAACGACGCGACGACCGGGCAGGCGATCATCGCCTACGTGACGCTGCGCGGTGGCGAGGACGCCGGTACCGATGCGTTGCGGGACCACGTCGGTCACGAGATCGGGGCGATCGCCAAGCCGAAGACGATCTACTTCACCCCCGACCTGCCCAAGACGCGCAGCGGCAAGATCATGCGCCGCCTGCTGCGCGACG